>NZ_CP117418.1:659920-989880 GCF_028607105.1 Novosphingobium humi | reverse complement strand
GCTGTTTGAGCGCCAAGGGCCGGTTGCAGCCGAACCAGCCCGGATCGAACTCTTCGGGCGGGCGGCCGATCAGCGTTGCCAGACGGAAGGCGGCATTGCGCCGGCGGGCCTGAATCTGCGGCAGGCGGGCGTTGCTTGCCTCGACCGCTTCCTGCCGCTTTTCGGCCTCGAAAGCGGGCAAGCGCCCTTTGGCCACGATCTGTTGGTTCAGCGCCAGATCTTCGCGCTGCGCCGCGATGATCCGCTCCATCGCGGCCATCTGGCTTCCGCCGTTGCAGATGTCGGACCACGCGCGGGCGGTTTCGGCCGCCACGGCCACCCGCACCAGATCGCGCGCGGCCTGCGCCGCCTCGCCCTCGGCCGAGGCCGCCTCGATTCCGCGCCGGAGGCCGCCGAACAGGTCCAAGTCATAGCCGAGCGTGATGCCCATGTCATAGAGCGGACGTTCGGGCGGCTGCACATGGCTCAACACCTGCTCGGCCGAGCGTTGCTGCTCACTCACCTCGCTGCTGAACCCGCCCTGCACCTGTCGCCGGGCGCGGGCCTCGCCCAGCAGGGCCATGCTGCGCGCCAGATGGGCGTCGGCCACGCGCAGATCGGTGTTGGCCGCCAACGCCTGTTCGATCAGCCCGTCCAGCACCGGGTCGTCATAGAGCCGCCACCAGCGATCCGGCAAAGGCATGGCCGGATCGACCGCCGCCTTGGCCGAGACGAAGGGGCCGCTGACCGCCGGGCGGGTGACGAGCGCGCTCTGCGGTCCATGATAATCGGGCCCCACCGGCGCGCAGGCGGCCAGCAGGACCGGCGCCAGAACGCAAAGCGCCCGCCTCACCACGGGAGGCTCCTATGCACGATGCGTCCATCGGCGCGCGGATGGACCTCGACCGTTGCGGTCTGGCCGGGGATCAGGCGCACGCCCGCCGGCACTTTGTCGATGGCGATGCGCACCGGAATGCGCTGGGCAAGGCGGACCCAGGTGAAGGCGGGATTGACATTGGCCAGTTGCGCCTCGCCGCCGCTGCGCTCGCGATCCTCGACCCCGCCCGCGATGCTCTCGACATGGCCGCGGATCTCGTCGCGCACGCCCATCAGCCAGACGCTGGCCGGATCGCCGGGATGGATGATCGGCAGTTTGGTTTCCTCGAAATAGCCCTCAACCCGCAAAGACGCGCCATGCACCAGCGCCAGCGCCGGTTTGCCCGCCGCCAGATAGATCCCCGGCTGCATCGAGACATTGGTGACGGTGCCGTCGACCGGCGCGCGCACGGCGGTGCGTTCAAGGTTGAGCCGCGCCAGATCGCGGGCCGCCGCCGCGCGGGCCAGCCCTGCGCGCATGGTCTCGACCTTGGTGCGGCCTTCCTCGATGGTTTCGGCGGCGACGACATCGGGCATCGCGCGGTTGCGCTGATCTTCGCGGATGGCCTGAGCCAGCGCGGCGCGCTGATCGGCCAACGTCGCCTCGGCCTGCGCCAGGGCAAGCCGGTATCGCGGCGGATCGACAACGAAAAGGACCTGTCCCTTGCGCACGTTCTGATTGTCGGCAATCGCCACCTGCGTCACCAGCCCCGAAACATCGGGCGCCACCGGCACGAGGTCGGAACGCACCTTGCCGTCGCGCGTCACCGGTTCGACCTGATAGCGCATCCACAGCGCATAAATGCCGAAAAGAATGGCCGAAATCAGCGCAAGCGTACCGATCGAGCGGATAAGGTTGGTTCGATGTATCATGGGTGATGCGCAATCCACGCTGGGAGGAATGTGTCGGCAAGAACGGACAGCCCCCACCAGACGGCAATGAACAGGGTGATTTCGGCCAGAGCGGGCTGCCAGACGAGGCGGGCCAGCGGCAGGCGCAGCAAGGCGGGGCGAGTCAGCCAGACCACCACGACCGCCAGCACTGCCCAAACCAGCGCGGCAGGGGCATAGATGCCCAGCAGGACCACTTCCTCGATCATGGGGCAGCCTCCAGATGGGGCGGCGCGGCATCGGGAAACAGGTTGCAGCGCATACCCACCAGCGCGGCCAGCGCGGATTGGCGATGTCCCTCCGGACTCAGCGTCAGCAGCGCCGCCAGTGCGGCGTCAATGGCCGAGCACAGCGCGTTTGCGGGACGCAATTCCTGCCCGGTCATCCCGCGCTGCCGAAACAGTTCGACCAGCATGGCGAGGACTTCCCCCAGACGGTGGCGCGCGGCATGGGGCACATGGGGCAGGGCGCCGCGTATCGGCAGGACATTGCGCCCGATCCGCAGATCGGCCAGCGCATCGGCGGCATCGACCGGTCCGGCCGAGGAGGAGAGCGCCATGCGCGCGGCGATCTGGCCCATGCGGTCGGTTGCCCTCGCGTTCCAGTCACCGGCGCGAAAAGGGCGGCGGATATCGGCAAGCCGGGCCATCTCGGACCAGTTGGCCGACAGAACCCGCCGCAGGCTCCATTGCGCCTCAACCGAGCGGAACAGGCGCGTGACGGCCAGCGTGGTCACAATCCCGCCGATCTGGGCCAGCCCAGTGTTGATGAAGACGGCAAAGTCGCCCTGAAACCGGGCCAGAAAGCCCATGGCGACGATAAAGCAGGAGAACATCGGCAAGGCCTGCGCGGAACGTGCCGGATCGGCCTGAATATAGCCCATGCGGATCAGGGCGGGCGCCAGCGTCAGCACCAACATGAACCACCCGTCGACCCGCGGCAGGATCACGAAGAGATAAAGCGCGGCGAGCGGAAAGCTGCGCAAGGTTGCCATCAGATAGCGCCCGATGACCGGGGCGGGATCGTCCTGCGCGGCAAAGGAGCAGGTGATCAGCGCGGCAAAGGCCGCTGTGGCCGAACCGGCGGGCCAGGCCAGCAGCACCCAGACCGCGCAATAGAGCATGATCGCGGCTGCCGTGGCCAATCCGGCCATGGCCGCGATGCCGTGATCGCGGGCCAGCGGAAAGCGGTCGGTGCGATAATCCGACAGATCGGGCGTTCTTTCCCCCAATGCGGCGGTAAGGCGATGGGCGCGCAGCAGCGCGGTCACCATCGCGCCCATGCGCATCGCCGCGCTTTCGCGCAGCAGATTGGTCCAGGGATGCGCGCCCGGTTCAGGGCTTTGGCCCGCGAGGCGCGCGAGGGCTTCGCCTTGGGCAATCCATGCCTCATCCCCAGCGCGGGCATGGCCCAGCCATTCGGCCATCCCTTCGCGCAAAGCCATAAGCGGCGAGCCGCAACCGCCCCCGACATCGAGCAGCGCGAGCCGGTTTGCTGCCGCCGAGGCCAGCGGGAGGATCTCGGTCAACTCATGTTGCAGCGCCCTGATCGCGGCGCGGGTGGTGGGGGCGGCCGGATCGTCGAAAGGCAGATGCAGCGCGATCATGCCGATTTCGGTGACATCGGCGGCCAGTTTGCGCCGGTGGGCCGGTTCGGCCGCGATGCTTCCCATGGCGATGGCATCGGCGCACCATGCGGCCGCATCGGCCAGAAATGTGCGGGCCCTTTCGCGGATCGGGTCGATGGCGCGCCATGGCTGAAACAGCGCATGGGCCGCCGTGACGCAAAGAATGGCAACCGCCATTTCCTCCACCCGCGCAATGGTTGTGTCGATAATACTGGCCGGATCGTCGAGATAGGGAAAACTGATGACGGCGCTGGAAAAGGCGGCCATCTGAAACAGAAAGGCGCGCGGGCTGCGGTCCAGCACGGCAAGGGCAATGCACAGGCCCGTCCATGCCGCCATCACCAGCACCAGCAAGGCGGGCGAGTTCTGGAGATTGGGCACAACCGCCAGCGCGGTGATCGCGCCGACCCCGATGCCTGTCAGGCGATAAATGACCTTGGGCCGAAAGGCGCCCGCCATGGGCTGGGCCGTGACATAGACGGTCAGCAAAGCCCACCATGGGCGCGGCAGGCTGGCGGCAAAGGCAATGGCCAGAGTGATCGCGGCGGCCACGAAACTGCTGAAAGAGAACAGCAGTTTGCGGCGGTCAATGGTCAAGGGCTGGGGCGGCCACATGGGGTGATGTTTCGCTTGGGCTGGATGCACTTCCCAACGGGCGAACCGGCCGTGTGCCGGGCCGCCCTCGGGATCGAGGCGGGCCACTAGCGGTGGGGATGGGGTTTGGGCAAAAGCAAAATTTTGAATGGAATAAGCAAATAAAATGCAGTATTATGATTTTATGCCAAAATCTGTTTTGGCCTTCCTAGCGAGAGCCTTATTCGGCCGGTCTGTCGCGTCCGGCCATGATCCAGATCGCGGCAGACATGGCAAGAATGACAAAGGCATAGAGAGCGGTATCCGCAAGAGCCAAATATCGCTGGATCAGCGCCATTGCGGCTGTGGCCAGAGCGAGCAGGGCCGTGGCGATCATCGCGCCCGACGATGCAGCCAAACCTTTGCATATCCTGATATATATCTTTACCAAGGCCATCACACCTGTCCCTTTTCGACAGGATCTAGCCGTCCCGCAATTTACCATCCAATGCCAATATTTGCGGTTCACCCATCAAGTTTTTGCGCCTTGTCCAGGCGTGGCCGAAATGGCTGGCGCGCCTGACGCGGTACTTTGTGGCGGGGCCATTCTATGCTAATGCCAATCAAAATATTGCACTGATCGAATTTGACATAAGGATGATGATGGGATGGATATAGGCATCGCCCGCACTTTCCTCGAGGTGGTCAAGACGGGCAGCTTTGTGGGCGCGGCCAACAACCTCAATCTGACCCAGACCGCCGTCAGCGCACGGATCAGGGTGCTGGAGGAGCAGCTCGAACGGCCGGTGTTCATCCGCAACAAGGCCGGGGCAAAGCTGACGCCCGCGGGCGAACAGTTCCAGCGGTTTGCCACCACGCTGGTGCAGGTCTGGGCCCGCGCCCAGCGCGCGGTGGCGCTGCCGCCGGGGCGCCAGACGGTGGTGACCATCGGCGCGGAGCTTAGCCTGTGGAGCCCCTTGCTGCGACACTGGCTGATCTGGATGCGCCGGGAATGTCCCGATATTGCCGTCAGCACGCAGATCGACACGGCTGATCGCCTGATGGAGCAGGTGCAGGATGGCACGCTCGATGTGGCCGTGCTCTATGCCGCGCCCAGCCGCCCCGGTATCGTGGCCGAACTGCTGTTTGAGGAAAAGCTGGTGTTGGTCAGGACCACGCCGACCTCGGTCGAACTGACGCCCGAGGATCATGTGCAGATCGATTGGGGCGAGGAATTTTCCGCCAGTTATCAGGCCGCTTTCCCCGATCAGCCCAATGCCGTGATGTCGATCAGTTACGGTCCGCTGGCGTTGGAATATATTCTGGCGGCCGGGGGCAGCGGCTATTTCCGCAAAGGCTTCATTCGGCCCTATCTTGAGGAAGGGCGGCTGATACTCGTACCAGGAAGCCCGGAATTTTCCCATTCCGCCTATGCGGTGCATTCCTCGCGGGCCGATGCGGGCGTGATGGACCGCGTCAGGGCCGGATTGCGCGCCGCCGCCCAGATCATTTTGTGACAGCGCGAATTTAACATCAGAAATATTGCGGTAAACGATCAATAATATTCGTTTGCCTTCAGGGCGGCGGCGCGCGAAAACATGGCTGCGCATGAGGTGATTTTGGCTTTCCGCCGCTGGCCCGGCCCGAAAAGGCAAGGCCGGCGGCGGAAGGAAAGTTGAATGCCGCAAGTCAAACCGGACAAGGGGCCGGACCTGTCGGAATCCCCCCGATTTCTGACACCGAGGTGACAATGGGCCTATAGGCCGCTCGCCCGGCCCCGGCGATTGACACAGCGGCTGTTGGTTAGACGTCGAGGGCCGTTTACGCGCCTTCGGCGTCTAACCACAAAATCGGCCACCGGCGCATCCGCCACCGTTTTGGAAAGGCGCGGCGGTTTTATGACCCCCAATCGCCCCCCATCGCCCGGATCAGGCCGACGCTGGCGATCAGGCGGCGGCTTTCAAGGGCGAGCTGATCCTCTCTGGCCTGCAGTTCGGCGGCCTGCGCGGTCACGACCTGAAGGTAATCGACGGCGCCTTCGCGGTATTGGATATTGGCCAATTGGTTGGTGCGCGCGGCGGCCACCACGGCCTCGCTCTGCTGCGCCGAAGCTTCGGCCAGACGGTTGACCAGAGCGAGCTGGTCTTCAACCTCGCGAAAGGCGTTGAGCGTGGCCTGCCGGTAATTGGCCGAAGCCTCGGCAAATTGGGCGCGGGCGTAGGCCACCCCGGCGCGGCGGCGACCTGCGTCAAAGATCGGCATGGCCGCCAGCGCGGGGCCGAGCGCCCAGACACTGCTCCCCGCGCTCAGCAGCGAGGCAGCGGTCGTTTCAAACCCGCCCGACGCACCCAGCGTGATCTGGGGAAAGAAGGCCGCCCTTGCCACGCCAATCCTGGCATTGGCCGCCGCCACCCGGCGCTCGGCCGCGGCCACATCGGGGCGGCGTTGCAGCAACAGCGAAGGCGCAGAAGCGGGAACCTGCGGCGGGGTCAGCATGGCGGCGACAGGCGCAATCGCAAAGCCCGACGCCTGTTCGCCCACCAGCGTGGCAATGGCATGTTCGAGCAGCGCGCGATCGGCCTTGCGTTGGGCCATTTCGGATTGCACCGATTTGAACTGGGTGCGCGCGCGCGTCACGTCGGCCTCATTGGCCGCGCCCCCTTCAAAGCGCTTGGTGGTCAGATCGACCGCCGCCGCATAGGCCGTTTTGGTCTGGCTCAGCAGATCGAGCTGGGCGTCGAGTTTGCGCAACTGGATGTAATTCTCGGCCAATTCGGCCTGAAGGCTCAGCCGCGCCCCGGCAAGGTCGGCGGCGCTGGCCTGCGCCTCGGCCTGCGTGGCCGAGACCTGATTGCGGATGCGGCCCCACAGATCGACCTCATAGGCCGCCGATCCGCCCACGGCATAATCATCATATTCGTAGTGGCCGCCCGTGGCCGGAGACATGGCGCGTGCCGTCAGGGCGCGGCCGCTGGCGTCGACGCGGGGCCGCAGATCGGCGCGCGCCTGACGGCTCAGCGCGCGGGCCTGATCATAGCGGGCAAGCGCGATGGCCAGACGGGGGCTGTCCTTCTCGATCCGCTGTTCCAGGGCGTCCAGCACCGGGTCGGGCAGGACGCGCCACCATGCCCCGCGCGGCATGGCGTCGGCGGGCGTGGCCGGGGTCCACATGCCCGTTTCCTTAAACGCGGCCGGAGCAGGCGCCACCGGGGGCGCCGTATAGGACGGCGCCATCGAGCAGCCCGATGCCAGCAGCGGCAGCATTGCCGCCATAATCCGGGCCTTACGCATGGGCATTTTTCCGCTGGAGCGTGGCCTTCACCCTATCGCCGGTGCGGATGTCATCGGCGGGATTGTCAATCACCTGATCACTCGGCTGCAGGCCGATCACTTCCAGTTCATTGCCGAAATCGGTGGTGATGGTGACGGGTTTGATGCGCACGCGCCCCTGCGCGTCGGCCAGCGCCACCGCCGAGCCTTCATGGCGGAACAGCAAGGCGCTGACCGGGATGCGCACCGCGCCTGCGGCCGCAGGCTGACTGGTGCCGAAATCGAAGGTAACCTGCGCATAGGCGCCCGGTTTGAGCAGGCCCGCGTGATTGTCATAGACAAGCTGCACCAGCATCGCGCCCGATTCAGGATCGACCGAACCCGACGAGCGGGCCAGTTGCGCGCGGAATGTCTTGCCCGGTTGGTCGGGCACGGTGAACTCGGCGGTCGTCCCCTCGCGCAGCCGCGCGACATAGGCCTGCGGCACGCTGACATAGATGCGCAGGCGCGTGACGTCCGACACGGTGAACAGGGGCTGCGTGGTCGATGTGCCCGCCACGATCAGCGCGCCAATATCGGTTGAACGGCTGGTGACAATGCCGTCGAAGGGCGCCACGATCCGCTTGAACCCCGAAACCGTCTGCAACCGCTGAACATTGGCCGAGGCCTCGTTGCGCATCGCCTCACGGGCGGCGAAATTGCCGCGCCTTTCATCGGCATCCTGCTGCGAGACGGCGTTTTGCGCGACCAGACGATCCCAGCGGTTCGAGGTGGTCTGGGCCAGATTGCGCTGGGCATTGGCGGTGGCCAGCGCGGCGCGGGCGGCCGAAAGCTGTTGATCGACATCGGGCGTGTCGATCTCGGCCAGAACCTGTCCGGCCTTCACCGGCTGCCCGATATCGACATACCAGCGGCGCAGATAGCCGTTCGTGCGCGCATAGACCGGCGCCTGAAACCATGCCTGCAATCGCCCCGGCAGGACCAGCGTGTTGCTGGCCACGCCGCCCGGATGGATCACATCGACCGAGGGGATCGCGGCGGCCTCGCTTTGCTCATGCAGGCCCGAACGTTGCTGCATGCGATAGGCGGCGCCCGCCGCAAGGATCAGGGCAAACACGGCAGCCCCGGCAAGCAGGGGCTTGCGAAAGGAAGAGGAGCTGGACGCGAAATCAGACATGGGCAGGCACTCCCTTCGAAGCATCGCGGCGATGCGCGCGCGCCCCGTGGATGATGGCAAACAGGGTGGGGACGAAAAGCAGCGACGCGCAGGTGGCAAAGGCCAGTCCGCCCAACACCGCGCGGCCCAGCGGCGCGTTCTGCTCGCCGCCTTCGCCAAGGCCCAGCGCCATGGGCGCCATGCCGATGATCATGGCCAGCGCCGTCATCAGCACCGGGCGCAGGCGCGACACGCCCGCCTCCAGCGCGGCCTTGATCGCATCGCCATGCTCCTCCAACCGCTCTCGGGCAAAGCTGACCACCAGAATGGAATTGGCCGTGGCCACGCCCATGCACATGATCGCGCCAGTCAGCGCAGGCACCGAAAGCGGCGTCGCGCTGGCAAACAGCATCCAGCAGATTCCCGCCAATGCGGCAGGCAGCGCCGAGACGATGATGAAAGGATCAACCCAGCTCTGGAAATTGATGACGATGAGCAGATAGATCAGCACCACCGCCGCCAGCAGGCCAAAGCCCATGCCGGTAAAGGCGGTGTTCATCGACTGATACTGGCCGCGCAAGGTGACAGTGACGGTCTTGGGCTTGTCCTTTTCCAGACCCGCCAGCGCTTTTTGCACATCGTCCGCCACCGCGCCCAGATCGCGCCCGTCGGCCCCGGCATAGACATTGATCAGCGGCAGGATATCATACTGGCTTTCGACCGCCGTGGTGGTACCCCGGCTGATCGTGCCCAGCGCGCCCAGCACCTGCGGGGTGCTCGTGCGCGTCCGGATCGGCAGGCCCGCGATATCCTGCAGCGAATTGATGCGATATTCGGGCATCTGGATCGCCACCGGATAGGTCACGCGGTTTTCCGGGTTCAGCCAGAACACCGGCGCGGCCTGTGATGAACCGGCGATCGAGGTGGCCACGCTGGTGGTGATGTCGGCCTCGGTCATGCCCAACTGGTTGATCCGGGTGCGGTCCACATCAAAGCGCAATTCGGGATAGGAGGCGGGCTGCTGAATGCGCGCGTCGACCAGCCCGTCGATCCCGTGGATCGCGCGCAGGATGCGTTCGGCATAGGCGCGCACTTCGGCCGGTTTGCGTCCCGTGACCTGAATGTCGAGCGGGGCGGGCGCGCCGAAATTCAGGATCTGGCTGGTGATGTCGGAAGGCAGAAACGCAAAGCTGGCCTGAGGGAACAGGCGAGGCAGCTTGGCGCGCAAGGCGCGGATATAGCCTTGCGTCGGTCGATGCCCCGGCTTCAGATTGACGATGATATCGCCATCCTGCGGCCCGATTGTGCCGGTGGCATTATAGACGGTGTTGATCGAGCTGGTCGGCAGGCCGATATTGTCTGCGATGGCTTCGAGTTCATCCGCCGGTATTTCCCGACGGATCGCCTTGGCAATCTGCTGGAACAGGGCCGAGGTTTCCTCGATGCGCGTGCCAGTTGGCCCACGGACATGCAGCGTGATCGAGCCGCCGTCGACCAGCGGGAAGAAATTGCGGCCAAGGAAGGGGATCAGCAACAGGCTGGCCAGAGCAAAGCAGAGGAAACCTGTGGCAAACATCCCGCGATGGTCGAGAATGGCGGCCAGCGCCCGGCCATAGCGGTCACGGAAAGCGGCAAAGCTGCGTTCAAACCCGGCCTGAAACGCGACCAGCGGCGCCAGCAGGCGCGGCGGAGCCTTGGGCGCATGATCCCCCTGATCATGCCGGCGCAGCAGCGATTGGGCCATGGTCGGAACCAGCGTGAAGGAGAGAATATAGGACATGATCATCGCGAAAATGACCGAGAGCGCCATCGGCACGAACAGATAGCCCGACACGCCCGGCAGATAGAACATCGGCACAAACACGATGCAGATGCACACCAGCGACAGGAAGGCGGGCATGATGATCTGGCGCGAGCCGTCCAGAATGGCGCCGCGCACGCTCTTGCCCATTTCCAGATGGGATTCGATATTCTCGATGGTCACCGTGGCCATGTCGACCAGAATGCCCACCGCCAGCGCGAGGCCCCCCAGCGTCATCACATTGAGCGTCTGGTCAAACATCGAGAGCGCGGCCAGCGCGCCCAGCACCGAGAGCGGGATCGAGGTGGCCACGATCAGCGTTGAGCGCCATGAACCCAGAAACAGCAGGATCATCAGGCTGGTCAGCACGGCCGCGATCAGGCCTTCGTGCATCACCCCCGTAACGGCGGCCTTCACAAAGATCGACTGGTCATTGACCGGCGTGGCCGTCAGCGCGGGGGGCAGGCCGGTCATCACCTGAGGCAGCATGGCCTTGATGCCCTCGACCACTGAAATGGTCGAGGTCGCCCCCGATTTCAGCACGGTGAGCAGGGCCGAACGCTGGCCGTTGACATGGACCACATTCTGCTGGGGCGCCGAACCATCGCGCACATGGGCCACATCGCGCATGCGGATCACCGCGCCGTTGATCGTGCGGATCGGGAGATTGTTGAGCTGTTCGATCGAGGAAGGCGCGTTGTTCAGCCGGAAATTATACTGAAACTCGCCCATCTTGATGAAACCGGCAGGCGTGATCTGGGTCTGGCTGGCCAGCGCCGCGCCCACGTCCTGCGCGGTGATGCCGCGCGACTGCATCGCTCGCGGATCAAGGTCGACCTGAATCTGGCGCACCTTGCCGCCAAAGGGGAAGGGGATGGCCGCGCCCGGTACGGTGATCAGCCGCGAGCGGATCGAGTTGAAGCCGAAGTCGTACAACTGCTGCTCGTTCAGCCCATGCCCGGCCAGCGCGATCTGGACGATGGGCACGGTCGAGGCGTTATAGTTCAGGATCAGCGGCGGATTGACGCCGGGCGGCATCTGGCGAAGGATCGTCTGCGAAATCGCCGTCACCTGCGCATTGGCGGTGCGGATATCGACGCCGGGCTGGAAATAGATCTTGGTGATGCCGATCCCGGTCAGCGACTGGCCCTCGATATGTTCGATATCGTTTACAGTGGTGGTCAGGGCGCGTTGAAACGGCATGTTGATCCGCCCCGACATATCCTCGGGCGAGAGGCCGTTGTACGTCCAGGCCACCGCAATCACCGGAATGCGGATATTGGGGAAAATATCGGTGGGCGTGCGCAAGGCCGCCAGCACGCCCGCAATCGTGATAAGCATGGCCATGACGACAAAAGTGTAGGGGCGCGCCAGGGCCAGGCGTACGATCGCATTCATCGAAATAGTCTCCAACCGGTCGCGACGGACACATCAAGGCCGCGCCGCCCGCAAAATGACGCGGGTACGCTTTCGCCATGTCCTGCGCTCAAACTAGGGCATGATGCTTTCCTCTGCTATGCGCTAAAGTTGGCATAATGTCATGAACCATAATCATGAATTGGTTCGACGGCGGGGACTGGGTGCCGGGCCTCACCCCTCGCCAGATTTTGCGCCACGGACCGGGCGAAACCGCATCTCCCGATAGGCGTTCGCGGCGACCCCTGTGCTGTCTGTGCCACATTCCAGGGGTTTGTGTCGGACAAAACACGACGGCTTATTGACAGTCGTATAGGCATGAACCTATTTATCAGATAAATGAGATTTTCAAAACGACTGACGCCAAGCCGTAAGGGAGGGTATTCGTGATTCGCAAAACATATGGCGCCGCAATGGTGAGCGCTCTGGCATTGGCTGTGGCCGCAAGCCCGGTTTGGGCGGCCGAAGAGGCCCCGGCGCCGCAGGATATTGTCGTCACCGGCCTGCGCGCCTCGCTGCGCGACGCGATTTCGGCCAAGCGCGCCTCGGCCGTCGTGACCGAAACGATTTCCTCCAAGGATATCGGCGTCTTGCCCGATGTGACCATTGCCGATGCGCTGGCCCGCCTGCCGGGCGTGACGGCCACGCGCGATCGCGGCAATGCCAGTCAGGCTTCGGTGCGCGGCCTTGGCCCCCGTCTGGTGCTGGGCCTTGTCAACGGGCGCGAGGTGGCGTCTTCCGAGCCGGACCGCAATGTCCGCTGGGAAATCTATCCTTCCGAAGCCGTGTCGGGCGTGACCGTCTATAAATCGCAGGGCGCCGATCTGATCGCCGGGGGCGTCGCCGCCACGATCGATATCCGCACGATCCGTCCGCTCGATTATGTCGGCCCGCACTTCATCATGCGCGCCGGGGCGCAGATGAATGATCCCGGCTTCCGCATCCCCAATTATGACAATGTGGGCACGCGCGGCAGCGTGCAATATATCACGCGCCTGACCGACACGTTGGGCCTGTCGCTGGGCGGCACCTATCAAAAGCAGAAGAACGGCTATTCCTCGTTTCAGGGCTGGGGCTATAACAATGCCGACGCCGGCAACAGCCCGCCCACCTATAACGGCCAGTCCGTCAACGCCCCGTGGGGCGCGCAGGCCGAGGTCAAGGCGCTGATCGAGGAACGCTGGAGCACCAGCGCGGGGCTGCAGTGGAAGCCCGACGATCATTGGGACGTGAACGCCGATTTCCTCTATTCCAATGTCAAGATCAACGAGAACCAGTTCCAGCAATGGCATGGCGGCTGGGGCGATTGGGGCGGCACCTTGCCCGATGACACCTATGGCGCGGGCCAGTTCACGCTGGCGGGCAACGATATCGTTGGCGCCACGGTGGGCAATTACAAGACCACCGTCACCAATGTCATCGCCAAATATACCGAGGACAAGAACCTGCTGGCGACGGGCCTGAATGCCCGTTACCGCGCCGATGATGTCACGGTGAAGTTTGACGCTTCCTATTCGCAGGCGCGCCGCAACAACACCTGGGCCGCGCAGGAATGGAACGTCTGGCCCCAGAGCGTGACCTTCAACACCGCCGCAGGCGTCGTCCCTTCGATCTCGACGGCCACCGATGTGACCGCCGCCTCGGCCCAGTCCTATGCGGGCTCGGGCCTTACGGGTCCGCAAAGGCTGGTCGATGCGCTGGGCGCCATGGCGCTGGATTTCAATTACAAGCTGCATGGCGGCATCGTCAGCGCGCTGAACGCCGGTCTGCGTTATTCTAACCGCATCAAGAGCTTCAACTCGTTGACCGGCGGCACGGTCAACCTGACGACCACGCCCAATTTCTCGTCTTTCAATATTACCGGCGGCGGCTTCAGCTTCCCCAACATGCTCTATGCCAATTATGACGCGATTTCCTCGCTCAACCTGAACACCGCGACGCAGGACAAGAGCCAGTACTGGCGCGTGCGCGAGGATGATTTTGAAGCCTATGTGATGGCCGAACTGGCGGGCAATCTGGGCGCGGTGCCCGTTTACGGCAATCTGGGCGTGCGCATGGTCGATGTCTCCACCGGATCGAGCGCCTATCAGGGCGTGACCTCGTGGAACGGCAGCGCCAATGTCACGACCTACAATCCGGTCTATGCGCCCAACCATTATTTCCGCGTTCTGCCCAGTTTGAACCTTAATTTCGACCTGATGGACAAGCTCAAGCTGCGCGCAGGCGTGGCGCGCGTGCTCAGCCGCCCGCCGCTCGACGAATTGCGCGCCAGCCAGAACCTGTCCTACTATCCGCCATCCTATCTGTCGGGCAGCGCGGGCAATCCCAACCTCAAGCCCTTCATGGCCACGCAGGGCGACCTGAGCCTTGAATATTATTTCCACAAGGATGCGGTGATCGCGCTGGCGGGCTATTACAAGGATGTCGACAGCAATGTCGGCTATACCCAATATCCCACCACCATCGCGGGCACGACCTATACGATCACGGGTCCTGCCAACGGCAAGGGCGGCTATATTGCGGGTACAGAGCTGTCGGTCTCCACGCCTTTCTGGTTTGTGCCGGGCCTGTCGAACTTCGGGGTCTATGCCAATGCCGCGTTGGTGGATTCAAACCTGAAGGAAATGACGCCCACCTATAATCCGTTGCCCGCCGTGGGCATGGCCAAATTTACCAGCCAGTTCGACCTGTGGTATTCGGGCCATGGCGTGGATGCGCGCATCGGCATCAAGCATCACAGCCCCCAGACCGTGATCTTCGGTTGGGACGCCTCGAAGCTGACGCGGATGGAAAGCGAGACGATTGTGGGCGCCAGCGTGTCCTATGCGATCACCAAGGCGATCTCCCTGCGCGTTCAGGCCAACAATCTGACCAATCAGGCCGCGCGTTTCTATTACGCCAACGATCCTAACCAGATCGCCCGTTATGAAAAGTATGGCCCCAGCTATCTGGCCGATGTGACGGTCAAGTTCTGATGCCGAGGGGCCGCCGGGATGAAAACCGGCGGCCTTTCAAACCTCTCTCACAGCAAAAGGGCCGCGAGGATTAATCCCTCGCGGCCCTTTTCGGTTTGGGGGGATGGCCTTATTTCCGCGTCATTTCCATAAAGCGCATGACGGGCAAGGCCTCATGTTTCTTGATGTCGAACCATGCGGCATTTTCCCAATCGGACCCCACGCCCCAGCGCGTCCTGCACCCTGTCGATACCCGGTCGGGCGCCCAATAGACCACGCCATTGCCGCCATTGGCCACCACCAGTTTGGTCAGATCCTCCATATAGCGGGCCTGACCTTCGCGGGTGACGGGATATTCGGGCAGGGCCGATTCCGAACCCAGCAGGTTGGGCGTGGTGTCGCCATAATCATTGGTGAATGGATATGCCGTTTCCACCACCCAGACATCCGCGCCATAACGCTTGTGCGCCGCCGCGATCACCTTGCCCAGCGCGGCCAGATTGTATTTCGACCATTTGGAATAATAGCTGATGCCGATGATGTCATAATCCATCACGCCTGCCGCCGTCGCATCGTCGAACCAGCCGATGACATTTTCCGGCTGGGCGATATGCAGCATGACTTTCATCGGATGGGCATGGGCCTTGGCCGCCTCGCGCACGGCGGCAACGCCTGCGTTGATCAGGCGGGCATTGCGTTCCCAATTGATCCTGCCATCCTTGGTGCCGCCCAGCATTTCCGGGTTGGTTTCATTGCCCACCTGAACAAAGGCGGGCAATTGCCCCTCGGCGGCCAGACGGTCGAGAATTTCGCGCGTGTAATCATGCAGCGCTTTGACCTGATCGTCGGTGGACAGCTTGGCCCATGCCGCAGGCGCGATTTGTTTTTCGCCATCAGCCCAATCGTCGGAATAATGGAAATCCAGCAGCACCTCCAGCCCAGCCGCATGGGCGCGGCGGATCGTCTTGAGCACATCCTGATAGGTGCTGTATTTGGTCCAGCCCGGCGCGTTCCAGATGCGCACGCGCATGATGTTGCCGCCATGCGCCTTCATCAGCGTAAAGGGATCGACCACCTTGCCGCCCTCGCGAAAGACCGCGCCGCAATCCTCCATCTCGTTGGTAAAGGACAGGTCTGCCCCCAGATAGAGTTTGGGCGCGGCGGGCGTAGCCGCCGTTGCCAGCAGGGCAGCGGCAAAAAGTCCAGGTGCCATGGTTGCAAATCTTTCAGATCGTATGGGCAAACAGGTCAAGCCGGGCGGGTGCCAGCCCTTCGCCCCGCGCGGTAAGGGTGATCTGTCCAGCGCTCCTGTCGGCCTGAACCAGCACCTGCGCCAGCCCGTTGAAGCTGCGCCGGTCAAGGCTGTGGTCGGGGGTGGTGTCGGTGGGATCGCCATTGCCGGTGCCCAGCACGCGCCCCGGCCCCGAAAGGGCAAAGCGGATGGGGACGGCGGCGGTGGGCACAGGGTTGCCCGCCCGGTCGAAGACCTCGGCGCGGATGATGGCCATATCCTCGCCATCGGCCCGGATGCGTGTAGCATTGGCGGAAAGGCGCAGCGTTGCCGGTGCCCCTGCCGTCACCTGCCGGTCGCGCGCGGCGATGCGTCCGGCCTTGTCATAGCCGATGGCCTCCAACGTGCCGGGCGCATAATTCACCTGCCATGCCAGATGCCCTTTGCGCGGCATGTCCTTGCGCCCAAGGCTGCGCCCGTTCAGCCGCAATTCCACCTGTGCGCAATTGCCATGGGCCCAGACCTCGATCGGCTGCCCTTCGCGCCCCGCCCAGTTCCAGTGGGGCAGCAGATGGACCTGCGGCAATTCTGGCCGCCACCATGCGCGATAATAATAGTAATTGTCCTTGGGGAAGCCGCAGATGTCGGCCGCCCCGAAATAGGAAGAAACCGAGGGCCATGCCGCATAGGGCGTGGGTTCGCCGCGATAGTCAAAGCCGGTCCAGATAAAGCCTCCCGCAATGCCGGGGTCCCTGGCCACGATGCTCCACCATGCCTCGCCGGTGCTGGCCCACCATGGCGCTTCGGTGTCATAGGCGCGCACGATATGGCGCGCTGCATCATTGGCATATTCGCCGCGCGTGGCGACAGTGCTGGCGGTTTCGGTGCCAATCACGGGCGTGTCGGGATATTTGGCCTTGAAGGCGGCGATCTTGTCGGTGCGATAGTTGAAACCCACAACATCGACTGCGCGCGCCGCGCCATCCTCATACCAGCCATTGTCCATGGCCTGCGTGGTCTGGCGCGTGGGGTCCAGCTCCTTGCAGCGCGCCGCCAGCTTTGCCGAGATATTGCGCCCGCGCGGGGTGCCCTGATGCCCTTCCTCATTGCCCACCGACCATAGGATGATCGAGGGATGGTTGCGGCTGGAAAGGATCATCCGGTCCAATTCGTCCATCGCCTCGGGGCTGGTGTTGTTGAGGCGGGTTTCGGCGATCATCATCATCCCGCTCTCGTCACAAATGTCGAGCAGGGCCTGAGAGGGCGGGTTATGCGCGCTGCGCCATGCGTTGGCGCCCATGTCCTGCATCCGGGCCACGCGCCAGCGGTGCAGCGCATCGGGGATCGCCGTGCCCACGCCCGCATGGTCCTGATGGTTGCACACGCCCAGCAGCTTGACCGGCGCGCCATTGAGGAAGAACCCCGTCCGCCCGTCGAAGCGGAGGGTGCGGATACCAAAGCGGGTTTCCACCCGGTCCACAATTTCGCCTGCGACCAAGACTTCACTGATGAGGCGATAGAGTGCGGGGTCTTTGACCGACCACAGCCGTGCGTTGGCAATGTTGATGGTTTGCTCGACCACCGCCTTGCCCGCAGCGGCGGCGACGGGGCCATCCCCCGCCGCCACCTCGCCGCCATCGGGAGCCATCACCCGATAGTGAAGCCGAACCGACGCGCCCGGATTGATCACATCGGTGGAAACCTGAATGGATGCGCCTTGCCCGCGCGGCTGGGCCCGCACGCAAACGCCCCATTGCGGAATATGGCATGGCGCGGCCGAAACCAGCCGGACATGGCGATAGATCCCCGCGCCCTCGTAAAACCAGCCTTCTCCGAGGCTGGCATCCACCCGCACGACAAGCAGGTTGGGCTTGTCGTCATAATTGAGGTAATCGGCGATATCGACGCGGAACGGGGCATAGCCGCCGGCATTCTCATGCGCGATATAGCCGTTGACGATCACCACCGCATTGCGGAACACGCCGTCAAATTCCAGCCAGACCGCGCGCCCCTTGTCGGCGGCGCTCACCGGCAGGAGACGACGATACCAGCCTACGCTGTTTTGCGGAAAATCGCGGCCGATGGCGCGGAAACCATGGCCCGCGATGAAATCCTCGCGCCCCTTTTCCATGGTCGCGGGCGGCGCATAGGGCAGGGCGCTGGCCCAGTCATGGGGCACACGCACGGCTTCCCAGCCGCTGTCGTCGAAGTCGGGTTTGACCGTTTCGGCCACATCAAAGCCCGGCTTGGCATAGGTGCGGCCCCAATTGCCAAAGCCGAAATCGCGCGCCGGGTCGGCGGCATGACCCAGATGAAAGCGCCAGCCATCGTCCAGCACAACCTCGCGCCGGGGCGAGGGTTCAGGCGTGGGCGCGGGCGTCAGCGCCTTGGCCAGAGCCGGATTGGCGCAGGCCAGACCCGATGCGCCCGCCAGCGAGGCGGCAAGGAGATGGCGGCGATTGACCGGAAGAAAGGTGCTGTCCATGGTTTCAGAACTCGAAAGGAGGGAGGGGGTGTCGGTTGCCTAGCATCATGGCATCGGCGACCAGCGCCAGCGGTCGGCTGTCCATATCGCTTTGCCCTTCATCGATCAGGCGGGCAAAGCGGGCATAGCAGCGCGGATATTCGGCTTCGGGCGTCCTTTCCTGCAGTTCGCCCGCAATTGTCAGACTGTGGCCGCCCTGTGTCAATTGCAGCAGGCCCGCGTCCGTATCGACCGCGATGTCCCATTGCGGCGCGCCGGGGTGCAGGATCGAGAGGTCGCAAGCCACCTCGGCCGCAGCATGGCGCATGGTCAGCCGGGCGGTCATCGGTGCCTGACGGTTGGCGGGCATGCCCAGATCCGCGCTTTCCAGCGTCAGCGGTTGCGGCAGAATATGCGTCAGGATCGAAAAGGCGTTGATGGCCGTGTCAAACACGCCAAATCCTCCCGCTGCCAGCAACCAGTCCTGACCCGGATGCCAGACGCGCACATCTTCGCGCCAGTTGACGCGAACGGCCCGGATCTGGCGCCCGGCCAGCCATGCGGCGGCAGCATCCACCTCAACGCTTTCGCGGCTGTGCCATGTGGCCAGCATGGTGCGGCCCGCCCCGGTCTTGATTAGTGCGCCAACCTGCGAGAGCGCTGCGGCGGGCGGCTTTTCCAGCATCACATGCAGCCCGGCCGCCAGCGCCCGCTGCGCCAGCCCCGCGCGCACCGATGGCGGAGTGCACAGCACGATGGCGTCCAGCGCCAGCCGCGCATCGAGCAGCGCATCAAGCGTGGGATAGGAGGCAATGCCCTCCAGAGCGGCCACGGGATCGGCCGTGGCGGTCAGGGCAAAGCGTGGATTTTCGGCAATGGCGGGCAGATGCTGATCGCGGGCGATTTTGCCCAGCCCAACCAAACCCAATCGAATCAGGGAATTACTCATGAATGCATCCTCGCGCTTTACTTTTGTATGATATATATGCTTATAGACGTCAACAGCAAGCTGGCGCGGCGCGGGAATCGCATGGGGCCGCCAGACACGCTGCCAGACACAAGGAGACTGAAACGCGATGTCCGATGCCCAAAAGCCAACGCTGCGTAGCCGCGCATGGTTCGACAATCCGGCCTCGCCCGACATGACCGCGCTCTATCTTGAACGCTATCTCAATTATGGCCTCTCGATGGAGGAACTGCAGTCCAACCGCCCGATCATCGGCATTGCCCAGACCGGCAGCGACCTTTCGCCCTGCAACCGCCATCACATCGTGCTGGCCGAGCGTGTGCGCGACGGCATCCGCGAGGCGGGCGGCATTCCCATCGAATTTCCCTGCCACCCCATTCAGGAAACCGGCAAGCGGCCCACCGCCGGGCTTGACCGCAATCTGGCCTATCTCAGCCTGGTCGAAACGCTGTTCGGCTATCCGCTTGACGGCGTGGTGCTGACCATCGGCTGCGACAAGACGACGCCTGCCTGTCTGATGGCGGCGGCGACGGTCAATATTCCGGCCATCGCGCTCTCGGTCGGCCCGATGCTGAACGGCAATTTCAAGGGCGAGCGCACCGGCAGCGGCACCATCGTCTGGAAGGCCCGGCAAATGCTGGCGGCGGGCGAGATCGACTATAAGGGCTTCATCAAACTGGTGGCCTCCAGCGCGCCCAGCACGGGCTTCTGCAACACGATGGGCACGGCTACCACGATGAACAGCCTGACCGAGGCGCTGGGCATGAGCCTGCCCGGCAACGCGGCCATCCCCGCGCCCCACCGCGACCGCGCGGAAAGCGCTTATCACACCGGCCGCCAGATCGTGGAAATGGTGCGCGCCGACCGTAAGCCTTCGGACATTCTCACCCGTTCAGCCTTCCTCAACGCCATTCGCGTCAATTCGGCCATTGGGGGCAGCACCAATGCGCCGATCCACCTGAACGCCATCGCGCGCCATGTCGGCGTCGAACTTTCGCTGGCCGATTGGGAAAGCCATGGGGCCGACATTCCGCTGCTGGTCAATCTGCAGCCAGCGGGCGAATATCTGGGTGAGGACTATTACCGCGCGGGCGGCGTTCCGGCGGTGATGGGCGAACTCTATCGCGCGGGCCTGCTCGATGGCGAAGCGTTGACGGTCAATGGGCGAACGGTGGCGCAGAATATTGCTGATGCGGTGATTGAAGACGAGGATGTGATCCGTCCGCTCTGCGCGCCTTTGAAGCCTGCGGCGGGGCTGACCGTGCTGTCAGGCAATCTGTTCGATGCGGCGGTGATGAAAAAGAGCGTGATTTCCGATGCTTTTCGCGCGCGCTATCTGGCCGACCCGGATGACCCGGAAGCCTTTGAGGGCAATGTCGTGGTGTTTGATGGGCCGGAGGATTATCACCACCGCATCGATGATCCTGCTCTCGGCATCACCGACCGTTCGATTCTGGTGATCCGCGGCGCCGGGCCGGTGGGCTATCCGGGCGGGGCCGAGGTGGTCAATATGCGCCCGCCCGCCGCCCTCATCCGCGCCGGGATCGACGCCTTGCCCTGCATCGGCGATGGGCGCCAGTCGGGCACCAGCGGTTCGCCTTCGATCCTCAACGCCAGTCCCGAAGCGGCGGCGGGCGGCGGTCTGGCCTTGCTGCGCACGGGCGATATTGTCCGCATCGACCTGAAAAACCGCAGCGTCAATGTCTTGGTCGGCGACGAGGAGCTGGATCGCCGCCGCGCGGAAAACGCGGAAAATCCCTTCTCCGGCCCGGAAAGTCAGACGCCATGGCACGAAATCGCCCGGCGCGAGACGGGGCAATTCGCGGGCGGCGCGGTGATCGAAAGCGCGGTCAAATATCAGCGCATCGCCCAGACCAAGGGCCTGCCCCGCGACAGCCATTGAGAGGGCCGGCCATGAGCCATTGGAGCATCATTGAACGCCCCCGGCGCGACATTCTGGGCGAGGGCATCACCTATGTCGCCCGCGAGGATGCGCTCTATTGGGTGGATATCATCGGCCAGCGGGTGAACCGTTTCGGGCTGGGCGACGCGCAATATCGCGAATGGGCGATGCCCGAAATGACGGGCTGGCTGATTGAGCGCAGCGCGGGCGGGGGTTTTGTCGCGGGGCTGAAATCGGGGTTTCACCATCTCAGCCTCGATCCCTTCGCGCTCGAACCTATTGCCGCGCCAGAACCGGATCTGCCCTTCAACCGGATGAACGATGCCTGCGCCGATGCTCATGGCCGCATCTGGGCGGGCACGATGAGCATGGATGGGAGCCGGGACGAGGGCGGGCTTTACCGGCTTGACCCGGATCTGTCATGGCACCGGATGGACGCGCCCTACGCAATCGCCAATGGTCCCGCGATCAGCCCCGATGGCGCCACGCTTTACCACACGGACAGTGCCAAAGGGCTGGTCTACCGCTTTGCGCTGCATGATGATGGCAGCCTTGGCCCGCGCGAGATTTTCCTTGAATTTCCTGATGCATGGGGCTCACCCGATGGCATGACGGTGGACGCGCAGGGCGGGTTGTGGATCGCGCATTGGGGCGCGGGCTGCGTCAGCCGGTTTGACCCAGACGGCGGGCGTGAACGCTGGATCGACCTGCCCGCCAGCCAGATCACGCGCCCCTGCTTTGCCGGGGCCGATTATGGCCGCCTGTTCCTGACCAGCGCCGCCGATGGGGTGGATGAACCTCTGGCCGGATCGGTGTTCGAGGTGGAGGCGGGCGTGTTCGGCCTGCCGCCCCGCATGTTCGGCGCCTAGGCGATGATCCTATTGCGCCGCGTGGCTGTGCCGGGCGATCAGGTCCATCACGTCGCCGATGATCGCGCGCATGGCGTTCTGGGCCGCGCGCGGATCGCGGGCCATGATCGCATCGCGCACCGCGCCATGCGCGGCCAGATCGGCCGTGCGCCCGACAATGCGGTTGGTCAGCCGGATCGAGGTGCGCAGGGCCGTGGCGACCACATCGCGGAACTGGGCGAAGAAGGGATTGCCGCTGGCGCGCAGGATGGACAGATGGAACGCGATATCGGCGTCCAGCACATCGTCCTCGCCCCTTTCGGCGGCCTCCATCCGCGCAAATCCTGCCTCGATCAGCGCGCGTCCCTTGTCATCGGCCGAGCCTGCGGCCAGCGCGGCGGCGGCCGGTTCGATGGCCGCGCGCAACTGGTTGAATTGCGAGAGCAGCTCGACCGAGAATTTGCGTTCGAGCAGCCAGCGCAGCACATCGGCGTCGAACAGGTTCCAACTTGCCACGGGCTGGATGCTGGTGCCCTGCCTTGGCCTTGCGGTCAGCAGCCCCTTGGCGGTGAGCATCTTGACCGCCTCACGCGTGACCGATCGGCTGACGCCATGCTGGGTCGAAAGCTCGGCCTCGGTGGGAAAGGGGCGGTTTTCAAAGGCGCCCGTCACGATCTGGCGCCCCAGAAGATCGAGCAGCCCATAGGTCAGATTGCGCCCAAGGCCGGAAACATCGTCATTGTCGGTCATCGCGTGGCCCCCTCTGGCATGTGTTTTATCATATAAATAGACATAATCACCCTTTGGCAAGGGATTCGAGAGGAAACACCATCCCATGACGCTCTCAACCATCGATACGGCCATGGTGGTGGCCTATGCGATCTTCATCTTTGGCCTTGCCCAATGGGTCAGCCGCCGCAAAGGCGATGCGCAGGAGGACAGCGCGGGCTATTTCCTGGCCAGTCGCGCGCTGCCGTGGTGGGCCATTGGCGCCTCGCTGATCGCGGCCAATATTTCGGCCGAACAGATCGTGGGCATGGCAGGATCGGGTTATGCCATCGGCCTTGCGATCTCCTCCTATGAATGGATGGCCGCGCTCACGCTGCTGATCGTGGGCAAGTTCTTCCTGCCGGTGTTCCTGAAAAACAACATCACCACGATGCCGGAATTTCTCGAGGCCCGCTTTGGCCCGACGATCCGCACGGTGATGGCGGTGTTCTGGCTGGTGCTTTATGTCTTTGTGAACCTGACCTCGATCCTGTGGCTTGGCTCCATCGCGGTGCGGCAGGTTGCGGGCGTCGATCAGGATATGGCGCTGGCCGGTTTGGGCGTGTTCGCGCTGGCCTATCAGATCCGGGGCGGGCTTAAAGCGGTGGCGCTGACCGACATTGTTCAGGTGGCGCTGCTGGTGATGGGCGGCCTGGTGGTTTCGGGGATTGCGCTGGGCCAATTGGGCGAAGGCGCGGGGGCGCTCCATGGCTTTGAGCGGCTGGTGCGCGCGGTGCCGGATCATTTCCACATGATCCTTTCGCCCGACAGTCCGCATTACAAGGATCTGCCGGGTCTGGGCGTGCTGATCGGCGGATTGTGGATTGCCAACCTGTCCTATTGGGGGTTCAACCAATATATCATCCAGCGCACCCTTGCCGCCAAATCACTGGGCGAGGCGCAGCGGGGCATCGTGTTCGCGGCCTTTCTCAAGCTGTTGATGCCAGTCATCATCGTGCTGCCCGGCATTGCGGCGGTGCTGCTGGCGCCGGCTCTGGACAAGCCCGATCAGGCCTATCCGGCGATGATGCATCTCTTGCCCAACGGGTTGCTGGGGCTGGTCTTTGCCGCGCTGACGGCGGCGATCATCGCCTCCACGGCCAGCAAGATCAACTCCATCGCCACGATCTTCACGCTCGACCTCTATGCCCGCAAGATCGCGCCAGGCGCCGGCGAGGTGCAACTGGTCCGCGTGGGCCGCATCACCGCCTGCGTCGCCACGGTCATCGGCATTGTCGCGGCGCGGCCCCTGCTGGGCGGCATGGATCAGGCGTTTCAATATATTCAGGAATTCTCCGGTTTTGTGACGCCGGGCATCACGGTGATCTTCCTGACCGGCCTGTTCTGGCCCCGCGCCACCGAGGCGGGCGCTCTGGCGGGCGCGCTGGCCAGTGTGGTGCTCTCGGCGATCTTTCGCTTTGGCGGCGTTGCGGCGCTGACCCAGATCCCCTTCATGCACCGCATGGCGATGGTGTTCTTTGCCTCTCTGGCGCTCACGGTGGTGGTTTCACTGCTGGGCAAACCTCCGGTGCGGCAGGGCAAGGGCATCATGGAGGGCGTTTCCTTTGCCACGTCTCGCGGCTTTGCCATTGCTTCGGCGTTGGTCAGCGCGATCCTTGTGGCGCTTTATACGGTGTGGTGGTGATATGACGTGTGACATGATCGCGGTGGATTGGGGCACGACCAACCGCCGCGCCTATCTGATCGATGCCGCGGGACAGGTGCTGCATACCGAGCGCGACGGCATGGGCCTGCTGGCCGTGCCGCCGGGGGGCTTTGCCGACGAAATTTCGGGCATCCGGGCCAAGATGGGCGATTTGCCGGTGTTGCTGGCGGGCATGGTTGGTTCGGCCAAGGGCTGGGTCAATGTGCCTTATCTGACCTGTCCTGCCGGGCTGGCGGATCTGGCCGGGGCGCTGCACTGGGTCGAGCCGGGGCGGACGGCCATCGTGCCGGGCCTGTGCGATCGGGCGGGCGATGTGATGCGCGGCGAAGAGGTGCAACTGCTGGGCGCGGTCGCTGCCGGACTGGCGCCGGGCGATGCGCTGTTGTGCCAACCTGGCACCCATTGCAAATGGGCTCGGATGGAGGGCGGCAAGGTTGCCTCTTTCGCCACGGCCATGACGGGCGAGATCTTTGCCCTGCTGAAAAACCACAGCCTGCTGGCCGATTTTCTCGGCGGTGATGTGGAGGATGGCGAGGCCTTCCGCGCCGGGGTGCGCGATGGGCTCAGCGGCCGCCTGACCACGCGCCTGTTCCGCGTGCGCGCCGCCGCCCTGCTGGGCCAGCGCAGCATCGAGGACAGCGCGGCCTATGCATCGGGCCTGATGATCGGCCATGACGTGGGCGGCGAGAACCTGCGCGAGGGCGATCCGGTCCATATCCTTGCCGATCCGCATCTGGGCCGGTTATATGCCGCGGCCGTGCATTGTGCCGGGGGCCAGCCCATCCTGATCGACAGTCACGCGGCCTTTGTGGCCGGTATCTTCCGCCTGTGGAAAGCGAGCCAATCATGACTACTGCGATTGAAACCCTGAATGCCGCCCTTGCCATTTGCCCGCTGGTGGCGATCCTGCGCGGGGTGCGCCCCGACGAGGTCGAGGCCATTGGCGATGCGATCATCGAGGCAGGCTTTTCCATGATCGAGGTGCCGCTCAATTCGCCCGATCCGCTGGACTCGATCGCGCTGCTGGCAAAGCGTTACGGGCCGGACGTGCTGGTCGGGGCAGGGACGGTGCTGACCACGGCGGATGTCGCCAATGTCAAGGCGGCGGGGGGCACTCTCATCATCTCGCCCAACGTGAACACCGATGTGATCCGCGCCAGTGTGGCGGCGGGCATGATCTCGCTGCCCGGATTTTACACGCCCACCGAGGCCTTCGCCGCATTGGAGGCGGGCGCCACGGGCCTCAAGCTGTTCCCCGCCGAGGGGGCCAGTCCCGCCTATATGAAGGCCCAGCGCGCGGTGCTGCCCAAGGATCTGCCGTTGCTGGCCGTGGGCGGGGTGACGCCGGAAAACCTGTCGCAATGGGTGGCCGCCGGTGCGCAGGGCGCGGGGCTCGGCTCGGCGCTCTACAAGGCGGGCCTCTCGGCGGCGCAGGTGGGCGATCGGGCGCGGGCCTTTGTCGCGGCGGTCGCGGCCCTTCCCAAGGCGCAATAACCGACGCGGGCCGCCCGGCGAGGGAGGCGGAATGTTTCCATACCTCCTTCGCCCGGTTGCGGCCGACGCTAAAACTCGATTCCCGCCTGTGCCTTCACGCCCGACCGGAACGGGTGTTTGACCATGGTCATGTCGGTGACCAGATCGGCCGCCTCGATCAGCGCGTCGGGGGCGTTGCGCCCGGTGACGATCACATGCTGCATCTCCGGCCTGGCGGCCAGCACCTCCAGCACTTCCTCCAGCGGCAGGTAATCATAGCGCAGGACGATGTTGAGTTCATCGGCCAGCACCATGTCATAGGCCGGGTCGGAGATCATGCGCCTGATCTCGTCCCATGCGGTGCGGGTGGTGGCGATGTCGCGGCTACGGTCCTGTGTGTTCCATGTAAAGCCTTCGCCCATCGGCTTGAATTCCACATGGTCGGGAAAGGCGTCGAACACCGCCTTCTCACCCGTGGTCATCGCGCCCTTGACGAACTGGACCACGCCCACCTTCATCCCATGGCCGATCGCGCGCACGACCATGCCCAGCGCCGCGCTGGTCTTGCCCTTGCCCTTGCCGGTGTGGACGATCAGCAGGCCCTTTTCGCGGGTTTTGGTGGCCATGATGGTGGCCCGCGCGGCCTGCTTCTTGCGCATTTTGTCGGCATGGCGGGCCTCGGTGTTGTTGGGCGCTGCCTCATCCATCGCTCTGTTCCTTTCGCATCAGGTAAACATCCATGATCCAGCCATGGCGCGCGCGCAGTTCGGCGCGGCGCTCGGCAATGATGGGTGCGGCATGGACCAGCGGTCCGCATTCCAGCGCCTCTTGCGCCATGCCCAGATAGGCGCCCCACCAGATCGCAATCCCTGCCGGGTCCAGCACCTCGAACGCGCAGCCGCCATCCAGCATGACCACCACCGTATCGGCCCCCTTGGGCCAGCCATGGGCGCGCAGCAGCCGCCCGGTCGTGATCGTCACCGATCCGGCCAGAGGGTTGAGGGGGATCGCATGGGCCGCCGTCAGCGCCTGAAGGCTGGTGATCCCGGCCACGACCTGCACTTTGACGTCCGGCAGCCTTTCGGCGATGCGCAAGGTGCTGTCATAAAGCGAGGGATCGCCCCAGACGAGCAGCGCCAGCCTGCCGCCGCCGGGCAGATGGAGCGCGATTTGCTCGCGCCAGACCGCCGCGATGGCGTCATGCCATTCATGTACGCCCCGCGCATAATCGCCCTCGGCATCGCGCACGGGCATGTCGAATTCGACGATCCGCACCGGAGCATTCAAAACCTGCGCGCAGATATCGCGGCGCAGATCGACCAGATCGGATTTGCTCTCGCCCTTGCGCGGGATCAGGATCAGGTCGGCGGCGTTCATGGCGCGGGCGGCCTGCATGGTGATATGGTCCGGGTTGCCGGTGCCGATGCCGATCAGGGTAAGCTCGATCATGACACCGGCGCGATCATGTGAAAAAAGCTGCCGCTGACCATGCCTCGCCGCGATCCGGTTTCGGCCAGTTCATCGCCATTGGCATCGGTAACGCGCGCCAAGGGCTCGTCCTTGAGCGCAACGATGGTGGAATAATGGAACTCATGGCCGCGCAGGCAAGTGCCGCCCGCAATCCCCCCAATGGGCGCCAGCAATTGGGCATGGCGATAGCCCAGATGCATCTTGCGCCGCGCATAGGTGGTTTCCAGCCCCAGCAGGCCCGCCATGCGATGGCTCTGCCCGTTCTTGTCGATCAGGCTTTGCCCCAGAACCATATAGCCGCCGCATTCGCCATGGACCGGGCGGGTCTGGGCGTGGCGGGCAAGGCCGGACAGGAATCTCCGGGCCGCCGCAATCGTTCCGGCATGCAATTCGGGATAGCCCCCAGGCAACCATACCAGATCAGCCTCGCCCGGCGGCGCCTCATCGGCCAGCGGCGAGAAAGGCAGCACACGCGCCCCGGCCCGCCGCCAGCCTTCGAGCAGATGCGGATAGATGAAGGAAAAAGCCGCATCGCGGGCCATGGCGATGGTCTGTGCCGGAGGATCGGGCAGGCGGCCCGTGCCCCGGATCGCCGCCCCGCGCGCGCAGGCGCGGATGGCCGCCAGATCGACATGCTCACGGACAAAGACCGCATAATCGGCCAAGGCCCGCTCAAGATCGGGATGTTCCATCGCCTGCACCAGCCCCAAATGCCGTTCGGGCAGCACCAGATCGCCGCGCCGGGGCAGCGCGCCCAGCACCGCAATACCCATCGCCTCCATCCCCTTGCGGATCAGGCTTTCATGCCGCGCGCTGGCCACGCGGTTGAGGATGACGCCCGCAAAATTCAGCGCCGGATCATAGGCCCGAAACCCCAGCGCCGTGGCCGCCGCCGATTGCGCCTGACCCGAGGCGTCGAGCACCAGCACCACCGGCCAACCCATCCGCCGCGCCAGATCGGCGCTGGCGCCATTTCCGAACGCGCCCGGCCGCGCCACCCCATCGAACAGGCCCATCGACCCTTCGGCAAGGATCAGGTCGGCCCCCGCCCCCTGCGCGGCGATGGCGTCGATCAGTTCCGGCTCCATCGCCCAACTGTCCAGATTGAACGAGGGGCGCCCGCAGGCCGCGTGGTGGAACGCCGGGTCGATGTAGTCCGGCCCGCTCTTGAAGGGCTGCACCGCAAGGCCATCCTGCGACAGTGCGCGCAGCAGGCCCAGCATCACCGTGGTCTTGCCGGTGCCCGATGCCGGGGCCGCGATCAGAAGGCCGGGCGGCATCATTCCACCACCCCTGT
Organism: Novosphingobium humi; assembly: GCF_028607105.1. GTDB lineage: Bacteria > Pseudomonadota > Alphaproteobacteria > Sphingomonadales > Sphingomonadaceae > Novosphingobium > Novosphingobium humi. The sequence continues at coordinate 961,250 of NZ_CP117418.1, read as the reverse complement.
AAAGCGCGACGTGGCCCCCTGCGGGCGGAAACGGCGGTCGTAATCGGCGGCATAGAGACTGCTTTCGGCAAAATCCTGCGCGCCCAGCACCCGCCCGACCAGAATGATCGCGGTGCGCTCCATGGTCCCGGCCACGGCCTGTTTAACGGTGGAGAGCGTGGCGCGGATGATCCGCTGATCGGGCCAGCTTGCCCGCCAGACCACGGCGACCGGGCAATCCGCGCCATAGGCCGGGGTCAGATCAGCCAACACCTGCGCCAGATTATGGATCGAAAGGTGAATGGCCAGCGTGGCCCCCGTCACGGCAAAATTGGTCAGGCTCTCGGCAGGCGGCATCGTGCTGGCCCGCCCCGGCGTGCGGGTCAGCACCAGCGACTGGCCCAGTTCGGGCAGCGTGAGTTCAGCCTCCAGCGCGGCGGCGGCGGCGGCAAAGGCGGGGACTCCGGGTGTGATCGACACCGGGATGTCCAGCGCGCGCAGCCGCCGCAATTGTTCGCCCATCGCCGACCAGACCGACAGGTCGCCCGAATGCAGCCGCGCCACATCATGGCCCGCCGCGTGGGCCTCGACGATTTCCGCGATGATCGCGTCCAGCGAGAGAGGGGCCGTGTTAACCATCCGCGCGCCGGGCGGGCAATGATCGAGCACCGCCTCCGGGATCAGCGAACCGGCATAGAGACAGACCGGGCTGGCCGCGATCAGATCGCGCCCGCGCAGGGTGAGGAGATCAGGCGCGCCGGGGCCGGCGCCGATGAAATGCACGGTCATTCTGGGGTTCCTTGGGCAATGGCGCAGGCGGCCAAACGGTCGGGTGAAATCCGGCGCGGACGGATCAGGCGCGCGCCGGGGCCGATGGCGGCCATGGCGGCGGCTTCGGCCAGACTGCCGGTGCCGCGCGCCTTTTGCGCGGCGGGCGATGCGGTCGAGGTGGGGGCGGCCCGGATCGTCCCGCCATCCACGGCGACCAGAAGCAGGTCCAGAGCCTCGGCCAGCGGGGCAAGGGCAGGCGCCTTGTCCGCCGCCGTGGCAAGATGGGTGACGGGGGGCAGCCCCTCCTGCGCCACGGCCAAGGCCGAGCGCAACGAGGCCGCCGTGGCCCCGGCGCGAAAGCCGAAACCGGCGACGATCACAGCGCCACGCTCCATTGCACCACCGGATAGCGCGCCTTCCAGCCATGGCGCGCGCCGATGGGTGCGGCATCGGCCAGTTCGACCCGCAGCAGGGCGCCGCCCTTCCGCCCGTGCCAGCGTGTCAGCAGGCTTTCCGATTCCAGCGTCACGGCATTGGCGACAAGCCGCGTGCCGACGGGCAGCCGCGACCAGAGCGCCAAGAGCAGATCTTCCGACAGGCCGCCGCCGATGAACACCGCATCGGGTGGGGGCGCGTCGGGCCATATTTCGGGCGCGCGGCCCTCGATCACCTCCAGACGGTCCACCCCCAGACGGGCCGCATTGGCGCGGGCGCGCTCGGCGCGGACCGGATCGGCCTCGATGGCCAGCGCGCCATTGGCCGGATGGGCCAGCAGCCACTCAATTCCGATCGAGCCGGACCCCGCGCCGATGTCCCACAATGTCTCGCCCGCGCGCGGGGCCAGCGCGGAAAGGGTCAGGGCGCGGATCGGGCGCTTGGTGATCTGGCCATCGGAGGCGAAAAGATCATCGGGCAGGCCCGCTATGACGGGCAGCGCGGGGCCTGCGCCGGGGACGATCCCTACGGCCACCGGATGGGTTATGTCCCCAAACGCCATCGCTTCGGCAGACACGCAGCGGATGCGTTCACGCGCGCCGCCCAGCGCCTCCATCACATGCAGGAGCGATCCGCCAAAGCCCAGTTCGGCCAGATAGCGCGCCAGGGCCAATACCTGCGCCCCATCGCGCATCAGGGCGATGATCGCGCGCCCCGGCGCCAGATGCGGACGCAGCCGGGCCAGCGGCGCGGCGTGAAGCCCAAGGCAAACCGTGTCCTGCAACGCCCAGCCCAGCCGCGAGGCCGCCAGCGTGAATGTCGAGGGCGCGGGATGGGCCACCCATTCGCCAGGATCGAGATGGCGCGTCACGCTGCTACCCGCGCCGAACCAGAAGGGATCGCCCGAGGCCAGCATCACAACGCGCCGCCCACGCTGCTCGATCAGGCGGGCGATGCCATCGGCAAAAGGCACTGGCCATTCCAGTATGGCGCACGTAAGAGCGGGCAGCAGCGCAAGATGGCGCGGCGCTCCGATCACCACCTCGGCCCGGTCCAGCGCCTCGCGCGCCGCCGCCGACAGGCCTTGCGCCCCGTCCTCGCCAAGGCCGATGATGGTCAACCAGGGGTCAGACATGCACCATATCCTTTTGTTGGGCGGCACCACCGAGGCAAGCGCGCTGGCCCGCCTGCTGGCCGAGCGGGGGATAGGCGCCACGCTCAGCTATGCCGGACGGACCGACAATCCGCGCCCTCAGCCGGTGCCGTGCCGCATCGGCGGCTTTGGCGGGGTGGCGGGTCTGGCGGCCTATCTGCGCGAGCATCGCGTCACGCATCTGGTGGACGCGACCCACCCTTTTGCCGCCCAAATGAGCGCCCATGCGGCGGCAGCGGCGCGGATTGCGGACGTGCCCTTCGTCGCGCTGACCCGGCCCGCATGGCGGATGGAGCCGGGCGACAGGTGGACCGGCGTGGGCGGGATCGAGGCGGCGGTGGCCGCTCTGGCAGGGCCGCCGCGACGGGTGATGCTGGCGCTCGGGCGGATGCATGTCGATGCTTTCGCGGCCCAGTCCCAGCATCACTATCTGCTGCGTTTTGTGGACCGGCCCGACGCGCCGCCCGCCTTGCCCGATCACCATCTGGTCGTCGACCGAGGGCCTTTCACCATCGCGGGGGATCGCGCCCTGTTGCAGCGCCATGCCATAGACCTTGTCGTCAGCAAGAACGCGGGCGGGACCGGCGCGCAGGCCAAGCTGATCGCCGCGCGCGAACTGGGCCTGCCGGTGCTGATGATCGAGCGGCCCGCGATGCCGGAAAGGCGCGAGATGTTCCGGCCCGAGGATGTGCTGGACTGGATCGCTCATGAAGCCGTTGCCCAGCGGGGGGTGTAAAGCAGCGGGCCGCAGGGCCGCTCGATGATCCGCGTCTGGCTGGAGCCAAGGATGACCATTGTGCGCATATCGGCCATGTCGGGCGCGGCGCAGTTCAGGGGAACGATGCGCAATTCCTCCTGCGGCGTCGAGACGGCGCGGGCGAAAAGCATCGGGCGCGCGTCGCCGCAAGCCTCCTGCAACAGGGCCAGCGCACGCTCGAAGCCTGCGGGGCGTGATTTCGAGCGCGGGTTATAAAAAGCGATGGCGAAATCAGCCTCCACCGCCAGACGCAGCCGCTTTTCGATCAGCGCCCAAGGTTTGAGATTGTCCGACAGGTTGATCGCGCAGAAATCATGGCCCAGTGGCGCCCCCGCGCGTGCGCTGGCCGCCAGCATGGCCGTGATGCCGGGCAGCACGCGAATGTCGAGATCGCGCCAATGGGGCGGTCCGGCCTCCAGCGCCTCGAACACGGCGGCGGCCATGGCAAAAACGCCCGGATCGCCAGAGGAGACCACCACCACCCGCCGCCCCTCTGCGGCAAGGCGTAGCGCCAGACCGGCTCGGTCGAGTTCGACCCGGTTGTCCGATGGATGCAGCGTCAGGCCTTCACGCGGCGCCACCCGCGCCACATAGGGGATATAGCCGATCACATCGGTTGCCTCGGCCAGCGCGGCGCTGACTTCGGGCGTGATCAGTGCCTCGTCGCCCGGCCCAAGGCCCGCGATGGAGAGAAGGCCGCTCATGGCCGCCGCCCCTGTCCATGGATCAGCAGGATCGAGAAATAAGGCGTCACCTCCTCCGCCTCGGCCAGCGGCGTCACCCGCTGTCCAGGCATGGCGGCATATTCGACCAGCCATGCCGCGTCCTCGCGCCCCGCCGCCGCCACCGCGCGGCGCAGCTTGGGCATATTGCGCCCGATCTTCATCACCACCAGCGCGTCGGTGTCGCGGATGCGGCGGGTCAATTCCTCTTCGGCCAGAGTGGCCATGGCCACGGTCAGCACATCATCGCCCCATGTGATCGGCATGGCGGTGGCATGCCATGCGCCCGCCATGCCGGTGATGCCCGGCACCACCGCGACCGGCACCACACCCGCCAGCCGCGTATGGAGATGCATGAAGGAGCCGTAGAAAAACGGGTCGCCCTCGCACAGCACGACGATGTCATGGCCCGCGCGCGACAGGTCGATGAGCCTTTGCGTGCATTGCGCGTAAAAGGTGGAAAGGCATTCGTTATAGCGCGGATCGGTGAGGGGAATTTCGGTGGTCACCGGATATTCCATCGCGATTTCCACCGCATCCTCGCGCAGCATCCCTTCGGCGATCCGGCGCGCCTGTCCGGGGCGGCCCGCCTTGCGGAAATAGGCGATGTGGCGGGTGGTGCGCACCAAACGGTCGGCGCGCACGCTGAGCAGATCGGCCGCGCCGGGGCCAAGGCCCACGCCGTGGATGGTGCCGCAGGCCATTGGGGCAGGGCCGCTCATTCCGCAGCGCTCGCCAAGGCGTTGATCGCGGCCACAGTGATCGCGCTGCCGCCAAGGCGGCCTTCGACGATGCAGCAGGGGACGGGAGCGGCCTCCCACAGCGCGGCCTTGGATTCCACCGCCCCGACAAAGCCGACCGGGCAGCCGATGATCGCCGCAGGGCGCGGACAGGCCGGGTCCTCCAGCATGTTGAGCAGATGGAATAGGGCGGTTGGCGCATTGCCGATGGCCACCACCGCGCCGCCCAGATGCGACCGCCACAATTCCAGCGCGGCGGCCGAACGGGTGTTGGCCATCGCCATGGCCATTTCCGGCACCTTCGGATCGTGCAGGGTGCAGATCACCGCATTGCCCGCCGACAGGCGCGCGCGCGTGATCCCTTCGGACACCATCCGCGCATCGCACAGGATCGGCGCGCCGCCGGCCAGCGCGGCGTGCGTGGCGCGCGCAAAGCCGGGCGAAAAGCGGATATGACGGGCCAGATCAACCATCCCGGCAGCGTGGATCATCCGCACCGCGACCGGCTCCTCATCCGGGGAAAAGCGGGTCAGATCGGCCTCGGCACGGATCGTGGCGAAGGATTGTCGATAGATGGCCGCGCCATTGGTTTCATAGACATGGGGCATCAGGCAACTCCAAAATGGGCAAAAACCGCGGCGGGGTCGAGATCGGTCAGGGCTGGCGGGCCCGCGCCCGTGGTCAGGTCGAAGCGGCCGTTGCGGCCGGTCAGGGTGATGTCGGCGGGCGCGGACCGGGCGCAGAGCTTGGCGCAGCCTGAGACATGCAGGCGGCCCTTGACCGCCGGGGCGAGGCGGCGTGCGAGATCGCGCGTCTCGACCTCGGCCTGCGGACAGGCGGGGGCGCCGGGACAGGCATCGACGCGCAGCAGCGGGCTGGACGGATCGGTGATGAAACCGGGGAGGCTGGCGGGACCGGGGCCCTCCGGCAGCAGGACGCGCCATGGCGTGATGCGAAAGCCCGAAGTGATCGCGCGGGACAGATGCGCCGCCTCGATCCGGCCAAAGGGCACGCCCAGCGCGGCGCCTCCGGGCGCAATCGCGGGGCGGGCGGGGGCGGGATGTTGCGTTCCTTCGGCCCAATCGGGCAGAGACGCGCCATGACGGGCCATGCGCGCCGCGCCGCTTTGGGAGAACCACTGGGCCAGTGCGATGAGGCGATCAGCTTCCAGCCCAAAGGGAACAGATACGCCGCATTCCCGTCCCTCGGCGCGCAGGATCAGATCGCCGCTCATATTGCGTTCGATGCGGAAATCGCCGGGCTCGCGGTTCAGGATCGGGGCATGGCCGGCGTCGATCACAAAGCCGACCTTGCCCGGCAAAGGCGGCAGTTCGCCCATTCGCGCGATCAGGTCGCAGGCGATGCGGTGGCTGTCGTCGCCCGCGGTCCAATCGGGGGCAATCAGGATGTTGCGCCGCGCCTCGCGTGCCGCATCAGGATCGGCCAGCCCATGCGCGACCAGTTCGGCGACCAACGCGGGCCAGCCCGCCTCGCTCACACCCCGGATCTGGAGATTGGCGCGGCGCGTCAGGTCGATCAGGCCGTTGCCATAGGTCTGCGCCAGCCTGCAGAGCGCCAGCGCCTGATCGCGGTCCACACGGCCAAGGCGCGGCTTGATGCGGACCAGCAGCCCATCGCCGCTCTCCATCGGGCGCCATGCATCCGGGCACCAGCCCCTGACCGTAAAACCGCTCATGCCTCCGGCCCCGGCGGCAGGGCGGCAAGGATCGAATTGCGCCGCGTCGTCCAAAGCCCGGCGGCCAGAAGCGCGGCAAAACGCGCCTCCATCGCGGCCAAGGCGGCGGGATTCTCGCGCTCCAGAAAGGCGCGGACTTCGCTCTGGCCCAGCGTGGCGTCGTGATAGAGGTCGAAGAGATGCGAGGGGACGCCGCCCGCCAGATGGGCAAAAGCGCCCAGATGATCGAGCGTGGCGGCGATTTCGGCGGCTCCGCGAAAGCCGTGGCGCATCATGCCCGCGATCCAGCCGGGATGGGCGGCGCGGGCGCGCATCACGCGGGCGATTTCCTCGGTCAGGCTGCGGGCGACCGGGCGGGCCGGATCGCGGTGGTCGAGATGATAGAGCGCGGCATTGCCCCCGGCCACGGCCTGCGCGGCGGCGAAACCGGCCTCATGCGCGGCATAATCGGCGGCCAGCAACAGGTCGGTTTCGGCCAGATCCTGAAGATGCACAAAGGCATCGGCCCCGGCCACCCGCCGTCGCAGACCATCGGGATCGGCATGCGGCAGGGGCGTGTCCAGCGCATGGTCCGAGGAGGACAGCCATGCCTCACCGGCCTTGCGGCGGGCGTCATCGCCATAGGCGTCGTCCGCGATGCCCAGTCCATAGCGCCCCGGCGCGGGGCCATAGACGCGCGGGGCGGGCGAGGTTCCGGCAAAGGGGTTCCAGTCCGCCGGTTCATCGCGCCCGCACAGCGCCCGCACCGCCTGACCGAACAGGACGGGAAGATTGGGAAAGGCATCGCGAAACAGGCCCGAGACGCGCAACGTCACATCCATACGCGGATGGTCGAGCATGGCCGGCGGCAGGATCTCGACGCCCGTGACCCGTTCGGACGCCATATCCCACAAGGGCTTTGCCCCCAGCAGGTGCAGCGCCATGGCAAATTCCTCGCCCGCCGTGCGCATCGTGGCCGAACCCCACAGGTCGACCACCAGCGCGCGCGGATAATCGCCATGGTCCTGCAAATGGCGCCGGATCAGTTCCTGCGCCAGCACCACGCCCTGCGCATGGGCCGCGCGCGAGGGGACCGCGCGCGGGTCGATCGTGTAGAGATTGCGCCCCGTGGGCAGCACATCGGCGCGCCCGCGATGGGGCGAGCCGGAGGGACCGGGCGGCACGAACCGCCCCGCCAGCGCGGCATGCAATCCCGCGCGTTCGGCCGCGCCATGGTCGCCCCGGCCGAAAATGTGGAGGCCGTCGCCATATTGGCTCTCCTTGATGTCGCAGACGAAGCGGTCGATGCGGGTGATGGCCTCGGCGGCGGTGGTCGCCGTCGCCAGTCCCAGTTCGGCCTCCAGCCCCAGCGCTTGGGCCTCGTTGCGGATGGCGGTCTGCAACCGGTCGCGCCGGGCCGGGTCAAGGCCCCCGGCGTTGGAAAATTCATCCAGCAAGGCTTCGAGCGTGGCCAGCCCCGCGCCCCGACCGGCGACGGCAAGGGGGGGCGGGGCGTGGCCGATGGTGACGGCGGCGATGCGGCGTTTGGCCTGCGCGGCCTCGCCCGGATCATTGACGATGAAGGGATAGATCACCGGCAGGCCCATGGTCAGCGCATCGGGCCAGCAGGCGCCGGACAGCGCCACCGCTTTGCCCGGCAGCCATTCGAGCGTGCCATGCGCGCCCATATGCACCAGCGCGTCGATCCCGCGCTGGTGCATATGGGCGCGCAGCCAGAGATAAAAGGCGACATAGGCATGGCGCGGACAAAGCGAGAGATCGTGGTAATCCGCATCGCGCGCGGCCGTATCGCCGCGTTCGGGCTGAAGCGCGATCAATGTGTTGCCGGTGAGAATCGCGGCAAAGCGGAAGGCGCCGTCGATCACGTCGGGGTCGTCCTCCGGCGCCCCCCGGTTTTGCGCCAGCGCCTCGCGCAAGGGCGCGGGCAGGGTTTCGAGCGCGGCGCGATAGGCCGCCAGCGGCCATTCCATGCTTTGCCGGGCCAGAGCGGCGGCAAGATCGGGCACGGCCGGTTCGCCCAGATCGCTCAGCACCGCCTGCGCCGAGGCCAGTGCGTCAAGGCCGACCGCGTGGGCCATCTGATGCGCCTTGCCGGGATAGGTGGAGAGGATGAGGGCGATGCGGCGCTCCTGCGCCGGTTTGCGGGCTAGCGCGATCCAGCCCGACACGCGCGCTACGATGGCGGAAATGCGTTCGGGATCGCCCCGATGCAGGTTCTGCGCGATGCCCAGCGCCGGGTCATGGGCGGCGGCCTGTTTGAAACTGGCCACACCGGCAAAGATCCGCCCGTCGATTTCGGGCAGCACCACATGCATCGCCAGATCGGCAGGAGACAGGCCTCGCGTCGCGCCGGACCATGCCTCATGCGAGGATGTGGCCAGCGCCAGTTGAAAGACCGGCACATTGGCGGCGTCGAGCGGGGTCTGGCCGCGCTCGTCGCGCGCGGAAAAGGCGGTGGCGTTGAGGATTGCCGCCGGGGCAAGGGCGCGGACCCAGCGCTCGACCTGCGCGCGGGCCTGCGTTTCCTTCAAAGAGGGGACGAAGAGTGAGAGCGTGTCATGGCCTGCGGCTTCAAATGCCTGATGCAATTGGGCAAAGGGGTCCAGATCATGGGCGGCCAGATAGGACCGGTAAAAGAGGATCAGCACGAGCGGCCGGGTGAACGCCATGGCCAAGGGATCACAAAGCCCGCGCGCGGGATGCCAGCCTCCGGTCATCGGCAAGGGCGCACCCGCGCCGGTTGATGCCGCCCCTATCCGCGCCGCCCCTATCCCCGCCGCCTCGGCCAGCAGCGCCAGCGCGGCGCCCGCCGCCTCGGCCCCGCCGCCATCGCACAGGCGGCGCAGATCGCCCAGCAGGGCGGCATCGACCGTTGAGGCCGAATCCAGCCTTGCATCCGCTCGCCCGTCGCCGGGCAGCACTGCCAGCGCAATGCCACGCGCGCGGGCCAGCAGTTCGACCTGTTGCAGCCCATAGGGCCAATAGGCATGGCCCCCGATCAGGCGAATGAGGATCGCCCGCGCCCCCGATAATGTCCGTTCGATATAGGTATCGACCGAGAGCGGATGGGCCAGCGCCGACAGATTGGCGAGGCGCAGCGAGGGGAAGGCCGGATCGCCCTGCCGCCCCCGATGCCATGCCGCCGCGAAGGCCCCCAGATCGCTGTCGGAAAAGGACAGCACGACCAGATCCGCAGGCGCCTGCCCCAGATCCTGCGGAATGGCCGTTTCCTCCATCCCGTGCGTTTCGCGAAAGATGACATGCATCGGGTTTAGCCCGCCAGCGTGGCCCGGATGGCGGCGGCATCGATATTCCCGCGCTCGGCAATGGCGACCAGCGTGGTCTGGCGGGTCTCGCCCGCGCGCCATGGGCGGTCGTAATGGTGGCGCACCCGCGCGCCCACGGCCTGAACCAGCAGGCGCATCGGCTTGCCCGCCACGGCGGCATAGCCCTTGACGCGCAGGATGCCATGGCTCTGAGCCAACAGGCCGATGCGCGCGGCCAGATCGCACGGGTCGGTGATTTCGGGCAGAGTGATGACGGTGCTGTCAAAATCGTCATGCTCATGATCGTCCTCGCCGTCGTGATGCGAGGGGCGGGCGGCGATATCGTCCTCTGCCGCCGCGCCAAGGCCAAGGATGACGCGCGGGTCGATCACGCCATCGGCCAGTTCGAGGATGGGGCGCGAGGTTTCCGCCGCGATCATCGCGCGGGCGGCGGCCACGCCCTGCGGCCCGGCAAGGTCCACCTTGGTCAGCAGCACCATGTCGGCGCAGGCCAGTTGATCCTCGAACACTTCGGCCAGCGGGGTTTCGTGATCCACGCCGGGATCGGCGGCGCGCTGGGCCGCAATGGCGATCGGGTCGGGGGCAAAGCGCCCCGCCGCCACCGCTTCGGCATCGGCCAGCGCCAGCACGCCATCGACCGTGATCCGGCTGCGGATCGCGGGCCAGTCGAAGGCTTTGAGCAGGGGCTTGGGCAAGGCAAGGCCCGATGTTTCGATCAGGATGTGATCGGGGCGCGGATCAAGTGCGAGCAGACGCTCGACCGTGGGGATGAAATCATCGGCCACGGTGCAGCAGATGCAGCCATTGGCCAGTTCGACGATGTTCTCCGCCGGGCAATCGGGAATGGCGCAGGATTGCAGAATGTCGCCATCCACCCCCAAAGTGCCGAATTCATTGACCACCACGGCCAGCCTTCGCCCGCCCGCGTTGCGGATCAAATGGCTGATCAGCGTGGTTTTTCCCGCGCCCAGAAAGCCGGTAATGATGGTGACGGGAACCTTGGACAGGTCAGGCACTGGTACTTCTCCCGCGCGCCGGAGCGAGACAGGGCGGGGCATACCGGAACAATCCGGCCGGCGCGCGACAACGGGCGGGCGCGACAAGGCGCCCGTGACCACGCAACCCGTGCGGCCCCAGCCACACAGTTCGCCGCTCAGACGGAGAGTTACCGTGCCGTGACCACTCCCTGGATCAAGGCAAGAGCGACCGGTGCGCCGGCAGGTCTCCTGGCTTGCGGGTCACAGCTTGATGCACGCCTTCCCAGACCGTCAGGCCCAGTGGCCGCCCCCGGATGGCGGGGGACATGTGCATCGCGCTATCCGCTCACAGTTGCAGGGACAGCCGCGGATTTGGGAGGGCCAGCCCCCCGCACCGCATTCCCGATTAAGCCCATTTACGGGCACCGGCGCGATCATTGAAAACCGGGTTGCCCCGAACTTTCGCGCTTGGTTCTAAACCACATGGCGCGAAAAGCAATTGGCGTGTTTACGAAACCTCGATCTCGTCAAAGCGTTTCCAGCGATAGATGGCGAAACTGGCCAGCCAGCACAGGACGAACAGGGCGATGATGCCAAAGCCCAGACTGTTGAAATTTTCGCCCAGCCGTGCCGCCATGGCCCAAGGCCATCCCGTCAGGCCCAGCTTGCCGCCGATCAGGGCCAGCGTTTCGATCCCGCCGATGACGATGGCGACAATGGCCGACACCAGCGTGATGGTGATGTTGTAATAGAGTTTGCGGATCGGCTTAACAAAGGCCCATTCATAGGCGCCCAGCATCACCACTCCGTCGGCCGTGTCGATCAGCGCCATCCCGGCGGCAAACAGCGCGGGCAGCACCAGCACCGTGGCCAGCGAAAGACCATTGGCCGCCTGATTGGCCGACATGCCCAGAATGGCGACCTCGGTGGCCGTGTCAAAGCCGAGGCCGAAGAGGAAGCCGAGCGGGGCCATATGCCAGCTTTTGCTGACCAGCCGGAACATGGGGGCGAACAGGCGCGAAAGGGGGCCGCGCGATCCGGTCAGCAGATCGAGATCGCTTTCCGTATAAGCACCGCCCGCGCGGACATGGGCAAAGCCGCGCCAGACCGAGCGCAGGATGACAAGATTCATCCCCGCGATGGTAAAGAGAAACAGCGCCGAAATGACCGTGGCGATCACCCCGCCGATCTCCTTGAATGCGCCAAAGCGGGCCAGAGCGCTGGCCGTCAGGGCGATGCCCACAGAGGCGATGGCGATGATCCCCGAATGGCCCAGCGCGAACCAGAAGCCCACCGTGATCGGGCGCTGACCATCCTGCATCAGCTTGCGCGTCACATTGTCGATGGCCGCGATATGATCGGCATCGACCGCATGGCGCAGGCCCAGTCCCCATGCGAGCAGGGCTGTTCCCAGCATCAGCGGTTGATGATGAAACAGGCCAAAAGCCCAGCCCCAGATGGCGACATTGGCGATGGCAAGCGCGATCAGCAGCGCGCCGATCCGGCGGCGCAGCGATGGTTTGTTATAGGAAAACACGGTATGCACATCCTCCGGCGCCTTGCGACAGGGCCGGGGCAAACCCGCGCAAACGGGCGGCACGCGCGCAGGGCCGGACGCCAAGAGCGACCCGCGCACGTATCCGTTGCGGCCCCGGCCGCCCATGCGTCGCTCAGACGGAGTACACCGTGCCGCGGCCATCCCCTGGACCATGGCAAGAGCGACCAGACGCCGGCAGGTCTCCTGGCTTGCGGGTCACAGCTTGATGCACGCCTTCCCAGACCTCGCAGGATTTAGCGTCCGGCCCAGTGGCTGGCCCCATGCCGGGGCGCATGTGCATCGCGCTATCCGCTTACAGTTGCAGGGACAGCCGCGGATTTGGGAGGACAGGCCCCCCGCACCGCATTCCCGATTAAGCCCGTTTGGCGGGCACCGGCGCGATCAATCCCCCGGTTAACGCAAAAGGGGGGCGATGCCAAGCGCGCCGCATGGGGTTGGGCAAGGCGGCGAGAGCATCCCGCCGAGAGGGCAGGCCCGCGTTAAACCCTTTCCATCGCCCCCATCATCCCGCACAATGGCCTGATGCTGCGCACCCTTTATCCCGCAATCGAACCCTATGCCTCCGGTATGCTCGACACCGGGGAGGGCCATGTCATCTATTACGAACGCTGCGGCACGCCGGGGGCCAAACCGGCGGTGTTTCTGCATGGCGGGCCGGGTGGAGGCGTTGGCCCTGCGCATCGCCAATTGTTCGATCCGGCGCTGTATGACGTGATCCTGTTCGACCAGCGCGGCTGCGGCCGCTCGACGCCCCATGCCGGGCTGGAGGACAACACGACATGGCATCTGGTGGCCGATATCGAGAGGCTGCGCGAAATGGCCGGGGCCGAGCAATGGCTGGTGTTCGGCGGATCGTGGGGTTCGACGCTGGCGCTGGCCTATGCCCAGAAGCATCCGCAGCGGGTCAGCGAGTTGATCCTGCGCGGCATCTACATGTGTTCGCGCCCGGAGCTGGACTGGTTCTATCAGTTCGGCGTGTCGCAGATGTTTCCCGACAAATACGAACGCCTTATCGCCCCGCTTTCCGAGGAAGAACGCGGCAATGTTCTGCACTCCTATCATCGCCGCCTGACTACCGGCTCGCCCGAAGAACAGATCGAGGCGGCGCGGGCGTGGAGCCTGTATGAAGGCGAGACGATCACCTTGTTGCCCGATCCGGCTATGTCGGCCCAGCATGACGAGGGGCATTTCGCGTTGGCCTTCGCGCGGCTCGAAACGCATTATTTCGTGCATGACTGCTGGCTGGAGCCGGGGCAATTGCTGCGCGATGCCGACAGGTTGCGCCACATTCCCGGCACCATCGTCCATGGCCGCTATGACATGCCTTGCCCGGCCCATTACGCATGGGCGCTGCACAAGGCATGGCCCGAGGCTGATTTCCATCTGATCGAGGGGGCGGGCCATGCCTATTCGGAACCGGGCATTCTGGATCGGTTGATCCGCGCCACCGACCGCTATGCGGGCAAGGTCTGATCCATCGGATCAGCGTGAGGTTTCGCCGAACATCTGCCTCTGGGCCGCCTCGATTTCCTCCAGATAGCGCCGCCGCGCGTGGCGCTCGCTGACCACGCCGACAACCTGCCCTTGCGCATCGACCACGGCCAGTTCGTCGGCCATCGCGCTGTCGAAACTGGCCAGAACGTTCTTGATTCCGGTCGCGGGCGTCACCGTGGTATCGGCCAGCATCGCCAGCGAGCCGACCGGCGCCAGCGGATCGACATGGGGCGCATGGGCGGCCGCGGTGGCCACGATGCCGCAATAATGGCCGTCGGCATCGGTGACGATCGCCTTGCTGGTGGCGCCCAGCGGCACCGTGTCGCGAAACTGCGCGACCGGCATGTCGGCGCGCACACTGGTCCAGTCGCGCCGCATCATCCGCCCGGCGTTCAGCGTCAGCATCCAGCCGATGTCGCGCGGGCTGCGTATGTCGGTGCCGCGCACATGCAGCCGCCATGTCGAAAAGGAATAGCCGAAAACCTCGCGCGTGATGCTGGCCGAAACCAGCGCGGAGGTCAGTACCACGCCCATCAGCGCAAAGTCATGCGTGGTTTCCAGCATCAGCAGCGCCAGCGTCATCGGCCCGCCCACGATCGACACGCTCAACCCCGCCATGCCTACCAGCGCGGCATCAATGGGCGAGAGCACCAGCCCCCATGGGTTGAGATTGAACACCTGCCCAAACACCTGACCCAGCAGCGAGCCGAGGAAAAGCGAGGCAAAGAACAGCCCTCCGCGAAACCCGCTGGCCAGCGAAATGACCGAGGCGGCGATTTTCAGCCCCATCACGAACAGCAGCAGCGAGACGGGCGGCGCAAGCAGCAGATCGAGATGCAGCGCGCCATGGCCCGATGAAAGCGTCTGGGGCGAAAGCAGCGCCAGTCCGGCCAGCAGCGCTCCGCCCACGACCGGCCGCCAACGCGCCAGCACGGGCCATGCCTGAAACCCCCGCTCGGCCATCGTGACCAGACGCATCACGCCGATCCCCATCATCGCGCACAAGGCCCCCAGCAGGGCATAGGCGCCATAATCGACGATGGTGATCGCGCGCGAAACGGTCGTGGCGATGAGATAGGGTTCGCTGTGCATCCCGCGCAGCACCAGCGCGGCCGCCAACGCAGCGGCAATCACCGGGGCAACGGCCCCCGTGCTATAGGCTCCGATCACGATTTCAAAGGCATAGAAGGCGCCCGTCAACGGCGCGCCAAAGGCCGCCCCGACCGCCGCCCCGGCCCCCGCGCCCACCAGATTGCGCAGATCGGCCCGCCGCAGCCGCAACCATTGGCCCAGCAGCGAGGCAATGCCGCCGCCCATCTGGGCATAGGTCGCCTCCAGCCCCACCGAGGCCCCGCAGCCGTTGGACAGGATCGTCTGAACCCCGATGATCAGATTGTCGAGCGCGGGAATGCGCCCGCCATGCAGGGCATTGGCCTCGACCACGTCGATGGGTGGCCTGTTATTGGTGGGGCTGGCGCGGCGCGCCAAAATCCGCCCCAAACCCACCAGCAAAAGCCCGCCCACCGGCAGCGCCAGCAGCTTCCACGGGTGATGAATGGAACCCAGCGCGCTCAACCGGTTGGCCGCGACGCCATAGAGCAGCCCCTGCATCCCATGTGCCAGCCAGCTCTGCGCCGCCGTGGTCAGCCCCGCCATGGCCCCCACGGCCACGGCCAGCAGGATGAAGGCCAACTCGCTGCCCCGCAGCCATTGGCGCAAGGTCACGGCGGTGCGCAGCAACGTATGGGAAGGAAGCCATTTCATCGTGCCATGGTTGTGATCCGATGGCGCAAGGTCAAGCCCATAAGCGCATCAGCCAAACCTGATCTCCACTTCAAAATCCTCCATGTCGGTCCGCATTTCCTCTGGCGGGGCGGGAAAGGGCACGGCGCGGCGCAAGGCCTGCAAGGCGGCGCGGTCGAGCAGCACCACGCCGCTGGAGCCGACCACCCGCGCGCGGGCCAGAGCGCCCCTGTCATCCAGTCCAAAGGCCAGCCTGACCGTTCCTGCCAGCCCCAGCCCCCCCGGTCGGCAGGCCATGATTCGCAACCAGATCCGATGCAGATAGGCGCTCCTTTGCGCGGAGAGATCCGCTTTGACCGGCGGGGCGGCGTGGCTGGCCACCGGCGGGGGCGGTGCGGGAGGAACAGGCGCGACAATGGCTGCGACGGTGGGCGACAGCGCTGGAGGAGCAGCGATGGAGATCCCCGTCGAAACCCCAGTCGGCCTCGGGTTCTGCGACTGGTGTATGGCAGCAGCGGGCCTTGCTGCGGACCCGCGCCCCGATGGCCGGGGCGCGGGCGCGGAGAAGGTAATGGCGGTGATGGCGGCCCGATCCCGCTGCCGGGGCTGGCTGGGGTTGCCGCTGAAGGCCAACGCGGCCCCCAGCGCCAGGCCATGGACCAGCGCGGCAGCGCCCGCCCCGGCCAGCCTTTCGCGCCGCAAGGGGCGCCCCGCGGCACCGTAGCGACAGGGCGCCCCCATCACCATGCGTCAGAACCGCCGCGAGAGGCCGACATTGACCGACCGCCCGCGCCCCGCCACGGGCCGCAGCACCATACCGCCGCTCGCGCGGTAATCGCCCAGCGCCATCCCGCCCAGCGGCAGGTCATAAGCCCTGTCGAGCAGGTTCTCGACATCCACGCTCAGCCGCCATTGCCGCCATTCATAGGCGCCGCGCAGATGGACCAGCGCATAGGCCCGCGTCACCGGCTCGTTGCGGGCGGGGTCGATCCGGGTCTTGCTGTCCACCCAATTGACCTCGACGGCCGCGCTCAGGCCGCCGATCCGGTGTTCGACACTGGCCAGAATGTTGAGCGGCATCTGGTGATAGAGCGGCGTTTGGGTGCTCAGGTTCTGGCCATGCACCCATGACAGTGTGCCCGACAGGCGGGTCTGGCCATAGCGGCCGCCCTTCCACAGTGTGGCCGCGCCCGACAGGTCGATCCCGTAGAACTCGGCCTCTGTATTGGCGAATTGCAATTGCGCAAAGGGGCCGGGCATGCCCATCATGTTGGTGAGCACCTTGATCCGGCGCGCGTCGATATAATCGTTCACATGGGTGTAATAGGGCGCAGCCTTGATGAACCAGCCCTCCTTGCCGCCGCCAGAGAAAGTGACCGACCCGCTGACCGTGTCGGCGCGTTCGGGCTTGAGCGCCAGATTGCCGAAATAGCCGTTGCCATCGCCATACCAGCCGATCATCTGGCTCGACATCGCCCCCTGACCCCATGTGTAGAGCTCGTATATATTGGGCGCGCGGGTCTTGTGGGCATAGCCAAGGTCGAGTGCGAGCCCCTGTCGCGGCGTGTAATGCGCGATCAGCGAGGCGCTCCAGTTGTTGAAGTGGCGTTGATGATCGGCCGCGTTGAAGGCGGCTGCGGCCATGGCATCGGCCATGCTCATCATGCCCGTGGAATAGGGAGCGACCGTTCCGGTGTTCATATTGACCCGGGCATAGCGTCCCCCGGCGGTCAGGGAAAAGGCCTCGCCCCAGCGTTTTTGCGCCTCGACATAGGCGGCGATGCGTTCGCGCCGCCCGTTGTTGACGTTGAGATAAGTGTCGGGCCCCATCATCATGCTGCCCGCCACCGGGGGCCACCAATCGTTGAGGCGCTGGTGGCGATATTCGCTGCCCATGCGCAGCGTCGTGCCCGGCGCCAAGGGTAGATCCACCGCCAGCGTATAGCCGCCCGAACGCACCCGCGTGTTCATCGGCATGCCGCCATTACCTGTGCCGCCCTTGTCGGTCAGGAAATTCATCGCATGATCGGTGGCGCGATAATCCGCCTTCACGTCCACCGTGCCCCAGTCAAAGCTGCCCAGATAATGGCCGTTGAGGAACCATGAGTTGTTTCCGGTCATGTCCATGAACTGGTTGGGAAAACCTTCATAGGCCGAATGATGAAAGCCGCCCGCCAGCTCGATCAGCCCGATGGCCCCCTGATAGGCCAGCGCCAGCTTGTGGTCGGTCTTGGCATATTGGGTGGCATGGACGACGCCCAGATCGCCCCCGGCGTGATAGTTCTGCGCCTTGGCATAGCTGCCGCTGTAGGTGGCCGAAATCTGCCTGCCCGCCACGGTCAGCGTCAGGCCAGAGCCGAAGCCGCCGTCATTGCTGCGGTAATAGGCCTGCCCTTCGCCGGTGATCAGCAGGCGGCCATCGGTTGAAAACCGCGGCGCGGCGCTCTTGACGGAGATCACCCCACCGATCGCATCCCCGCCCGCGCTGACCGGAGAGACGCCGGTGATGACATCGATCGCGCCCGCCGTCTGGGGGGCGGTATAGCTGAGCGGCGGGTTCATGTCATTGGGGCAGGCGCTGTCGATGGGGTGTCCGTCAACCAGCACGATCAGGCGCTGTTCGCTCAGACCCCGGATCGCGGGCATGGTTGAGAAGCCGCCGCCCGTATTGCCCGCAAGGCCGGGCAGGCGGGTCAGGATCGCCCCGACATCGCTGCTGCCTGGGGCCAGATGGCGCAGGGTCTGGCCGGTGATGGTCATGGTGGTGGTTTCGGGCGCATTGCCGGCGCCCTCGGTTTCCACATCGACGGGGGGCAGCACGTTGGGCTGCATCGGGGCGCTGTGCTGGGCAAAGGCGGGCGAGGAGGCACCGGCGATCAACGCCAGCACCAGAGGAGTGGTCTTCATGAATATCCCTGTTCAATTGGCGCGGCCTGCCCGCTGCTTGCGCGGCAGCCGCATGAGAAGCGCAGCCCGCAGGATCAACGCCCCGGGCCGGTATGTGTTATGAATCAGGGATGGATCGGCGGCGCGCGCAGGGGAGGGCGCAGCCTTTGCGGACGGGCGCGCGGGGCGGAGGCAACCGGCGCGACCCCCACCAGCAGGATAAATACCAGAGCCGCCGCCAGCAGTACCGGATCGGCCCCGCCCAGCATCGGCATGGCATGGCCGGCAAAGGCGCAGGCCGGATGATCCGTGCGATCATCGGCGGGCGCGGCGGGTCGTCCGGGCACGATGATCTGGCGCTGATGAGGAATGCCGGTGGCATCGGCGCAGATCTCCACCGTCAGCACCCGCCCATGGGCCACCGGCATATAGCCTTGCGGAACCATGGCGCGCAGGGCCAGAGCCAGCACGATCAGAGTGATCGCCAGCCAGCGCTTGTCGCGAATCAGGATGCGCATTGCTTCCATGGTGGCGCGTGCATAGGCCCGGACCTTCCGCGGGGCAATTTGCCGAAATGTCTCAGGGCAGAAAAACCTGCATGCCCGTCATTCGTCCCTGCGCTGTTCGGAGGGCTGTTGCTGCGCGAAAAAAGGCGTGCGGAAAAGGGGCTGCAAAAAAGCGTGGGACGGAACGGCCTCCAAACCTGACTGCCCGGGCATTTTGCGCAAGGGATTCGGGCCGGTCGGGGATCAGCTATATATGCCGCGCCGCATGGCAATTTTGTGACCGCATTCCGTGGCGCGCCCGAATTCGGCAGACGGCCCGAAAAACTGCCCATAAGCTGTCCATTGCAACGGGCAAAATGAGGCCCCTGCCGCAAAACGGGGAGTTCGTGACAATGATTACCTCTTGCAAAATGCCGGGTCGCAGGCTCCTGTTCGGGGTCGGCCTGATGGTGGGATTGACCGCGCTGGCCCCGGTGGCCGATGCGCATGGCATCTGGTTTGCGCAACGCGCGCGGCAACTGGCGCTGGTCTATGGCGTGGGGGCCGACGATCTGGATGCAGTCAAGCGTCTGCCGCTGATCAATGCGGTCAAGGGGTTTGATGCGCAGGGTCTGCCGGTCAAGGTCTCGCTGCGCACGGCGGGGATTGTGCCTGTGGTCGACAACGATGAACCCGTTGCCATCGTGGCCGCAGCGATGGACTATGGCCTGTGGACCAAGACGCCCGATGGCGAATGGCACAACAAGGGCCGCGATGAAGTGCCCAATGCCACTTTGGCCGAGCATAATTGGAAATATGCGGTCCATCTGACGCAGATGCCGACCAAGCCGGTGCCGCTGATCGAGGGGCATACGCTGCAACTGGTGCCCGCGACCGTGGCGATCCCGCAGAAGATGGGCGAGCCCTTCACCGTGCGCGCCATGTACAAGGGCAAGCCGGTCGCGGGCGCGATCATCATGTCCGATTACGTCAACGATCCCGATGAGGTGGGTGTGAAAACCGGCCCTGACGGCACGGCCACGATCAAACTGCGCAATCAGGGTATCAATGTAATCATGGCGATCTATGTCGGCCCGGCCGATGATCCCAAGAAGGCCGATCACAGCGAATATCGCTCCTCGCTTTCCTTCGTCCTGCCCCACGCGCCGGAATAATCCCATTCAGTCAGGAGTTTTCATCATGACGAACAGAATCGTTGCGGCCGCTCTTGCTCTTGCCGCCATCCCCGGAGTTGCCGGCGCCCATGGCAGCATGAAGCCCCAGCATGGCGGGCAGGTGCAGATGTCGGGCGAAACCTTGGTCGAACTGGTCTCCACGCCCAAGGGGGTCGATGTTTACCTGACCGAGGAGGATGAGCCGGTGGCGGCGGCCAATTACACCGCCAAGCTGACCCAGACGGCGGGCACCGCCAAAACCGAGGTCAAGCTGGTTCCCGCAGGCGCCAACAGGTTGAGCGCGAGCGGTTTCAAGGCCGCGAAGGGGGCCAGGTTGGTCGTCGCGCTGGTCGACAAGAGCGGCGCCAAGATTTTCGCCAGTTTTCAGGCGAACTAAAGGCGGGGCACCATGAAAAGCGTGATCCATTCCTCACCGGTGAGACGGGTCACGCCGCTGCTCGCCGGGCCAATTGTTGCAATGTTGCTGTCCGCCCTGTCATCGCCTTTGATGGCGCATGGCGTCAACGAGAATGACAAGGCGTTTATCGAAGGGGCCTCGGGCGTCAACATCATTCCCTATATGTATCTGGGCGCCAAACATATGGTGACCGGCTATGACCATCTGCTGTTTCTGGCCGGGGTGATCTTCTTTCTCTATCGGCTGAAGGATGTGGCGGCCTATGTCACGCTGTTTGCCGTAGGGCACAGCACGACGCTGCTGCTGGGCGTGATGCTGGATATTCGGGCCAATCCTTTCCTGATCGATGCGATCATCGGCTTGTCGGTGGTGTATAAGGCGATCGACAATCTCGATGGTTTCCGCACATGGTTCGGCTTTGCGCCCAATCCCAAGGCGGCGGTGCTGATCTTCGGCTTCTTTCACGGCTTTGGTCTGGCCACAAAGCTGCAGGAGCTGACTCTGGCGCGCGACGGCATGTTCGCCAATCTGGTCAGTTTCAACATCGGCGTGGAAATGGGCCAGTTCATGGCGCTGACCGTCATCCTGCTGCTGATGAACCTCTGGCGTTTGAGCGACAGTTTCCGGCGCAGCGCCATTCTCGCCAATGCCGCGTTGATGACGGCAGGCTTTGTTCTGATCGGTTACCAGTTGACCGGCTATTTCTCAAAAGGGGCCTGATGATGACGACGATGATCGAACCTGCCGCCATCCGCCCTTCGCCATCGGGCCTTGCCAAGGCCACGCTGGGCGCGGGCATCGCGGCTGCGGCCATTCTCACGCTGTTCGTGCTGCCCGCTGAATACAACATCGATCCGACAGGCGCCGGGGCGGCGCTGGGGCTGAAGGGCATGGTGGCCGGCGGGCCGGAAAAGCCTGCCGCTGCGCCCGCCGATGCGGCGGTATCGGTCACGCCCACCCGCCAGGCCATCGAGCGAGCCACCCCTTGGCGACAGGATGAAATGACCATCACCTTGCCCCCGCACAGCGGGCAGGAGATCAAGGCCCATATGGCCAAAGGCGACAGTTTCGTCTTTCGCTGGACCGCAACCGGCGGCCCGGTCAAGGCCGAAATGCATGGTGAGGTCGAACATGCCGCCGAAGGGCAGTTCACCGATTACTGGAAGGAACTGGTCAGCACCGGCGGGCAGGGCGATTTCACCGCCCCCTTTGAGGGCCGCCATGGCTGGTATTTCCGCAACAAGGGCGAGGTTCCGGTCAAGATCACGGTGAAAACCGAGGGCTTTTACAAGGACCTGTTCCAGCCTCACGGCGAGTGACGGCGATATGGCGTGCGTCCGGATGCCCCCTGCGCCAGGCGCACGCCTTGCCGTTCAGATCACGCCATTGATCCACCCGGCCAGATCCATATCGCGGCGGGAAACCCCGCCCGCATCATGCGTGGTCAGCCAGATGTCGAGCCGGTTATAGACATTGGTCCATTCGGGGTGGTGGTCGCGCTTTTCCGCCTCAACCCCGATCCGCACCATCAGCGCCAGAGCCTGCGGGAAATCCTTGAGGATGATGCGGCGGTGGATCGCCTTGCGCGCCGCGTCATAGCTCCACCCCGGCAGGTCTATCAGGGCGTCAAGAATGGCTTGTTCGGTCATCATCATGCGCTGTGCTTTCCGGCTGAAAGGGCTTTGGCATGGGCATAGGCCTGCGTGCCGCGATGGTCGAGCCGGTCGCTGTCCACAATTTCGGCCGCGCCAATATCCTGTGCCCCCAGCAAGGCGCGATAGAGCGGGGCGAAATCATTCTCGACGGTCTGGCGCAACAGGTCCTCGAAACTGTCGATCACGAAATAGGTCTGCTGGAAATCATCGATGCGGTAAAGCGTGCGCATCACGCGTCGCAGATCGAACGCAATCCGGTTGGGGGAGGGATCATCAAGGGCAAAGACCGACTCGCTGAAGGAGGAAACGATGCCCGCGCCATAGATTTGCAGCCCGTTTGCCCCGCGCAGCAGCCCGAATTCCACCGTGTACCAATAGAGCCGCGCCAACCTCTCAATCGCGCCGAGTTCTCCGGCCCTTTGCCCGCCCCGGCCATAGGCCTCCATGTAATCGGCAAAGACGGGGTTGGCGAGCAGGGGGACATGGCCAAAGACATCGTGGAAAATATCGGGCTCTTCCAGATAGTCGATCTGTTCGGGCGTGCGGATAAAGCGCCCGGCCACGAAACGCCGGTTGGCCAGATGGTCGAAAAACGCCGCATCGGGCACCAACCCCGGCACCGCCACCACCTGCCATCCGGTTGCATCCATCAACCGGGCGTTGAGTTCGGCAAAATCGGGAATGCCCGGTTTCGACAGACGCAGAATGTCCAGCCCTTCGAGAAAGGCCGGCGCCACCCGCCCCGGCAGCAGCCGCGTCTGGCGCTCGAACAGATGGTCCCACATGGCATGTTCGTCCGCGCTGTAGCTTTCCCAATCCTGCGGAATGGTCCAGTCCGGGGCGGCCTGCGGGGGTCTGACGGTGGTATAGTGCGTCATGGTCAGACTATCTCACGAAACCGCCTTGATTGCGTTTCAAAATCCCGGCATTTTTGCAAAATCCTGAAACAGAAATCCTATGGAGGGGTTATTCGTGAAACAGGAATATCGCCTCGATCCCACCGATCTGCGAATCGTCAACGCGCTGCAACAGGATGGCGCGCTCAGCCATGCCGAACTGGGCGAGCGCGTCGGCACCTCGGCGGCCTCATGCTGGCGCCGGATCAAGGCGCTGGAGGCGGCGGGCATCCTGACCGCGACGGTACGGCTGGTCGATCCGCACAAGATCGGGCGCGGGGTCAATGTGTTCTGCAACATTCGCGTGCGCCATCATGCGCAGGAAGGGCGCAGACCCTTTGAGGAATTCGTGCGCGCCCGGCCCGAGGTGGTCGAATGTTTCTCCATGTCGGGCGAGTGGGATTATCTGCTGCGCATTGTCGTGGCCGATGTGGCCGATTACGAGACTTTTCTGATGCATACCTTGCTCGAACATCCGGCCGTGGGGGCGGCATCCTCGCATTTCGCGCTCTCGATGACGAAATATACCACGGCGCTTCCCGTTGGCTGACGAGAGGCCCATCACCAGAGGCGCGATTTTCGCGCAGGCCTGGCCGATCATTCTGGGGCAGGCGTTGGTGCCGCTGGTCAGCGTGGTCGATGTCGCGGTGATCGGTCGGCTCAGCGACGGGCGCAATCTGGGCGGGGTGGCGCTGGGCACGACGATCCTCAATCTGGTGTTCTGGAGCTTCGGCTTTCTGCGCATGGGCGTCACCGGCATCACGGCGCAGGCCAAGGGTGCGCGCGAGGATGGGGAGGTTTGCGCGACCATCCTGCGCTCTCTGGCGCTTGGGCTGGGGCTGGGGGCCATGCTGCTGGCGCTCTCGCCGGTGATCGTGCCGGTCGGTCTTCATCTGATGGCGGCGCCTGCGGGCGTGGAGGGGGCTGCGCGCGATTTTCTGACCATGCGGTTTTGGGGCGCGCCGGCGGCTCTGGGCTTCTATGCGATCAATGGCTGGCTGCTGGGCCTTGGCCGGACGCGACTGGCGCTGGGCGTGCAGGCGGTGATGAACGGGGTGAACATCGGCCTCGATCTGCTCTTTGTCGGCGCGCTGGGCATGGGCGCGCGGGGCGTGGGGCTGGGCACGACACTGGCCGAATGGAGCGCCTTGGTGGGCGGCATTCTGGCCATCGCGCTGGTGCTGGGGCCGAACTGGCGCGGGCAATTGCGGGCCATCGGACGGGCGCGGCTGTTCGATATGACGGCCTTGCGGCGGCTGATCGTGGTCAATGCCGATATTATGGTGCGCACGCTGGCCCTGCTGGCGATCTTCACATGGTTCACCCGATCCGCCGCCGCGCTGGGGCCGGTGCCGCTGGCGGCCAATCATGTGCTGATGCAGATGGTCAGCATCAGCGCCTTCGTCCTCGATGGTTTCGCCTTTACCGCCGAGGCGCGGGTGGGAGCGGCCATCGGGGCGCGTTCGCGCGCCACGCTGCTGCGCGCGATTCGCCTGACGGGCGAGTTTTCTCTGGCGGGTGGGCTGTTGTTTTCGCTGGCCATTCTGGCGCTTGGCGGCGATGCCATCGCCTTTCTCACCCATGATGCGGCGATCCGGGCGCTGGCCCATGCGATGCTGCCCTATTGCGCGGCGGTTCCTCTGGTGGGGGTGGCCAGTTGGCTGCTGGACGGCATTTTCATCGGCGCGATTGCCGGGGCAACTTTGCGCAATGCCGCGGTGGTGGCGCTTGGCCTTTATCTGCTCACCGATTTTGCGCTGAAGCCGCTGGGCGATGCGGGGATCTGGCTCGCGCTTCTGGCCAGCTATGCCTATCGGGCGTTGGCGCTGGGCGTCGCGGTGCCCGCGCTGCTGCGGCGCAGTCTATAAGCCTGGTCTATGGGCGCGGGCGTTCCCACGGGGCGGCAAAGGCGATGCGGACATGGACCGCCGACACCCGCAGCATAGCCAGCCACAGGCTCTGCAAAGGGAGCAAGGAGAAGGAATTTCTCCGGTCCTGGCAGGGGAGGGATGCAGGTTGCATGGGCGTGTGTCCTTGGAAAATCTGGTGCCGATGTGCCATTCTCCGCGCCATCGGGCCAACCAAATGATCGACAGACGTCATTAGCTGTGCTTATGATGCGCCGATGCGCAAGATCCCCCCTCTGGCCGCGGTCCGCGTGTTCGAAGCGGCCGCGCGGCATGAAAATTTCACCGCCGCCGCGCGCGAACTGGGCATGACGCAGGCCGCCGTCAGCCATCAGATCCGCCTGATCGAAACCTATCTGGGCCAGCAACTGTTCCGGCGAGAGCGACAGCGCGTGATCCTGACCGATGGGGCGCGGCGCGTGGCCTCGCGGATCGGCAAGGGGCTGGACATGATCGAGGCCGGTTTTGCCGAAATGCGCGTCGATGACGACAGCACGCTGACTATTTCGACCACGCCCACCTTTGCCAATGCATGGCTGGCATGGCGGATCGGGCGGTTTCAGATGCGCTATCCCGATATGGCTGTCCGCCTGCTGATGCAGGAAGGGCTGGCCGATCTGTCGGGCGACGGGGTGGATGTGGCGGTGCGGCTGGGGCATGGGTCATGGCCCGATCTTGCCGCGCACCGTCTGATCGAGCACGATTTTACGCCCATGTGCAGCCCCGGTTTTCTGGCCGGTCAGGGCGGGCATATCCGGCCTGAGGATCTGCTGCGCCTGCCGCTGATCAGTCCGCATGATCCCTCATGGACCTGCTGGCTCCGGCAGGCCGGGCTGATGCAACCGGGCGAGGTCGCTTTGCAGGGCGTCCGCATGGATTCGCAGGCGAATGAGGGCCATGCCGCGATGGCCGGACAGGGCGTGGCCATGCTGACCCCGTTTTTCTGGCATCAGGACATGTCGGACCGCCGATTGGTGCAACTCTTCCCGCAGGTGTCCAGTCTGGGCGCGGCTTATTGGATCGTCTATCCCGAACATCGCCGCCGAACGCCCAAAATCCGCCGGTTCCGCGAATGGCTGCTGGCCGAAATCGGGGTGGGTGCCAAGCCTGTGCAAGCCTGATATAGAGGCGGGACAACGGGAGAGGAGCCCAAATGACCACCGGCTTTGTCGATGCCAGCGCTATTCGCGACCGCTTCTGCGCGGCGCTTTCCGCCATGTATCGCGCCGAGGTTCCGCTCTATGGCGATCTTCTGGCCATTGTGGCGCAGGTCAATGCGCAGGCAGGCGAGGCGGCGCCAGCGCGGGTGGAAATCGAAAGGCATGGCGCGATCCGCGTCGGCACCGCCGCCGAACTGGCGATGATGGGCCGGGCCTTTGCCGTCATGGGCATGGAGCCGGTGGGCTATTACGATCTGGCCCCCGCCGGGGTGCCGGTGCATTCGACCGCTTTCCGTCCGGTTGCCGAGGAGGCGCTGGCGCGCAATCCGTTCCGTGTGTTCTGCTCGCTGCTGCGCCTTGAACTGATTGCCGACCCCGCGCTGCGGGAGGAGGCAGCGGCCTTGCTGGCGGCGCGGCAGATCTTCCGCCCCGAAACACTGGCGCTGATCGCGCGGCATGAGGCGCAGGGCGCGCTGGACGAGGCGCAGGCCGATGCCTTTGTCGCGGGCCTACTCGAAACCTTCCGCTGGCATGAGGATACGCTGGTGGATCGCGCCACTTATGATCGCCTGCTGGCCAGCCATCGGCTGGTGGCCGATGTGGTGGCTTTTCGCGGGCCGCATATCAACCATCTGACCCCGCGCACGCTGGATATTGACGCGGCGCAGGCGGCGATGCTGGCGCGCGGGATCGAGGCCAAGGAGGTGATCGAAGGCCCGCCGCCGCGTGCCATCCCCATCCTGCTGCGCCAGACCAGCTTCAAGGCGCTGAGCGAAAGCGTGCGCTTTGCCGGGGAGGAAGGTACGCCCGGCCGCCATACCGCGCGCTTTGGCGAAATCGAGCAACGCGGCGCAGCGCTCACCCCCAAGGGGCGGGCGCTCTATGACCGCCTGCTGGCACAGGCGCAGGGCGGACCGGCCGACATGCCTTATGAGCAAAGGCTGGCGCGGGCCTTTGCGAATTTTCCCGACGACATGGAGGCGTTGGTCGATCAGGATCTGATCTACACCCGCCGCGTGACGGCGCCCGATGGCTCGGTCACGCTGGAGCCTTTGACCTATGAGGATTTTCTGCCGGTCAGCGCGGCGGGCATTTTCCAATCCAATCTGGGCGCGCAGCACCATGATGCCTATGGCGAACAGGGCGCGCAGGCCGAATTCGAGGCGGCGCTGGGGCGGGCGGTGCTCGATCCTTTCGCGCTTTATGCCGCGATGGCGGATCGGCCCTAGACGCCCTCGCGCGCAAGGCGGCAGAGCAGCAGAGCGCTCAGAGCAGCGCGTTCACCCAGACTTTCGGTGATCAGATATTCCTGCGCCGAATGGATCGCACCCCCGCGCACGCCCATCGTATCGACCACCGGCACCCCGCAGGCGGCGATATTGTTGCCATCGCAAACCCCGCCGCTGTCCTGCCAGCCAATCTCCTGCCCCAGCATCCGCCCGCAATCGCGCACCAGTTCGAGCAGCCTTTGGCCCTGCGTGGTGATCGGCTTGGGAGGCCGGGCAAAGCCGCCGTGGCGGTGGATGTGCAGATCATGCGCGGAGGCCACCTGCGCCATGATGCGGTCCATTGCCCCGCAGGCCTGATCCTGATCCTGCGGCCTGCGCGGGCGGATGTTGACGCGCAGCACGGCATGATCGGGCACGACATTGTTCGGCCCGCCTCCCTCGATGCGCGCGCAATTGACCGACAGGCCCGGCCGCGCCAGCCCCGTCAGCCGCAGCGCCAGATCGGCCGCTGCGACCACCGCATTGCGCCCATCCTGCGGATTGCGTCCGGCATGGGCGCTGCGCCCGGTTACCACCAACGAAAAGTTACCGCTGCCCGGCCGCGCCCCGGCCAAAGTGCCGTCGGGCAGGGCCGAGGGTTCATAGGTCAAGGCCGCCAGCTTGCCCGCCGCCGCCCGCGCCAGCAGCGCCGCCGATCCGGGCGAGCCGACCTCCTCATCGCTGTTGAACACCACCTGATAGCCCAGTTTCTCGCGTTCTGGTGAGGTTTCAAAGGCGCGCAGGGCGGCGATCATTACCGCAAGGCCGCCCTTCATATCCGCCACGCCCGGCCCATTGAGCACGTCAGGCGAGAGCCATTGGCAGGTCTGAAACGGATGATCCGTATCGAACACCGTGTCCATATGCCCGGTCAGCAGGATCTGCACCGGAGCCTGCGGGCGCACGGTCAGCAGCAGGTTGCGGCCATGGGCCACCTCGCGTTCGTTCCCCTGCGCATCGATCCGCGTCACCGGCGCGGGATCGAGCAACGCGATCTGTCCGGGCAAGGGGGCGCAGGCATCGGCCAACTCGCCCGCCATGCTGGCCAGCCCGGCCAGATTGCCGCTGCCGCTGTTGATCGCGGCCCAGCGCAGGACCTGATTGAGCATGGGCGCGGCCATGGCCTGTTCAACAACGGCCCGTTCGGTCGGCGTCATGGCGTCATGCCCGGAATGGGAAGGCCCTCGATGCGCGGGGCCTCGAAACTGGCGGCGGGATAGGCGCAATAGTCGGCGGCATAGGCGGCGCTGGGGCGGTGGTTGCCCGATTCGCCCAATCCACCAAAGGGCATGGCCGAGGCCGCCCCGGTGGTCGGCCGGTTCCAATTGACCACGCCTGCGCGGATTTCGGCGCTGAATCGGTCCCACAGCGCCGGGTCCTGCGCAATCAGCCCCGCCGAGAGGCCAAAGGCGGTGTCATTGGCCGCGGCCATCGCGGCATCGAAATCCTTCACCCGGATGACCTGCAAAACGGGCGCAAATATCTCCTCATCAGGCGCCGCGATCCCGGTCACGTCGAGCACGGCAGCGCCCATGAAGGCGCGATTATCCCCGCGTGGCGAGGCCGGGGGCAGCAAGATGCGAGCGCCTGCTGCGGCCAAAGCCTCAACCGCCCCCCGCGCCCGGTCCGCCGCCTGCGCGGAAATCAGAGGGCCCATAAAGCCCTCGCCCTCGTCCCACGCGCCCACGGGCAGCATCGCGGCCTGCGCCAGCACGGCGTCGAGCATCCGGTCGCCTTCTGCTCCCATCGGCAGGATCAGGCGGCGGGCGCAGGAGCAGCGCTGACCGGTGGTGATAAAGGCCGAATGGCTGACCAGCGAGGCGGCGGCTTCAGGATCGCCGTCCCATGCCACCAGCGGATTGTTGCCGCCCAGTTCGAGCGCCAGAATGACATGGGGCCGGTCGGCAAAGGCATGACGGAAGGCGCGGCCTGCCTGCGCCGAACCTGTAAAGAGCAGCCCGTCAATATCGCCCGCAATCAGCGCCGCGCCTGTCTCGCGCCGCCCCTGGACGATCTGGAACACGCCATCGGGCAGGCCCGCCTCTGCCCAGAGCGCCGCCATATGCGCGCCCACCGCCGGGGTTTCTTCCGATGGTTTGAACACCACCACATTGCCCGCGATCAGCGCGGGCACGATATGGCCATTGGGCAGATGACCGGGGAAATTATACGGCCCCAGCACCGCCATCACCCCATGCGGGCGATGGCGCAGGACGGACCGGCCAAAGGGCATCGCCTGTTCGCGCATTCCGGCCCTTTCGGCCTGCGCGGCGATGGAGATTTCGACCTTGCCGATCATGGCATTGACCTCGCCCCGGCTCTCCCACAATTGTTTGCCCGTCTCGCGCGAGATGAGGCGGGCGAAAGGCTCCAGTCCTTCTTTGAGCAAGGCGGCAAAGCGGCGGGCGGCGGCCAGACGCTCCTCGAGCGGGATGCGCGCCCAGTGCGGCGCGGCGGCGCGGGCGCGCTCCAGCGCGGCATGGCACTGCGCAGGGCCATCGACCGCCCCTTCCCAGACAATCTCTCCGCTGGCCGGATCGAACGATTGCAAGGTCATTTCACTCCTCCTTCCACACGCGGAAATCGCGCAAAAGGCCCGCCGCGATCAGGCGGTGAGGCTCCTTTGTAGCGCGCAGGGGTATGTTCGGGTCGATCACTTCGCATTCGCGGATGGTGCGTATATGGTCGGTGCGGGCATGGACGGTGGGGCCGGCATCGAAAATGTCGCAATAGCCGTCGTCGAGGAAATCCTCGGCCAGCAGCAGGCGATAGGCGGGGGCGGAGCCTTCATGCGGGCGTCCGATCGCCTCGCGCGCGGAGGCGGGCAGCATCGAGGTATAGATCGGATAGCGCGGCATCAGATCGGCGATGAACTGATTGCCATGCATGGCATTGAACAGGTCCGCCTCCAGCATGTCGCCGCCGAAGAACGGCCCCGCCACAGCATCCCAGAAGGGGCTGGTGCGCCCGTCCATCCAGCCGCGCAATTCGGCCACCACCTGATCGCCGAAACGCTCGCGGTGCTGGGCGATGAAAAGGAAGCGGCTGCGCGCCAGCATCGCGCCCAGTCCATGCGCGCGGGCATCGGGATGCAGCAGCAGGCCCGCCACCTCGCTCGCCCCGTCGAAATCATTGACCAGATGGAGGACATGGGTCGAAAACATCCGGTCCAGTCCGCGCGAGACATGGGTGACGCGGGCCACCTTGTAGCTGTAGAACGGCCAATGCGCCCCCACGCGCGAAAAGATGCTGGCCGTGCCGATGACGCGGCCCGCGCCATCCTCCAGCACCAGCATGTAGAATTCATCTTCCGGCGCGGTGATGGGCGCGGCCAGCGAGCGTTCGCTCCACGACAGGCGTTCGCGCAGGGCATCGCGATCCTGCGGCAGATTGGTCATGCCCCCGCCCGACAGGCCCGCCAGCGCGAACAGGGCGTCAAGATCCTCCATCCGGGCCATGCGGATGAAGGGCCGATCGGGACGGGGGGCGATCATCACAGTTCCTCCGGGGCAAAGCCGAGCAGGTCGAGCAGGGCCGCGCGGGCGCTTTGGCATTGGCGCCACAGGTCGGGGTGGCCGATGTCCTCGGGTGCGATGCGCTCGGGCCAGTGATGGGCGATAAGCGCGGCCAGCGCATCGCATTTGGCCGGGTCGAGCAGAAAACGCTGATCCAGCGCGGCCAGTTGCGCCTGCGTCAGCACGATGCGCAGGCGCAGACAGGCCGGGCCGCCGCCATTGCGCATGGATTCGCGCAGAGGCATGAATTCCGCCCGCCGGATCGGCCCATTGGCCTCCAGCATTTCCTCCAGCCAGCCCGCCACGTGGGCCACCTCGCGCGCCTCCTCGGGCAGGAGCAGCATCATGCCCCCGTCATGCATGGTCACCAGTTGCGAGTTGAACAGATAGGAGCGGATCGCATCATCCAGCGACACCCGATCGGCGGGCACTTCTATAATCTCGGCTTCGGGAAGGCGTGCGCGGATCTGGGCATAGAGCGCCTCCCGCTCGGCAAAGGCCTGTTCGTGGGTCAGCAGGACAGTTTCATTGGCCACCGCGACCACATCATTGTGAAAGGCCCCCGCCGCGATGGCCGCGTCGCTCTGGCGGGCCAGAACGGCCCTGTCCGGGTCCAGCCTGTGGCGCCGGACCAGCGCCTGCGAGGCGGCGGCGTGCTGGCGCGCGGGAAAGCCTTTGACCGGCCCGGCACCATGGACGAAGATTTCCACCCCGGCCTCGTCATGGCGGGGGCACAGCCGCATATGATTGGCCGCGCCCTCGTCGCCGAAACAGGCGGGCAGGGGATCATGCAAAGCCACATCGGACAGGCCCGCAAACAGCAGGCGCAATTGCCGCCCGGTCTGCGCCGCCTCGATGCTGCGATGGGGCATGGAGGACAGGTTGGCGATGGAAATATGCGTCAGCCCATCGGCGGTATCGGGGCCGGGCGAGACCGTGGCGGCATTGGCGGTCCACATGGGCGAGGCGGAAAAGGCGTTGCGCAGGAGAGCAGGCTGGGCCTCCCAAGCCGCACGGCAGACGGCCATGTCATCGCCCGCAAAGCCCAGTTGGCGCAGCCAGCCCGCATCGGGCCGGTCATGGGGCAGCAGCAGCCCCTGCACAAAACCCAGCGCCATCATCCGCCGCATTTTGGCAAGGCCCTGCAGCGCGGCCTCGCGCGGGCTGGAGGCAGCGCCCGCATGGGTGGCCGAGGCGATATTGCCCAGCGATAGCCCCGCATAATTGTGGCTGGGGCCGACCAGCCCGTCGAAATTCACCTCCAGCATCGCCGGCATCCTCCTTGATCAATGGGGAATATGCGTAATCCTCTCGCCCGGTGAGGCCCGGATGGCCTGCGCGCTGGCAGGGTCGAGGATGATGCCGCCGTCGGTCATCGCCACCCGCCCATAGGCGGCGCGAAAACCGCCCAGCCTGCCGCGCGCCACCAGACTTTGCGCGCCGTCATTGTCGGCAATGGCGATCAGCGTGTCCTGACGAGCATAGCGGATCGTGGCGATATCGTCGGTGGCGCAGATCATCGTGGGGCCGCCGTCGAACACGTCGATATAGTTGCGATAGGCAAAGCCTTCCTTTCCCAGCATCCGCTGGGCCGCGCGGCCCGATGGGTGGGCAACGCCCATCACCGCAATCGCGCTTTCGGGCATCATCGCGGTATAGATCGGGTGCTTGGGCATCAGATCGGCGATGAATTGCGCGCCGTGCAGCGCCTTGAACTCATCCGCCTCGCGAAAGGTCATGCCGAAGAAGCGGCCCGTCACCCCGTCCCAAAAGGGCGATATGCCGAAACCATCGATCACCCCGCGCAATTCGGCCAGCGTGCGGTCGGCAAAGCGCGGGCGGTGCATGGCCATGAACAGATAGCGGCTGCGCGCCAGCAGCGACCCGGCCCCCGCTGACCTTTCCGTGGGGTGCAGGAACAGGCCGCCCACCTCGCTGCTGCCATTGTGGTCGGTCACCATGGTCAGCATTTCGCAGCGCATGGCGCGGCCGAATTCGCTGCTGTAATGGGTGAAGGCGTCGATGCGATAGCTGTAATGGGGCCGGTCCGCGCCGATGCAGGAGAAGATCTGACATGTGCCGCGCACCTTGCCGGTCTGGGTGTCTTCCAGCACGAACATATAGCGGTCATCGGCCAGCGTATCAGCCATCCGGGCAAAGGAAGCGGCGGCAATCTCCAGCTTGTTGGCCAGTTTGGGCCGGTCGGCGGGCAGATTGGTAAACCCTCCGCCGGTGCTTTTGGCCATTTCATAGATCGCCGACAGATCGCTCTCGTCGGCGGCTCTCAGAACATGGGTCATCCTCAGGCTCTCCCTGTGTTGCGGCGCGCCGGGCGGCCGCATGGGCGATGCGAAAGTTCAGGATAGGAGTTAAACCGGCAAGACACAAAGGCAAAGATGGGAGCGGCGGCTGCTTGCTCCTCATCCATAACCGTTCTCTATGGATGGCTTAAAAACGCTTATTTTACATGATGTCGCAATGGGCTAGAAGGGGCGGCACCGGAATGATCGGGCAAGATAAATCAGGGGAGAGGGAACGTGCCATTGGCGATGGATCGCAGGACATTTGCCGTCTCGACCCTGACAAGTCTTGTAGGTGGGGCCGCTCTGGCGGGCGGGGCCGCGTTGCGCGCTGCGCCGCCGATGCCGGCGCGGGTCATTCTGGACAATGATTTTGCCGGCGATCCCGATGGGCTGTTCCAACTGGCGCATCATGTGCTGTGTCGCGCTGTCTCTATACCGCTGATCATCGGATCGCATTTGCCGGGCGGTTTTTCCCGCGGAAACGAGGCGCGCGAAGGGGAAGCCCGCGCGCGCGAAGTGCTCTCGATCATGGGTCTTGATAAGGCGCATACCGTCATCGCCGGAGCGCCCGCGCCGATTGGGGCGCGCGCATCGTGGAAACCGGGCGAGGCCAGCGCCGCCATCGTGCGCGAGGCGATGCGCGAGGATGCCCAAGGCCCGCTCATCTATGCCGCAGGCGCGGGGCTGACCGATCTGGCGCTGGCGTGGTTGAGCGAGCCGAGGATCGGGCGGCGGATCAGGCTGGTCTGGATCGGGGGGCGGCCTCATCATGGTTTGGGCCTTCCGGGGCCAAAGGCCGGGGAAACCGAGTTCAATTTCTCGATCGACCCGGTGGCCGCGCAGGTGATCTTCAACGAATCCGACATCGAAATCTGGCAGGTGCCCGCCGACGTTTACAGCCAGATGCTGTTTTCCAATGCCGAACTTGAGGAATTGGCCGCGACCGGCCCGCTTGGCGCCTATCTCAAGGCCAAGGTCGATGCGCTCCCGGACATGCTGGCCAAAATCCCCGGCGCGCCGGTCCTGCCCGCCTCGGATGTCTATGTGCTGGGCGACAGTCCGCTCGTGACGCTGACGGCCTTGTTGCCGCCGATGCGGCCGGACACCACCTCGTCGCGCTATGTGGTCATGCCTACGCCGCGCCTGCTGGATGATGGCGGCTATGCGCCAAGGGCAGGCGGGCGGCCCATGCGCGTCTATACCCAGATCGATGCCGGGATCACCTTTCGCGACATGATGGCCCGCTTTCGTATCGCGGCGCGCCGGGCGGCCTAGGCCAGCCCGCGCACCAGCGCGTCGAGGCCGGTTTCGAAGGTGGCATCAAAATCCATCATCCGGCGCAGAAATTCGCGCATCGGGCCGTTGGACTCAAAGGATTCCCAGCCCAGCGTGAAGGAAATCACCACCGCCTGACAGGACAGGGCGCGGCCGGCGTCAAGCCCCAGCGCGACAAGGGGCGCGGCGATGGTCTCGGCATGTGCGGCGGGCTCGCCGGACAGCGCCGGGCTGGCCGCCGCGCAGAGCCGCGCCCCGTCGCGATGGGCGGCAAAACTGCGGCGCAGCGCCCGGCCAAATTGGCCCAACCATGCCTGCCAGTCCTCGACCAGCGGCACAGCGGCATAGGCCGCAGCGTAGATCTCGCGCGCCATCAGGCCCAGCAGTTCGGCCTTGTCGCTGAAATGCCAATAGAGCGCCGGGGCCTGCACGCCCACCCGCGCGGCAAGGCGGCGCATGCTCAGCCCATCGAGACCATCCTCTTCGAGCTGGGCAAAGGCGGCGGCCAGCAATCGGTCGCGGTCAAGCAGGGCGGAGGGCGTGCGGGCCATAGGTTTTTGTTGACCACTTAACACCGTTAAGTCAAGTTGGCGGGCGGAGAGAATAGCCAAGAGACCGCCATGACCTATGTTCGCAACGCCTGGTATGTCGCCGGATGGGAGCAGGATCTTGCCCCTGAAAAGCCCTTTGCCCTGACCATCCTTGGGGAACGCATCGTCATCTGGCGCTCGGCCTCGGGCGCGGTCCATGCGCTGGAGGACAAATGCGTCCACCGCTTTGCGCCGCTCTCGCTGGGCCGGTGCGAGGGCGCGCATCTGCGCTGCCTGTATCACGGCCTGCTGTTTGATGCAGGCGGCAGGGTGGTCGACATTCCCGGTCAGGATCTGATCCCGGCCCGCGCCCGTGTGCGTGCCTATCCGGTGGAGGTGCGCCACAGTTGGGTCTGGGTGTGGATGGGCGATGCGGCGGCGGCAGACCCGGCGCTGATCCCGCCTGCGGTGGGGTTTGACGATCCCGACTATATTCTGTGCTGCGGTTTTCTCGATTATCAGGCCGAGGCCCGGCTCATCAACGACAATCTGCTGGATTTCAGCCATTTGACCTATGTCCATGCCAACAGCTTTGGCGCGGGGCCGGAGTTTGCCGCCTCTCAGCCGCGCATCACCCCGCTGGCGCGCGGGGTGCGGGTCGAGCGCTGGCTGGAAAACACGTATGGCGCCAGCAATCGCAAATCCGATGTGCCCATCGATGCGTGGTCCACCTATGACTTCCTGCTGCCCGGCGTGCTGCTGATGTGGAGCGCGAATTATCCGGCGGGCACGGCGCGGCGTTTGAACCATGCCGCGCCGCGCATGGAGGAAGCCATTGCAGGCCTCAATTTCACCAGTCAGGCGGTCACCCCGCTGACCGACAGGACGGCGCGCTATTTCTTTTCATGGGGCCCCCATCGCAATTTCGGGGATGCGGCGATGCGCGACCATATGATGGGCATTGCGGGGAAGGCCTTTGCCGAGGACAAGGCCATGATCGAGGCCCAGCAGCGCGTGATCGACACCACGCCGGCGCAGGATGTAATGCCCACGGCCCATGATCGCGGCGTGACACTGTTCACCCGTCTGGTCGAAAAACTGGCCAATGCCGAGACCATGGAGCGCCGCGAGGCGGTGGCATGGAGGTCTAGCCGGTGATGGCTTTGACCTCATCGGCATCGCCCATCATCACGCCGACCCGTTGATGCAGGCCGGTGGGGACCACATCCATGATCGGCCCTTCGCCATCGCTCGCGCTGCCCCCGGCCTGTTCGATCAGGAAACTCATCGGATTGGCTTCATAGAGCAGGCGCAGGCGGGCCTTGCCGGTGGCGCGGTGGTCGGACGGATAGAGGAACACCCCGCCGCGCTTCAATATGCGATGCACATCGGCCACCATCGAGGCGGTCCAGCGCATGTTGTAATCCACCCCGCACGGCCCTTCGGCGCCCAGAATCCGCTCCTCGACATAGCGCGCCACGGCGGGCGACCATTGCCGCCGCCGCGCCATGTTGATGGCAAATTCCTTGTTGCCCGCCGGGATACGCATCGGCCCGTCGGTCATCCGCCATGATCCCACCTCGCGGTCGAGCATGAATTCGTAAACCCCGGTGCCGATGGTCAGCACCAGCAGCGTCTGCGGCCCGTAAAGTGCATAGCCTGCGGCCACTTGATCGCGGCCCGGCTGGAGGAAATCCTCCTCGGTCACATCGCGCCCGGCGCAGCCTTCGGGCGCGCGCAGCACCGAAAAGATCGTGCCGACCGAAAGATCGACATCAATATTGCTCGACCCGTCAATCGGATCGAACAGCAGCAGATATTCGCCCTTGGGGTAGCGGTTGGGGATACGGTGGATCGTCTCCATCTCCTCCGACGCCATCGCGGCCAGATGCCCACCCCATTCATTGGCATCGAGCAGGAGGTCATTGGCGATCACATCCAGCTTCTTCTGGACCTCGCCCTGCACATTCTCGCTGCCCAGCGCGCCCAGCACATCGCCCAGCGCGCCTCGGGAAATGGCGTGGCCCACCGCCTTGCAGGCCCGCGCCACCGTTTCGATCAACAGGCGCAATTCGGCAGGGTAGGGGTGATCAGGCCGCCGCTGCTGCTCGATCAGAAAGCGTGAAAGCGTGATGGGTTGAACGTGATCGGCTGCCATTACTGTTCCTTTCGCTGCGCCATCGCGCTCATCAATGCGCCCACCTGCGGCCCATGGGCAAGGCCGGCGGCATCAGCGATGGCCGCCGCATCGGGCCGGATGCCGGTATAGAGCACGAATTGCTCGACCGCCTGAAGCACGATCACCTCGGCCCCGGAGATAATGGTTTTGCCCGCATCGTCGGCGGCGCGGATAAAGGGCGTGCGCGCAGGCTGGGCCACGACATCAAAGGCCACATGGCAATCGGCGATGAAATCGAGCGGATAGGCCAGCGCATCGGCATCGGCCCCTTCCATGCCCAGCGGGGTGACATTGACGAGCATGGCCTCGCCGGTTTCGGGCAGATCGGGCCGCCATTCATAGCCATATTGCGCGGCAAGCGCTTGCCCGGCCTGCGCATTGCGGGCGATGATCGCGCCATGGGCAAAGCCGCTGTCGCGCAGCGCGGCGGCCACCGCCTTGGCCATGCCCCCGCTGCCGCGCAGCAGGAAAGGCATTGCCGGGTCCAGCCCGCGTGCCGCCACCAGGTCGCGCACGGCGGTGTAATCGGTGTTATGCCCGCTCAGCACGCCGTCGTCATTGACGATCGTGTTGACGCTGTCGATGGCTGCTGCCGATGGCTCGATGGCGTCGAGCAGGGGGATGACATCCTCCTTGAAGGGCATCGAGATCGCGCAGCCGCGAATGCCCAGCGCGCGAATGCCGCCAATGGCCGCGGGCAGATCGCGGGTGGAAAAGGATTTATAGACATAATCCAGACCCAGCAGTTCATACAGCCGGTTATGCAGCCGCGATCCGGCGTTGCCGGGGCGGCCCGAGAGCGACATGCAAAGCTGTGTGTTGCGTCCAATGGGGGGCTTGGTGGGCATGTCAGCTTCCTGTGGTTTGGTGGCGCGCGCTGGATCCGCGCGCGATAAGTTTGCCGGAAAGGACGGTCTTGCGCATCGCTGCATCGGGATGTTCCAGCCGGTCGAGCAGCATCGCCATCGCCGTCCGTCCGATTTCCTCGACCGGCTGTTCGATCACGGTCAAGCCATTGCCGATCAACTCCATCCAGTCGCTGTTGTCAAACCCGGCCAGAGCAATATCGCGCGGCACCTCCAGATCGAGCGAGCGCAGCGCCCGCAGGACCGAGATCAGCATCACGCCATTGCTGGCCATCAGCGCATCGGGGCGGTCGGGCCGCGAAAGCAGCGCGATGGCCGCCTTTTCCGCCTCGCCCGGCGCATGGGGAATGGCCAGCGTATCGACCGTGATACCAAGGCGCGCGGCGGCGCGTTCAAAGCCGTTGCGGCGCTCGATGCCGGTGCTGCTGCTGGCACCGAACAGGCCCGCGATGCGCCGGTGCCCCGCATCATAAAGATGTTCGAGCAGCAGGCCCGCCATGGCCTCATTGTCGAGCAGCACGCAATCCTCGCGCGCGCCGGGAATGGCGCGGTCGATCAGCACCACCGGACAATCCATCGCCAGATCGCCTGCACGCGTCACCCTTTGGCGCGTCGGCGCAAGGATGATGCCGGTCACGCGCTCCTGCTGCATCAGGTCAAGATACATGGCCTCCTTGGCCGGGTCCTCGTCGGTGTTGCACAGGATGACGCGCAGGCCGCGCGCCGCCGCCACGCTTTCGATCGTGCGCGAAACGGCGGTGAAGAAGGGGTTGCGGATGTCGGCCAAAATAAGGCCGATGGTGTTGGTGTGTTGCGAACGCAGGCGCCGCGCGGCCAGATTGGGGCGATAGCCGGTGGAAATGACGGCGGCCTGCACCCGCTCCTGCATCGCCGGATCAACCGCCCGCCCGCTGAGCACCCGCGACACCGTGGCGGGCGAGACATTGGCGACTTTGGCAACATCCTTGATTCCAACGGGTTTGCTCTCGACCGACATCAGAAAACGTTCTCACTTATCAAGCGGCCTTATGGCCTCTCCTGCGTCGTATCATGCCTGCAATCACGCACAAAATGCAAGGGCTCTTGACAAAAGTGATGAGAAAACGTTTTCTATGGCCAAGGACAGAACGTGGAGAGATTCTGAACATGCCCGCACCTTCCGCCACCATGCCGCGCATTGCCCAATCCGGATCGCCCGAACTCGTGCGCATCGCCGCCTCGGCCGCCGACAAGGATGATGCCATCCGTCAGGTGGGCCAATTGCTGGTGGCCGCCGGTTGCGTTGCGCCCGGCTATGAGGACAGCATGGTGCGCCGCGAAGCGGTGGCCAACACCTTCCTTGGCGCGGGCGTGGCCATTCCCCATGGCCTTGGCGAGGACAAGGGGCTGGTGCGCCATGACGGTATCGCCATCCTGCAACTGCGCGAGGGCGTGGAATGGAATCCGGGGCAGACGGCGCATCTGGTCGTGGGCATTGCGGCCAATTCGGACAGCCATATCGCCATCCTGCGCCGCCTGACCCGCCTTATTCAGGACGAGGCGCGCATCGCCCATCTGATCGCCACCGATGATGCCGAGGCCATCGCTCGCGCTCTGCATGAGGATGGCGCGCCCTCTGCCGAAACCGTTCCCGCCGAGGACTATGCCGAGGTCGAACGCTGGACGCTCGATTATCCATCGGGCCTGCATGCCCGCCCGGCCTCGGCATGGGTGGAGGCGGCACGCGGCCTTTCGGCCCGCCTGCGGGTGCGTAATGGCGCGGAAACCGCCGATCCGCGCAGCCTCGTTTCCCTGCTCCAGCTTGGGCTGAAGGCCGGGGATACGATCGTCTTTTCCGCCGACGAACGCGCGGCGCTGGACACATTCGTCAAGACTGTCCGTCGCCTGACCGCGCGCGAGAAGGAGGACGCCGCCCGCGCCGCCGCCAAGGCCAGCGCCCCGGTGCGCGGCTGGAAACCCTCGGGCGAGGCCAAGGCCATCGCGGGCGTCGCGGCCAGCCCCGGCCTTGCCATCGGTCGTGTGCATATCCTTGCCCCCGCCGAACTGGTCGTACCCGATGAGCCGGTCGATCTGGTCGCCGGGGGCGCCGCGCTTGAGGACGCGCTGACCCGGACGCGGGCGCAGATGAAGGTGCTGATTGACGACACCACGCGCCGTCTTGGGGCGGGCGAGGCGGCGATTTTCAAGGCGCAGGCCGATCTGCTCGACGATACCGACCTCATCACGCTGACCTGTCAGTTGATGGTCGAAGGGCATGGCGTGGCATGGTCGTGGGATCAGGCCGTGGGGCGCATTGCGGGGCAATTGTCGGCGCTGGGCAATCCGGTGCTGGCGGCGCGGGCGGCGGATCTGCATGATGTGGGGCGGCGGGTTCTGGCCGCGATGGACCCGGCGCTGGCGGCCGGGTCGCTGTCCGATTTGCCCGAAGAACCTTGCGTGCTGATCGCCTCGGACCTTTCGCCCTCCGATACGGCCACGCTCGATACTTCCCGTGTGGCGGGCGTTGCAACGGCGCTGGGTGGGCCGACCTCGCACAGCGCCATTCTGGCGCGCACGCTGGGCCTGCCCTCGATTGTGGCGGGCGGGGCGCAATTGCTTGGGCTGGAGCCGGGCGCCTGCGTGATCGTCGATGGTGACAGCGGGCGGGTCTGGCTCGACCCCACGCCGCAGGATCTTGAATCGGCCCGGCAGTGGATCGTGGACATCGCCCAAAAGCGCGCCGCCGAGGCCGCCGAGCGCAGCCGTCCCGCGATCACCACCGATGGCCATGAAATCGCCGTCGCGGCCAATGTAAACCGCCCTGATCAGGTCGAATTTGCGCTGGTGCAGGGCGGCGAGGGCGTGGGCCTGATGCGCACCGAATTCCTCTTCCTCGAACGCGGCCAAAGCCCCAGCGAGGATGAGCAGGAGGCGATCTATCGCGCCATGATCGAGGCGCTGGGTCCGCGCCCGCTGATCGTGCGCGCGCTCGACATCGGCGGCGACAAGCAGGTGCCGCATCTGGACCTGCCGCGCGAGGAAAACCCCTTCCTCGGCGTGCGCGGGGCGCGGCTGTTGCTGCGGCGGCCCGATCTGCTCGAACCGCAATTGCGTGCGCTTTATCGCGCGGCGCGTGCCGGGGGCGATCTGTCGATCATGTTCCCGATGATCACCTCGGCCTGGGAACTGATCCGCCTGCGCGAGGCTTGCGAGGCGATCCGCATCGAATTGGACGCCCCCGTTGTGCCCATTGGCATCATGATCGAGGTGCCCGCCGCCGCCGTTCAGGCCAAGGCTCTGGCCGCCCATGCCGACTTCTTTTCCATCGGCACCAATGATCTGACCCAATATGCGCTGGCCATCGACCGCCAGAATCCCGATCTGGCCGCCGAGGCCGACAGTCTGCATCCCGCCGTTCTGCGCTTGATCGCGATGACGGTGGAAGGGGCCAAGGCCCATGGCCGCTGGGTGGGCGTATGCGGCGGCATTGCGGGCGATCCATTTGGCGCGGCGCTGCTGGTGGGGCTTGGCGTGTCGGAACTCTCGATGACCCCGCGCGACATTCCCGCCGTCAAGGCCCGCATCCGCGCCGCCGACAAGGCCTCGCTGGAAGCCCTTGCCCGGCGCGCATTGGAAATGGAAGGCGCCGCGCAAGTGCGCGCTCTGGATGGGGAGGCCGCGTGATGCGCATCCATACCGTCACCTTCAACCCCGCGATTGACGAAACGATCATGCTCGACCGCCTGATCCCCGGCGAGGTGCATCGCGCCCGCGCCGTGCGCCAGAATGCCGGGGGCAAGGGCGTCAATGTCGCCAGTTGCTTGGCCGACTGGGGCGCCGATGTGGTGGTCCATGGCCTGTTGGGCAGCGAAAACGCCGCGCCTTTTGCCGCGCTGTTTGCCGCAAAAGGCATCACCGACCGTTTCATCCGCGTGGCCGGTTCCACCCGCGTCAATCTCAAGCTGGTCGATGATGCCGGGACCACCGACATCAATCTGGACGGCATGGCCGCCGATGACACCCTTGTGGCCAAGGTGGTGGGCCAGTTGAACCTGTCGGTTCGGACGGGCGATCTGGTGGCGCTTTCGGGCAGTTTGCCTCCCGGTTGTCCGCATGAGGTTTACGCCGCGATGGTCGCGCAATTGCGCGAACGCGGCTGTCGCATCCTGCTCGACACCAGTGGGGCGCCGCTCAAACATGCGCTCGACGCCGCCGTCCTGCCCCATGTCATCAAGCCCAATCGCAGCGAATTGGCCGCATGGACCGGGCAGGCGGCGATGGACCGGGCTGCCCTGCTGGCGGCGGGGGCGGATCTGTGCCGCCGGGGCGTTGAACTGGTGGTGATCTCGATGGGCGAGGAAGGCGCGCTTTTCGTTTCGGCGCAGGGCGCGCTCTGCGCCCATCTCTCGCTCGACGGCGTGGCCAGCACGGTGGGGGCGGGCGATGCGATGGTGGCGGGGCTTGCCGCCGCGCTGGCCGATAGACTGCCGCTTGAGGCTCTGGCGCGCCTCGCCACAGGTTTTGCGGTGGGCAAGCTGGGCATGACCGGCCCCAACCTGCCCGAACTGAACGCGGTGCGTGCCTTGGCGCAGGAGGTTTCGATCTGCGCGATGACCATGGCCTGATGGATTATAAAGGGACGAGGATTCCATGAGAAAGCTCTTTGCCGTGATCGATGCCGGGGGCCGCGATGTGCAGGCCATGCTGGCCGCCGAGGCGCTGCGCAAGGCGGCGCGCATGCAGGGGCGCCCCATCGAGGTATCGGTGCGTCGCCCGACTGACGCCCAGACCTTTGAGGCTTTAGGGGAGGATCTGACGTTGCTTTTTGTGGGCGGCGAGGATGACCCTCTGGCCGCGCGGGCGGACTGGCGGCTCAGCCTTGATGCCGTGCTTTCCGACCCGCAGGGCGCGATCCGCGAGCCGGAAGAAGGCGCATCGGCAGGCAGACCAAAGATCGTCGCCATCACTTCCTGCCCGACCGGCATCGCCCATACTTTCATGGCCGCCGAAGGGCTGGCCGAGGGCGCGCGCCAGTTGAACTGTCCGATCCGCATCGAAACGCAGGGTTCGGTCGGCGCGGGCAATCCCTTGACCGCCGAGGAAATCGAGCAGGCCGACGTGGTGCTGATCGCCGCCGACCGCGAGGTGGACCGG
Organism: Novosphingobium humi; assembly: GCF_028607105.1. GTDB lineage: Bacteria > Pseudomonadota > Alphaproteobacteria > Sphingomonadales > Sphingomonadaceae > Novosphingobium > Novosphingobium humi. Next base: position 918,287 of record NZ_CP117418.1, on the reverse strand, counting down.
GGCCGCTTTGCGGGCAAGCGGGTGTTTGTCAGCAACACCAAGCCCGCGATCACTGGCGGCGCGGCGCTCATCGAACGCGCTCTGGCCGAGGCGCAGGTGCAGGGCGGCGAAGCGTCAAGCGCCGCACCTGCCGCCGCAAAAGAACGCGCCGGGCCTTACAAGCATCTGATGACCGGCGTGTCCTTCATGCTGCCCTTTGTGGTGGCGGGAGGCCTACTGATTGCGCTGGCCTTCGCGCTGGGCGGCATTCACGCCAATGATGATGCGGCGGCCGGGACGCTGGCCCATGCGCTGTTTGAAATCGGCGCCAAGGCGGGTTTTGCGCTGATGGTGCCTGCGCTGGCGGGCTATATCGCCTATTCCGTGGCCGACCGGCCGGGCATTGCGCCGGGCATGATCGGCGGCATGATCGCCTCCAGCCTTGGCGCGGGCTTTCTGGGCGGGATCGCGGCGGGGTTTATTGCCGGTTATGGCGTTGACGGGCTGAACCGACTGATCCGCCTGCCCAAAAATCTGGCGGGGTTAAAGCCGGTTTTGATCCTGCCTCTGCTCGGCTCGCTGTTGACGGGTCTGGTGATGATCTATGCCGTGGGCGCGCCGGTCGCTGCGGCGCTCGCCTTCCTCACCGAATGGCTGCGTTCGATGCAAGGGTCGAGCGCCATTCTGCTGGGCGTGATCCTTGGCGCGATGTCGGCCTTTGACATGGGCGGGCCGGTCAACAAGGCGGGCTATGCCTTCTCGGTCGGTCTGGTGTCCAGCCAGGTCTATACGCCGATGGCTGCAACCATGGCGGCGGGCATGGTGCCACCGCTGGGCATCGCTGTGGCCACCTTCCTGTTCCGCAACCGTTTCAGCGCCGAAGAGCGCGAGGCGGGCGGCGCGGCGGGCGTGCTGGGTCTTGCCTTCATCACTGAGGGCGCGATCCCCTTTGCCGCGCGCGATCCGTTTCGCGTCATCCCCTCGCTGATGGCCGGTTCGGCCGTGGCCGGGGCGATTTCCATGGCCTTCGGGGTCGAACTCAAAGTGCCCCATGGCGGCATTTTCGTGCTGCCCATTCCGGGGGCCGTGACTCATCTGGCCGCCTATGCGCTGGCGATTGTCGCCGGGACGGTGGTGACGGCTTTGCTGGTGGGCCTGCTCAAGCGGGCGCCCGAAGCGGCCTGACGGTTACACTCTGACCTGCGCCCACGGATCGGGCGCGCAAGGATCATCCCATGTATCGCACAATGCTCAAGGGCGCCTGCACCGCAGGCGTCATCGCCCTCTCCTTGTCCAATGCCATGGCGCAGGAAGCGCCGGTCAAGCCCTTTCAACCGCTGGCCGATGATGGGATCACCCTCTCGCTCAACTATACCGGCGAGGCGGCGAGCAATGTCAGCGGCGGGCTGCGCCGGGCGAGCGCCTATACCGGACAGGTCTATATGGGCGCGGATCTCGACATGGACCGCATCGCCGGGATCGGCGGCGGCACCTTGCATTTCGCCGTCACCAACCGCCACGGCAAGAGTCTGTCGGGCATCGCCATCGGCAACAACACCTCGGTTCAGGAAGTGTGGGGCACGCAGAACACCCATCTGGCGATCCTGACATGGGAGCAGAAGCTGCTCGATGGCCGGGTGAACATCGAGGCAGGGCGCAGTCAGGCCAATATCCATTTCCTCAACTCGCCGCTTTATTGCAATTTTCAGACCAATTCGGCCTGCGGCAACCCGACTTTCGTTTTCAAAAACAGCAATTTCACCTATTTCCCCGCCTCAAGCTGGATGATCCATACGCGCGCCAATTTCACTCCGCAATGGTTCGCCCATGTCGGGGCCTATGAGGTGAATCCCGACCGCAAACAGGCCGATGACAACGGCTTCAGCTTTTCCACGCGCAACGCCACCGGCGTGATCGTGCCGTGGGAGGCGGGCTATGCCGACGATGCGGGCAGGACGCGCCTGCCGGGCCATTATATCCTTGGCGGCTGGTTCGACCGGGGCGATTATGCCGATCCGCTGCGCGATGCGAATGGCGGGATCGCGATCCTGACCGGCCGGAACGCGGCGACTTTGCATGGCCGCTCGGGCCTCTATTTCCGCTTTGACCAGATGTTGACAAGGCCCGATCCGGCCACAAAGCGGGGTCTGACCCTGTTCGGCGTGGCCATGACCAATCTTTCGGGGCGCGTCGAGGAAAGCCATTACCTTGAGCTGGGCCTGTTGCAGACCGGCACCTTCAAGGGGCGCGATGCCGACACGCTGGGTTTTTTGATCAATGATCAGCAATTCAGCGATCTGGCGGTCGAGCGGATGCGCGCGGCGCGGGTGGCGGGCGGCGGCGATGGCCATATCCATCGCCACCAATATATGATGGAACTGGCCTATGGCGCGCAATTGAACGCGGCCATGCGGATTTCGCCCAATATCCAATATATCGTCAACCCGGACCAGACCGGCGCACCGTTCCGCCCTCGCGATATCGGCAATGCGCTGGTCTTCGGATTGAAATTCACGGTCGATGCGCCCACGCTGCTGGGCATGCTGCGCTAAAGGTATAGGATTTTGACCTTTGCCCCCCCTGATCCGCGCATGAAACTCTCAGGCAACCGGCACAAAATCTTTTCGGCCTTGCAGGGCCTGATTATACGTAGCTTTGCGCCATAGAGGGTGGGGCAGAAGTGCTTATGACGGGGCCTGCAAACAGAATGGGGCGGGCGGCAAGCGGTCGGACAAAGCGACCAACCGGATCTTGCCAAAGTCACATTGAGGGGGAGCCTTTGTCATGCTGCATCGTCGCGCCGGACTGCCACTATCCCATGCCTTGCTGAGCGGTGCATTGTTGATCAGCGCTGCATGGGCGCTGCCCGCCTTTGCCAAGCCTGTACCGTCGGTGGATCTTATTCTGCACCATGGCCGGGTGTTGACCGTGGACAAGGCTTTCTCGATCCGGTCGGCCGTCGCGATCAAGGGGGAGCGCATTGTCGCCACCGGCGGCGAGGACCTCCTGCGACGCTATAAGGCGAAAAAAGTCATCGACCTTGGCGGGCGTACGGTTCTGCCCGGCTTTACCGACACCCATCTCCACCCCTATCCTGTGGCCCCAAGCGATATTCCCGTGGCCAGCGCGCATTCGGTCGCCGAAGTGCAGGCGATGCTGCGCGAGAAGGCCAAGGCGCTGGGTCCGGGGCAGTGGATTACCGGATCGCAGTGGCAGGAAGCCAATCTGGTGGAGAACCGCAATCTATCCCGCGCCGATCTCGATGCTGCCGCCCCCGACAATCCGGTGTGGCTGGTGCGGGCGGGCGCGCATTCGGGCGTTGCCAATTCGGCGGCTCTGAAAATCGCGGGGATCGACCGAAACACGCCTGATCCCAAATCTGGTCTGATCGAGCATGATGCCAGCGGCGAACCCAATGGCATCATCCGCGAAAGTCTTGATCTGGTCCGTCGGCATATCCCGCCGCCGACATGGGAACAGATGCGGCCTGCCAATATCGCCTGGCTCAAGTCGATATTGGCGCTGGGCATTACCAGCTTTTTCGACGCCAGCGGCAGTTTCAATGACGAGCCGCTCGACAAGGGCGGTATCGCCAATCCGCCCCCGACCCTCACGTTCCGCCGCGCGCAGGCGCTCTATGCCCAGATGGGCGCCGAACTGCCGCGCATCACCATGTATATCGACCATCCCGGAGCCGAAAGGCTCAAGGCCTTTGGCCACCACACCGGCTATGGCGATGCCCATGTCCGCCTTGGCCCGATTGGCGAGATGAGCGTGGACGGCGGGTTTACCGGGCCGACCGCATGGCTGCTCGCCGATTACAAGGGCCAGCCCGGCTTTCGCGGCAAGGGGCGGATGACCGATGCGGAAATTCTGGAACTGACCCAAAGTGCGGCTGCACTGGGGTGGCAGATGGGCGTGCATGCCATTGGCGATGCGGCCATCGTGCAGGCCGTGAATGCCTATGCCAAAGTGCTTGATAGCCAGAAGCTGACCGGCAAGGACCATCGCTGGTTTCTCGATCATTTCACCATCATGCCGCCCGATGCCACCATGGCGACGATGAAAAGCCACGCCATCGCCATCGCCCAGCAGCCCAATTTTCTCTACAATCTCGAAGGTCGCTATGAGGCGACGCTTGATGACTGGCGGCTCGCCCATAACAATGCCGTGGTGACCCCGGCGCACAGGTTCGGCCTGTTCATGGCCTTTGGCAGCGACAATTTGCCGGTGAACCCCATGGTGGGCCTCTACGCAGCGATCACGCGCAAGGGGCCTTCGGGCCGGGTGCATGGTCCGGAGGAAGCCATCGACCGCAAGGAGGCCATTCGCCGCTACACCGCCGACGGGCCCTATCTGTCATGGGAAGAGGGCACCAAGGGCACGATCGAAAAGGGCAAATATGCCGATCTGATCGTGCTGCCCTTCGATCCGCTGACGGCGGCGCCCGAGGTCATTCTGGCGGGCAAGGTGGATATGACTTTCCTCGGCGGCAGGCTGGTCTATCAAAGATAGGCGGCCCCGACCGGGTGTGCTGCATCACTTGTTGTTCATGATCTCCGCCCGCATTGCGCGCAGGTCGAGCCCCAGTCGTTTGGTGCGGTAATAGAAAGTTTTACGCGGGATGCCCAGCAACCCGATCGCACGGGCAATCTCGCCTTTCGCCTCCATCAGCGCCTGCCGGATCGCCGCGCTTTCAAATGCGTCGATCCGTTCGGGCAATGTGGCGTTTCCCTTGGCCGGGGGGCTGTCACTGTGCTCTTCCAGCCCCAGACAGAAGCGTTCCGCGAAATTTTCCAGTTCGCGCAGATTGCCCGGCCATTCCCTTGCGCTCAACGCATGGATGCTGTCATCGACCGGCGGGGGCGCCCGGCCCAGCCTTTCGGCCGTCTGGTTCAGGAAATGGGCAAAGAGCAGGGGTATGTCCGCCCTTCTTTCCCCCAGCGGCGGCATGCGCAGCGGCACTCCGGCGATGCGGTGATAGAGCGCTTCCGAAATCCTGTCCCGCCCGCCTTCGCCCATGCTGGCCATGATGCGTGTGTCGACGGCTTCAGGCTGGCGCGTTTCCAGCGCGATGGCCCGCTTTTCGGCAAATTGCGCCAGCCTGCTTTGCAATTCGCCGCCGGCCTGATCCAGATTGTCGAGGAACAGTGTGCCGCGATGGCAGGTGGAGAGGAGCCCTCCGTGGGCAAACATCTCCTTTTCGACAATGGCCGGCGGGATGACCGCGCAATCCACCGTCAGAAAGCGATGCCTTGCACGCGCGCTGGCGCGGTGAATGCAGCGGGCAAAAAGCTCCTTGCCGGTGCCGGTCTGGCCCTCGATCACAAGGTCGATGTCGCTCTGGCCCAGCACGGGGACCATGTCGCGCAGCCGCCGGATCATGGGTGTTTCGCCCAGAATCGCATGGCTGGTCGCGCTTTGTGCCGCCTGCCGCAATGCGCGGTTTTCCAGCACCAGCCTGCGCGCCTTGTCCGCCGGCCCGACAGCGGCCAGCAGCGCATCGGGGGCAAAGGGTTTCTCGATGAAATCCCACGCCCCGGCCTTGAGCGCGTCCACCGCCATCTGGACATCCGCGTGGCCCGAGATCAGCAGCACGGGAAGATCGCGGTCGCGTTCCTGCAACAGGCGGAACAGATCGACCCCGGACATGCCGGGCATGCGGACATCGGAAATGACGATGCCCTCAAAATCCGGGCCGATCGCCCGCGCGGCCTCGGCCCCGCCGGAAAATTCCATCACGCGATAACCGGCAAGAGACAGCAGCTGGGTCGTTGCCTCGCGCAGATCGTCATCATCGTCCACCAGCGCAACACAGGGCTGGGTGGGGAGAGTTTCGTTCATGCCGCGCGCCTCATCGTCATGGCGAAACAGGCGCCGGTTGCCCCCGGCCGGTCCACATGGCGCAGCGACCCGCCCGCATCGGCCATGATGTCCTGCGAGATGACCAGCCCAAGGCCGAGCCCATCGGGACGGCTGGTGACAAAGGGGGTGAACAATTGCCGTTTCACCTCTTCGGCAATGCCGGGGCCATTGTCGGTGATGGTGAGGGTGACATCTTCGGCCGCCTGCCTCAGTTCCACCGTGATGGCCGGAGACGGCACATCGCAAAGAGCCTGCGCCGCATTTTGCAGCAGATTGACCAGCACCTGCTCCAGCCGAACCCTGCCGCCTTCGACCCGGCAGGTCGCGGCCATCGTGCTATGCGGCAAGGCGATGGAAATGTCCTTCAACTGTTCCTTGAGGATCAGCAGCGCGCCCTCGATGACCTCGCCAATTGCCACCGGGCTGAGATCGGTCGCGCTGCGGCGGGAAAATCCGCGCAGTTCCGATGTCACCGCGCCGATGCGGTCGGCAAGCCGGGCAATCGAGGCGAGGTTTTTGTGGACCGTTCCGTTGTCGCCGCGCTCCAGCAGCATCCGGCTGGTATCGGCATAGGTGCGAATGGCGGCCACGGGCTGGGCCGTTTCATGCGCCACGCTGGCGGTGATCTGGCCCAGAGAGGCCAGACGGTTGGCCTGGCGCAGCCCTTCGCGCAGATCCGCCGCGCGGGCTTCCAGAGCCGCGCGCTCATCCATTTCGCGGCGCAGGTCCGCCGTGCGGTCGGCCACGGCCTGTTCCAGTTCTTGGGTCCGCGCCATGCGTTCCCGTCCGCGTTCGCGCCACATCCACATCACCGCCGCCATGGCCAGCACCATCGCCGCCGTCAGCAGCGCGGCGCCTTGTGCGAGAAGGGACACCCGTTCGACCGGGCGCAGAAGATTGATCGTCCACCCCGGCTGCGCCAGAGCGTCGCTCATCAGGACCATCCGTTTGCCATCAAGGCGCGGCCCATCCTCATCCATGCGGAACGGCGCGAAACGTGCGGGCGCGGCGGGCAGCATGGATTCAGCATCGAAATTCGCCTGCGCCGCGCGGGAGAGAGGGCGGGTAAGGGCAAAGCGCCAAGGCGGTTGGCTGGTCACCAGAATGATGCCGTTGGGTTCGGTGACAAAGGTGGCGTCATCGCCCCTTGCCCATGCGTTTTCAACCGCGTCGAACTCCAGCTTGATCGCGACCACGCCGCCCTGCGGGGTGCGCTGGGCGATATAGAGGCCGGGGCGGCGGCTGACCGTGCCCATGGCGAAATGGCTGGCGCTCCCCTTGGCCAAAGCGTCGCGGACATAGCGGCGGGCGCTGTAATCGGTGCCGACAAAGCTTTGGGGGGATCGCCAGTTGCTGGCCGCGATGGCTTTGCCGTCATGCGCGATGACATAGATGATCGGCGCGCCGGTGGTCTTGACCAGTTCCTCCAGCTTGCGGTTGAGCGCATCGCGGGCGGCCATGTTGCCCGCAAGCGCGGCGGCCACATCGCGATCATCGGCAAGCGCGATGGGGAGCAGGCGAAAGCGGGCGATTTCGCTGGTGATCAGCGCCTTACGCATGGCCAGGTCGGTGCGGGCGGTTTGCATTTCCTGCGCCATGCCCCTGTGACGGACCAGCATATGGGCCAGTGCCGCTGCCAAACCCGCCGCGATCAGGCTGATGATCGCCCAGCGCATGGGGCGGGAATGATTCGCAGGGTGCATGGCGCGGTTTTAGCCCGGCACAGCCAATGTGCCAATATTTGCACTTTGGCTGTGCCGGGTTATGTCATAAGTTGCCCATCGCGAAGCCGGGATATCAATATAAACAATTGAATAAAAATAGATATTATGCATTTTTGTTGTGCCTTCTTTCCGCATCTCGCCCGACCATAAGTTGGGCGCAAGGCCACGGACCCGCAGAAGGTTCGCCACGGCCCAAGGAAAGGACTGAAGGCCAAGCCATGCATCACATCGCCTCCACAGGCGCCATCGCGTCGCCCTCCGACATGCGCCGCCCCTGGTACAGACATCTCTATGTCCAGGTTCTGTTTGCCATTGCCGCAGGCGTGCTGCTCGGCCATTTCCAGCCCCAGTGGGGCGAGGCGATGAAGCCGATTGGCGACGCCTTCATCAAGCTGGTCAAGATGATCATTGCTCCGGTCATCTTTCTGACCATCGTGACCGGGATAGCGGGCATGCGCGATCTGGCCTCGGTGGGCCGGGTGGCGGGCAAGGCCTTTGCCTATTTCCTGACCTTTTCCACGCTGGCGCTGTTTGTCGGGCTGATCGTGGCCAATGTCGTCCATCCCGGTGCGGGGCTGAATATCGATCCGGCCACGCTCGATGCCGCAAAAGTCGCCGGCTATGCCGAAAAGGCGCATGAAACCACGGTCACCGGCTTTCTGGTGGCCATCATCCCGGACACATTCGTCGGCGCCCTGTCCGAGGGCAGCATTTTGCAGACGCTGTTTGTGGCGATCCTGATGGGCACCAGCCTTGCCTTGCTGGGCGAACGCACCGAGCGCCTTGTGGCGGCGCTGGAGGAGGTGTCGCTGGCGATTTTCAAGGTGGTGGCGATCCTGATGCGGGCGGCTCCGCTGGGTGCGTTTGGCGCAATGGCCTTCACTATCGGCAAATATGGCACCGGGGCGCTGGTCCATCTGGCCGGGCTGGTGGCCACGTTCTATCTCACCTCGCTGCTGTTCGTGATCGTGGTGCTGGGTCTGGTGGGCTGGGCCTGCGGCTTTTCGATCTTCAGGCTGGTGGCCTATCTCAAGGATGAACTGCTGCTCGTGCTGGGCACATCCTCGTCCGAAAGCGCGCTGCCCAGTCTGATCGAAAAGATGGAGCGGGCCGGTTGCCCCAAGTCGATTGTCGGCCTTGTCGTGCCGACGGGCTATTCCTTCAATCTGGACGGCACCAATATCTATATGACGCTGGCCGCGCTCTTCATCGCGCAGGCCTGCAATGTGGATCTGTCCCTTGGCCAGCAATTGTCGCTGCTGGCGGTCGCGATGCTCTCGTCTAAGGGCGCAGCGGGGGTAACGGGCGCGGGCTTCATCACGCTGGCGGCTACCTTGTCCATCGTGCCCAGCGTGCCGGTGGCGGGCATGGCGCTGATCCTGGGCATCGACCGCTTTATGAGCGAATGCCGCAGCCTGACCAATTTCATCGGCAATGCGGTGGCCACGGTCGTCGTTTCGCGCTGGGAAGGCAAGCTGAACACGGCGCAGCTGGCGCTTGCCCTGAATGGCGGGGCCACCGCCAGCGCGCCCTTCACCCCTGCGCAGGCCCCTCAGGCCGCAGAATAAAAAGACAAAAGGGGCGGCGCCAAGACTGCCCCGACTGACCGGAGAGTTCCCCCCATGACCAGTTTTCCGCGACGCCCCGGCGGCGGCGCTGCCCTTTTGCTCGCCCTTTTTTCCAGTGCTGCGGCCCATGCGCAGGTGGTCGGCCCGCCCGACGGCATCAGTCAGGCGCTGGCCGCGCCCCTGTCCGAAGCCTATCCGGCCGATGGCGCGGGCGACGGGGTGACCAGCGCAGGCTATAACCAGTCCCGCTGGGTCGAGGATTGGAGCAAACTGCGCGATCCGGCCAAACGGCGGAGCATCATAGACCATCTCAAATTCATCCCGCTCGATGCGGCGGGCGACATTTACCTTACGCTTTCGGGTGAATGGCGGTTGCGCGTGAATGAGACTACCAACCCGGACCTGAAAGATGCGCAGGCCCAAAGGCAGGATATCGCCCGCATCGTGGGCGGGGCGGACCTGCATATCGGTCCGCATATCCGCGTTTATGCCGAACTGGCCCATGCGGGCATTTCGGGGCGCAATATCGGTACGCCATCGGGTTATCTGGACAATACCGCCATTGTTCAGCAGTCCTTTGCCGATGTCACCGCCAAGGTGGCCGGGGTCAAGCTGGGCGTGCGCTATGGCCGCCAGACCTTTTCCGACGGGCCGAACCTGCTGCTGGTGCCGCGCGACAATAACACGATCTTTCTGTCCTATAACGGTTTCCGGGGCTGGGCGAAGGCGCGGCATATGCGGATCGACATGTTTGATTTTACTCCCACCCGCCCCGGACAACAGGGCACGGGCGACGATCTGAACAAGGACACGCGCCGGTTTTCGGGTATTTCGGGGGGCTTGCGCATTCCCAATGACTGGCTGGGCGGATCGAAACTCTATCTCGATCCCTTTTACTGGCGCCTGCGCAACACGGCGGCGATCTGGGGGCCGACAACCGCCCATGAGGTGCGTGAATTCTACGGCCTGCATCTGTGGGGCGATGCCGGGCCGGTAAACCTTGACTGGACCGTCAACTATCAGGGCGGGCATTATGACAATCGCCCGATCTCGGCCTGGCAGGTGCTGATGGCGCAATCCTATCGCCTTGGGCGCAACCACTCGGCACCCCGCGTGGGCTTTCATGCCGATTATGCCACCGGCGGCGGGGCCTTTGGCACGGGCAAGCTGACGACCGCGCTCGCGCCCCTGGGCAACAATATCTATTACAGCTATCAACTCTATGCCACGCCGACCAATCTGGTCGCTATCGCGCCCAATGTCAGTTTCCAGCCCGCATCGAACCTGCGCGTATCGCTGGAATATCAGTTCTCATGGCGCGAAACGGTTCATGATGCGGTTTATCGCGCCAATGGCACGGCCTTTGCCGGAACCCAGAATGCGGCGGGGCGCAAGATCGCCGAAACCGCCCGCGCGCAGGCCGTCTGGACTCTTTCGCCCCACGTCTCCGTGACCGGCCGTTATGAGCATCTCCACGCAGGGCTGGCGTTGACCAATGCCGGTTTCAAAAGCTCGGATTTCTTCGCCGGCTGGATCAGCTTCCGCTTCTGAGTGACGGGAGGATATTATCACATTGCATGGCTACGGCACGACAAGAGCGCTTTTGAGCGATCCGCTGACCAACAAGAGCACCACCTTTGCACAGGAGGAGCGCGATCATTTCGGCCTCCACGGCATGTTGCCGGCCCATGTTGCTACGCTGGAGGCCCAGATCGAGCGGCGGCGGCGTTGGCTTGATGCGCTGCCCCACGATTTCCATCGCTATATTTTCCTGCGCGAGCTTCAGGACACCAATGAGATCCTGTGTCAGGCGCTGGATCTGCCCCATATGCTGCCGCTGGTTTATATGCCCACGGTGGGCGAGGGGGGGGCAGCGTTTCAGCCAGATCTGGCGCAAGGCGCGCGGCCTGTGACCGGCCCGTTGTCTTTCCGCTGTCCCATCCGGTCTCGCATGGCAAAGCCCATCCCGCCGATGTGCCGGCATCGAGCGACGGGCGGGCCATCATCGGCACCGGCAGCCCCTTTGCCATCGAAGGCATCACACAGGTCAACAATGTCTATGTCTTTCCCGGCATCGGCCTTGGCGTTCCGGCGGCCCGCGCATCACCGGTGAGTGACGCGATATTTCTGGCCACAACCGCTTGCCCCAGATCAGCCCGAGTGGCGGCCATGGCAAGATATTGAACGCCCCGGTCGCTGGGTCCGGGTCTTGCTCGTAAGGCAGGCTTCCCTGTCGCCATTTGTGACCTCCGGGAAAGCCGAGGCGGTTCAGTCAGCTATTTCAGCAAGGCCGCGCCAAGATTTTGCACAAACAGGTCGAGCGTATCAACAAATGCCCTCGCCGCGGCGGAACGATAGCCGCCCTCTCGTTGCAGTAAGACCACCCTGCGTTCCTTGATCGCAGGGAGGAGCGGCCGAAAGCGCAGATCGTCTCTTTCAAAAGCGACGGCATCAGGAAGAACCGTCACCAATGAACCGGACCTCACAAGTTCGATGAGGGTTGTCATCGAACTTGTTTCGATGACAACCTTCGGCTTGATCCCATGCTGCTTGAAATGCTTGTCGATGGTTTGGCGTGTGGCAAAGCTTTCGCTTAACAAAACCATCTCCTGGCTCTCGACACACGCAATATCGATCACATCGGTCGCCATCACCGCGTGATCGTGCCGGGCAATCAGCGATAACCGTTCGGTGTGCAGTGGTTGCAAGGCAATGCCGGTGACGCTGGAAGCCCAGAAGGCAATGGCGCAATCCAGCTTGTCATCGGCAAGCGCGGCTTCAATCTCGTCCTGCGACAAGGCGAGCAGATCGAGCGTGATCCCGGGATATTTCTCGCGGAACCGCCGTGCGAGCGGCGCAATCAGATAACCGCTGAAGCTGGGGGTAAAGCCGAGGCGCAACCTGCCGGAGCTGAGATCATTGACATCACGCGCGGCGCGGCCTGCCGCGTCAATCTCGCGAAAGGCCCGGTGCACATGGCTCAGGTATGTTGCGCCAGCATCCGTGGCGCGCACAGATTTTCCCGAACGGTCCAGCAGTTGCACGCCCAATTGCTCCTCCAACTGGCGGATCTGCTGCGACAGCGCGGGTTGGGATACGTGCAGGGCCTGAGCCGCGCGCGTGAAGCTGCCATGTTCGACAACCGCCGAGAGGTAACGAAGGTGACGAAGGAGCATCTGTATAACGCCTGCTTATAGAGCTGATCGGTTTCCAGTCTTGGACAATTATAGGCGGGAAGTCGATACCTGCCTCAACAAGACAAGGAGATCGATACAATGCAAAGGCTGATCGAAGGGTTCAAAAAGTTCAGGGAAGGGGAATATCCCGAACGCATTCCTCTCTTCCAAGACCTCGCCACAAAGCAGGAGCCGGGCACGCTCTTTGTGACCTGCTCGGACAGCCGGGTTGTCCCCGAATTTATCACCCAGAGCGAACCGGGTGACATGTTCGTCATCCGCAATGCGGGCAACATTATTCCCTCGTTTGGTCTTCATCACGGCGGCGTTTCCGCAACGGTTGAATATGCTGTCGCCGTTCTGGGCGTCGCGGATATCGTGGTATGCGGTCACTCCGATTGCGGCGCAATGACGGCCATTGCCAGCGGCGCCGACCTGAGCACCCTGCCGGCCGTTTCAAGCTGGTTGCACCATGCCGATGCCGCAAAGGCGATCAACGACGCCCATTCGCATAGCTGCAAGTCCAGCAAGGTTGCCGGAATGGTGCGCGAAAACGTCATCGCCCAGCTTGCCAACCTGCGCACTCACCCCTCCGTCGCTCTGGCTCTCTCCGAGGGACGCGTTCGCCTCCACGGGTGGGTCTATGACATCGGTGAAGGCTCGATCATGACCTATGACGCTGCGAGCGGTCGGTTCATGGATCTGGTCGAATATCCTGAGACGGACGCGACCGGCTTAGCCTTCGCCGCCTGACGGCCTGCCAGCAAGGACGCTGGATTTCCGCGCCCATCGTGGGCGCCCCCTTACCAAACCAGATGAAAGGAAAAATCATGACACAAGTGCAAGTGACCCAGACCGCCCGCAAGGCGCTGACCGAAGCCGTGATTCAGGCCAAGGCGCAGAAGAAGTTGAGCTGGACTGCTATCGCTGCCAACAGCGGCCTCTCGCGCGAATTCGTCACCGCCGCCCTACTCGGCCAGCACCCGCTGCCCGCGAGCGCCGCCGAAGCCGTCGGCGAAACGCTCGGCCTCACCGCCGATGAGATCGCGCTGCTTCAGGCAATCCCGGTTCGTGGCAGCTTTCCGGAAGGCGTGCCGACCGACCCGACCATGTATCGCTTTTACGAGATCATTCAGGTCTATGCGACGACCCTGAAGTCTCTCGTTCACGAGGATTTCGGCGACGGCATCATCAGTGCCATCAATTTCAAACTCAAGCTTGAAAAGCGCGAAGACCCCGAAGGCGGCCACCGCTGCGTCATTACGCTCGACGGCAAGTATCTTCCCACCAAGCCCTTCTGACAGGCTGGCTGCGACTCACCCAGGGCCGAAGTCGCCGCCTTCGCCTCACATTTCCTCCGGCGTCCTGTCGTGCAAAGGCGCAGGCTCTGACACATAAAGTACTGATATTTCTGCGTTGTTGGCGAATGAGCCAAGGCGTCAATTTACTGTATGAAAAACAACTTGTACCTATCGGTAAAACATTGTACCGATAGGTACAGACGGGCGGCCCGGCATGGGAATTCCATGAACCGCCGGACCTTCATCGCTGCCCTACCTGCTGTGGCTCTTACGGCCCCGGCGCTTGCCAAGTCTCCTCACCTCTCGAAAGGAAATCCCATGTCCCGTCCCCCGTTGCCCCCGTTCACCCACGATAGCGCCGTTGAAAAGGTCCGCTTGGCCGAAGATGGCTGGAACACCCGCGATGCGGCCAAGGTCGCGCTGGCCTACACGCTCGACACCCGCTGGCGTAACCGGGTCGAGTTCGCGACCAACCGTCAGGAGGCGCAGGCCTTCCTTGAGCGCAAGTGGAACAAGGAACACGAATACCGGCTTATCAAGGAATTGTGGGCCTTTACCGGCAACCGTATTGCGGTGCGCTATGCCTATGAGTATCGTGATGACGCCGGTCAGTGGTACCGGGCCTATGGCAACGAGAATTGGCAATTTGCTGAAGACGGACTGATGTCAAACCGCCACGCAAGCATCAACGAAATGCCGATCAAGGACGCGGACCGCCTGTTCCACTGGCCGCTCGGCCGCCGTCCCGATGACCACGCCTCGCTGAGCGACCTCGGCCTGTGAAGGTCAAACGCGCCCTCACTGACCGCGAAAGCGCCATCCCGGCGCTGGCCGAAGCCTTTCGCGAACACGGCTTCGAGGGCGCGACTTTGGCAACCCTGTCCAAGGCCACCGACCTTGGCAAGGGCAGTCTCTACAACTTCTTCCCCGGCGGGAAGGAGGAGATGATGGAGGCGGTTCTTGAACATATCGACGGCTGGTTCGCCAAGGCGATCTTCTCCCCCTTGGAGCAGGTTTCTGATCCCGCAGCGGCGGTCACGGCCATGTTTGACGATGTTACCGCCTATTTCCGCTCCGGAAGGCGGGTATGCGTGGTCGGGTGCCTTGGGCTGAATTCTTCGGGTGAGACCTTCGCGGTCAAGGTGAAGGATTATTTTGCACGCTGGATCGCTGCGTTGGCCCATTGCCTCGAAGTGGGTAAGGTTCCAACGGCGCTGGCTCTGGCTGAAGAGGCGGTTTCCGGCATTCAGGGCGCCATCGTTCTGGCGCGGGCGCTTGGTGATGAGGCGAGCTTTGAGCGCATCGTTCACCGCCTCCGGTCGACCTTGCTGGATGCCATAAATCGCCAGGGCTGACGCTAAGCGTGCAGTCGCGGCGGCCCTTGCCACTGTGCGAAATTGCGGCTGCATTTTGATCGGCGCGGTCGTGCCGACATCCTTGAATGGGAAGATCTCATGTCACACAACTTCCTGAAGATTATGTTCGGCCCACGATCACGCGCGATGCAGGAAGCCGACGGCTCGCGGGCATCCTATGCGCGGATGGAGGCGCGCGCGGGCGAGACGGACATTCTCACCAGCCGCGAACTGGATTTCATTGCCGCGCGCGACAGCTTCTATCTGGCCAGTCTCAGCGAAGAGGGCTGGCCCTATGTCCAGCATCGCGGCGGACCGGCGGGCTTTTTGCGCCAGATTTCCGGAAACCGCCTTGGCTTTGCCGACTACAGCGGCAACCGTCAGTTTCTCTCGACTGCGAACCTGGCCGCCGACGACCGGGTCAGCCTGTTCCTGATGGATTATCCCAACCGGCGTCGGCTGAAACTGATCGGCCATGCCCATACCGCCGACGATCCTGAAACGGTCGCGGCGCTGATGACGTCAGGTTACGATGCCGTGGTAGAGCGGGCCTTCGTGATCGACATCATCGGGTTCGACTGGAACTGCCCCCAACATATCACTCCCCGCTTCACAGAGGCGCAGATTGCCGAAGCCAACCGGCCCCTGCTGGATGACATTGCCCTGTTGCGCGCCCGCATTGCTGAATTGGAAGAATTGGATCATGGCTGAGAAACTGACCTGCGGTGTTCACCATGTAGGCCTCACTGTTCCCGATCTCGATCAGGCACACGCATTCTTCTGTGACGTGCTGGGTTTTGATGTGGTCGGCGGCAGGCCGGACTATCCCGCGATTTTCGTGTCTGATGGCACAATCCTTCTCACTCTCTGGCGCGCGGCCGACCCGATTACCGCCCGCGCTTTTGATCGCCGCGCCAATATCGGCCTGCATCATCTGTCACTGGCTGTCCCAGACGATGCCGCTTTGGATGAGGCATGGGAAAAGATAAGCGCCCATCCCGAAGTCGTTGTTGACATGGCGCCCGAAGCGATGCGCTCAGGGTCGTCGATGAGGCATTTCCTTGTCTTCATTCCCGGCGGCATCCGCCTCGAATTCGCGACCACTAAAATAAAGGCATAAAAGTGGCCTCAGGGGAAGAAGGGCGATAGGCGCGGATTGGCAGACGCATCTCGAGCTTTGGCTTGACCCATTTCTCAAGGGTCTTGGCAACAAGACGCGGCGGCGGACGTGTCCAGCCTATGTCGGCGGATTGATTGGGCCGGGCGATCACAAGAGCATTCAGCCGATGCCCGCCAGAGCCAGTGAGATCAGCAATGACCGCCTCCACCATTTCATCGGCGCTGGCGTCTGGGACAGCGCCTCGCCGGAAACCGCATTGTGGAACCAAGCCGATGCACTCGTGGGCGGGGAGAAGGCCTGGCTGATTATCGATGATACGTCCATGCCCAAGAAAGGCACCAGTGCGCTGCCGCAGACTGGTGGACATATGGGCCATGCTGGGCGCATGGCTTTGCAGCAGCACGAAAGCCTTGCCCGCCTCGATCGGCAAAAGCTGATACCGGTCGCCCACCATCACCAGCTTCTCGACCGCAAAGGCATTGGCGATCGTGGTAAGGTGGACCATCGCTTCATTGGCGACCAACGAGGCTTCGTCGAGCAACAGGAACTTGCCCGCAAGCTCTCCACGCGATGCCTCAAAGTCCGGCCCTTGCCCGCGCATTGCATTGGCCAAATGGGCATTGATAAAGGAAGAGACCGTCTGCGCCTTGATCCCGGCATCATCACGGAGCTGGTTCACCATCTTGTTGGCAAAGGCCAGCCCAAGCACTTCGCGCCCCTCGCCCTCCGCGACACGGGCGATGCGGTCGATCATGGTCGATTTACCTGCCCCCGCCACGCCTTGCACCAGAACCACGCGATCCGGCGAGGAGAGGGCGAGGGTGGCCGCTTGCATCTGCTCATCGGTCAGCGGAGCCGGGTTCTGCAAAAGCGCAGGTTCGACCGAGGCCAGCTTTTGCGAGGCCACCTCCGCATCGAACAGCCCATGGCCCTGTTCGCGCCCGATATCGATGGCGGCCAGCAACTGGCGCTCCTGCTGCAAATGCTCCGGTGTGGTCACCTGCGTAACCACCCCATCAAGCCTTTCGCTCTTGCCGGGGACCAAATGGCCAAGTTTAAGCAATTGCCGCACCCGGTTCTCCGCGCGCAGGATGGTGACATTGGCCAGCCCAAGATCGAGCGCAGTCTTGGTGATTTCGTGCAAGCCAAAGGCGGCCTCCCGCTGCCCCAGAATGCGGATGGCCGAAGCCACCGCCATCTCTGTGCGGATTTCACTCGGGCTTAGCGTCAGGCGCCGCAAGCCGTTGGTGGTGAGCGGATCAGCCGGACGAAGCCAGAGGCCGAAAGTCGAGCGGATCCGCTCGATAATCCCCTCTGCTACGGCAGGATCCCGCACAGGCTGACTGAGCGAGACATCAGGCCTAGCTCGTGCCGCCACCTGCTCGACCATGGCTTTGGCATCAAATCCCAGCGCGGCGGCGCGCTCCTGCCATGCCTGATAGAGGGCGCCCTTGTCCTCGACATTGGTCTTGTTGTCGCGCGTGCCCAATACGACCGCATCCTGTCCCTGCGGGGTGGCGATGCCGAGCGCCGCTACGCGCCCAAGGATTTCTTCGCGCCGCTGGCTGAAGGCGCGGGAGACTTCCCTGGGCACATCGCTGATCTCGAACTGACTATGTTTGCCCGAAAGCTCGGTGCCATAGCCCAGAGCCTCGACCTTCTCACGGAACTGTGCGTGATAGACGCTGCCGATGGTGGCATTGGCACTCCAGATTGCCCCGTTGAAGAGGGCGCGCCAGTCGCCATTGGCCGCCTGACTGATTGCGGCCACCACGACATGGATATGCGATTGGGGATCGAGCTTGCGGCTTGTGTCATGTTCGAACATCGCCCAGACGAGATTGCCTGACCGTACTGGTTCGCCATTACGGCTGCGCTCATAGGAACGCACCTCGGCATGGGTCTTCTCGACCCAGCGCATGGTCTCACGTACCGCCTGCCGATGGGCTTCGAGCAGACGAGTGTCACGGCCCACCAGCGCAAGCACGCTGGCCGATTTGGGCATCGAGAAGGTGAGGTCGAGGCCCATGCGGCGCCCCTCGACCTGATTGACGAGACTGCCATCGGGCAATTGGCCTTGCAGCAGTTCCTGAAACGGCTGCTTCCCGACTTCCCCTGCAAGGCCGAGCAGGTCGGCCCCCCTGCCGCCCCAAGCGCTGAACTCCGCCGTGCCCTCGCCGGTATAGTAATCATCCTTGGCAAAATAGGCGGCCGCGCCGCCCGCGCTGCGCACAGAAGAAATAGAGTGCATCGCCTTACATCCCCATACCGCTGTCATCGCCAAGCGCTGGCCCACCATGGTGTGGTCCATGGCCATGCCCAGACCCATGCCCATGATGATGATCATGGTGCCGATCCTGCTCGTCGACCACGCCGATGCCGGTGCGCTGATCGATCAGCGCCTGTTGTTCGCGGTGAGCGGAACGTTGGTCTTTGGACCTGTCAGCTGTTCCGGGTAGGGGTGCTTGCTTGTCCTGCCCCTCGCGGTCGCGCTGTTCAACCGGGCCGCCCAGCCTGAGCGGCTGCTCGACAAAGGCGGCGCTTGAGGTTGGCTTGGTGCCGCTCTCCTCGGCCAAAGGCCTGTCACCGACGTGATTGGGCGGCGCACCGGTGCTCCGCGTATCGGCTTGCAGATCGACCGATGTGATCTCGCGCGCATCGATGCGTGTCTCGTCCGCCGTAGCCCGGGCCTCGGCCTCCTGCTGCCGTTCGACCTCGGGCAGTATCTCGGTCCGATCGGCAGGGCTTGACGGGGCTGCATTCTCCCGCCCACCGTCGCCAGCGCCCTCATCGTCATTCGCGGGCTTGAATTCAGAGAAGCGAATATCCTTCTTCTCGGCAACGGGCTCGGCAATGATCGGGTAAGTTCGCCATTCAAGATGGATGCGCGCAGCAGGAAAGCCTTCGGGGAATTTGATGATGCCGTAGAGCGAAGGAAAGTTCATGATGTCATCGGGCAGGATGAGCGGCTTGACCTCGGTGCGCGGGGTGATGGTGGCGGCATCGCGCGACATGGCAGCGCCAATCGAGTAGGCCTCATCGACCTCACGCACTTCGCGGTTCCCGACGATGCCGGAGCAGAATTCTGCCGTCGCGCGATCCGCCGCCGTCAGCATCAGTTTGGTGCGGGCAAGGGCGGCCAGATTGGTCGCACCCTCGCGGCCATAGGTCTCGCTCAGACGCTCGAAACTATGGATGCCGAGTAGGAACGCCCCGCCATAGGCGCGCGCGGTTTGCAGCCCGTGTTCGAGCGCGGGAAGGCGATGCAGGGCATGGACCTCGTCGAAGAGGAACCATGTCTTGAGCCCGGCATTGCGCTCGGTTTCCAGCTGGGCGTTGACCGCCAGATCCATCCACAAGGTCATCAGCGATCGCGTCACATGGAGATGCGTATGGGTCGAGGTGATGAAGAGAATGGAGCCGGAATTGGCCTCATCCCTGATCCAGCGGCGGATGGAAAAGCGCGCCGGATCCTTCGCGCCGACATCGGGCAGATAGCGCAGCACCTGCGCATTGGTGTTGAAGACCGCGCGGATGGATTCGGCCATGCGCGAGGCCTGTTCCGAGGTCAGCGGGTCGGCCACGGTGTTGCGCAACTGGGCATGGATATCCTTGAGGCTGGCATACATCAGGCGGTGGGCGATGGCGGCATTGGTGGTCTCGCCGCGCTCCTGCAATTTGATGCACATCTCGACGAAGAGCGTGCGCGCAGCCATCACCCAGAAGGGTTCGGAATTGGCGCCATCCGACGGGATCAGCGCGGCTGCCGCTGCGGTAAAATCGACATGGCTCCGGCAGTCGGAGAAGATAGTCCATGGCGGGCAGCGCGTGTCGAGCGGGTTGATGATATGATCTTGTCCCTCGCGATAGAAGTGTTGCACGAAGACGCCGGTGAGATCGAAGATCACACAGCGATGGCCACGTGTCCGCGCCTGCGCGATGAGGTCGAGCAGCACCGTTGTCTTGCCCGTGCCGGTGGTGCCGATCAGCATGCCATGGGTGCGTTCCAGATCCCAGGGGTAGGGGATACCTGCAATCGCATAGGGGACATGCAGACCCAGCTTCTGACGCCGGGCAGACGGTGCAAGCGCGACCTTGTCGGGATCAAGATCGGGATACCTGTCGGCCACTGCCTTCGTCAGCTTGTGATGATTATAGGTGGTGATTTCGGAGAGCAGAACATCGCGCTCAACCAGCATCGCGCCGCGCTCATGCCGCTCCTTCATGATGTCCGAGCCGCGCTCGCGGGCAAGGCTGAAGAACCAGATGGTAAGTGGGACCGAAAAGAAGGCAGCGCCGATACAGGATGCCCAGAAACAGCGCCATGCCTTGTGCCAGGCAAGCATGACATGCGGGTTATAGGGCACCGCCCCCATCGGCAGATGGACGATGCGGCCATCGGGCAAAGTGAGGTTGATCAGATGCCTTGGATTGAAATCTACCCAGTCCCACAAGCCGGAATAGATCCGCATCTCGACGAGCTGCACCTCATGCTCATCCATGCGGATCCAGAGGAAGGCGCAGAGCAGCACGAAGAAGCAGGCCAGCGCGATCAGCAGGGGCACTTTGATGCCCTGCCAGGCCATCATATACTGAAGGCGAACCAATTGCGTGCCGCGGGTGAAGCTGCCGAGATTGCGCACCACATTGCCGCGCGCTGATGCATGGGCAATGCGGGCAGGGCGGTTCCGGTCGAACCTTATGTCCTCGTGCTCAGGCCTGATAGCCATGATGCACCGCCATGCGTTTGATCACGAGGGAGGGGAGCTGCTCGGCTTCCTCAGGGAAATTGCGGCTCATCTGAAAGTCGATGGCGGCTTGGATATATTCCAGATTGGCGGCCAGACGGACAAGGTCGCATTGAGGAAGAAAGCCGGCAAAGGGCAAAGCGATCTGCACCAGTTCGCGCAGCACATGGCTGACATTGGCGCCGCGCTTTTCGGCAAGGTCGCGGATCTGATCGGCGCTGGCCTGAGGCAGACAGACTGAGAGAGTTTTGGTTCTTTGTGTCACAAACCAGCCTTTCGAAAAGGCATGGTTCGGGTATCGCACAGCCACTCTAGCGGAGGGACATCCCGGCGTCCAATCGGGAATGGGGATTTAGGATGTTAAATCCTATATAAGACAGGTATATCAATACTTTGGTGGAATATGGGCGGCGCATTTAGCATATTAAATGTCGATTTAGTATCTTATATCCGGTCGAAATGACGGAAAACCATTCTTGTGCAATGGTTTAATCTTACGGCAGCCGTGTAGGGTGTGCTGAGAACTGAAGGAACTGGCCCGGCATTCGCCTGTGGGTTGTGACCCGCAGAAATCTGCGAAAGCGTGGCCGTTCCGGTGGTCACATTTAGCCCTCCGGGCGCTTGAAGTCCACCCCGTTGGAGGCCTTGGGCTACCCGGCAGCCACTTTGGGATCGCAAATTGCGGGGGTGATTTGGAGCAAACTCACGCGCAAATCGGCTGAGAAACGGAGGCTTTGGAAGACGCCTTGCATCGACGTCGAACCCAATTTCTGGTTCATCGAATTGCCCTGCTTTTTGCGAAGCTTTGCCTGATTGAAATTGAGCGCTGAGATGCAGAAAACTTATACCCTTGTGGCCGGACGAACTTTCTTGTCTCGATTCCGGACAGCAGCGAATTTATGCTGACCTTCGGCGAAAGAAAAGCGCAGCGTTTACCTGGTGAGCGCATCGATCTGCGTTGGCGGCGGTTCCGGTAACCCTGTCTGAACCTTTGAAAGGCTGGCGAAAGCCCGGCTCATTAAGCGATGTTCCATTAAAATCGATAAGGGCATCGGCTTTTTGCAGGCTGCTCCGGGAGTGGATGATGGAAGAAATCGAGCGCAGAACCATTCGCAAACTTTCGGTCAGGCTGTTGCCTGTTCTGATCCTTGGCTATCTGATCGCCTTTATTGACCGGTCCAATATTGGCTTTGCCACGCTGACCATGGGGCCGCAGCTTGGCATCGGTTCGGCGGCATTCGGCTTTGGCAGCGGCCTCTTCTTTGTCGCCTATGTTCTGTTCGAAGTGCCCAGCAACCTCGCTCAGGAGCGTTTCGGCGCGCGGCTGTGGATCGCGCGGATCATGATCTCATGGGGTCTGGCCGGTCTCGCCATGGTGGCTGTGCGCGGCCCGGTCAGCTTTTCGCTGGCCCGGTTTCTGCTCGGCGCGGCGGAGGCGGGCTTCTTCCCCGGCGTCATTCTCTACCTGTCGCAATGGTTCCCGCGCGCGCATCGCAGCCGGATCGTCGCGCTGTTCATGGTTTCGATCCCGCTGTCGAATGTGGTCGGATCGGCGCTGTCGGCGATGCTTTTGTCGCTGGATGGCATGCTTGGGCTGCGCGGTTGGCAATGGCTGTTTCTGCTGGAATCGGTGCCCGCGATCGTGCTGGGGGTGCTGGTGCCTTTCGTGCTGGCCGACCGGCCGGAGCAGGTGCGATGGCTGAGTGCGGACGAACGGGCATGGCTGGGCAATGCGTTGCTGGCAGAGCAGGCCGATGCAGGGGGCAGCCATGGTTCGGCATGGAAAGTGATCGCCGACCGCCGGGTCTGGGCGCTTGCCCTGATCTATTGCGGCAGTTCGGCGACCAGCAATGTGCTGTCCGTATGGCAGCCGCAGATCATCCAATCCTTTGGCCTGACGCTGTGGCAAACCGCCTGCCTCAATATGGTGCCCTTTGTGGCGGCGACGGGTTTCATGATCTTCTGGGGCCATCGCGCCGATATTCGGGGGAGCCGGATCGGCCCTACGGCGGGGCCGTTGATGGTCACTTCCGCTGCGCTGTTCCTGATGCTGGTGACGAGTTCACTGGTGGCGACGATGGGTTTGCTGGTGGTGATGCTGGTGGCCAATTATGCCCTGAAAGGGCCTTTCTGGGCGCTCTCCAGCGAGACATTGGGCGCGCGCGATGCGGCGGCGGGGATCGCGGCGATCAATGCGCTGGCCCATCTCGGCACCTCGGGCGTGAACACGCTGTTCGGTGTGCTGCATGAGCGCAGCGGTTCTTTCGGGGTTGCGCTGCTGCCGCTGGCGATCCTGACGCTGGCGGGCTGCGGCATGACGCTCCTGCTGGGTCAATCGCGTCTGGCGGGGAGAGCCTGACACGAAAAGGGGCGATGAAGTTTGCGCTTCATCGCCCCCTCCGCTCATTCATTCCGGGCGATCACTTGAAGCGAATATAGCCCACGCCATCCTCGATGGTGATGACGGTGCCAAAGGGTTTGGAATATTCGACGATCTCGTCGAGGATCTTTTTGGCGACCTCGGGCGATGGCTTGCGCGGGATGCCGACCTGCGAGCCGGGGCGTGGGGTCTGGCCCAGATCGACCGGATAGATCACCACTTCCTTGAGCTTGCCGCCGTCGAAATTGGTATAGGCGACATAGGATTCGAGCGTCGGCTTAAGCTGCCAGAAGCCCTGAAATTCATGTTCGCCCACAATCGGGCCGCCTGTCGCATTGGCCGCCGCATTGGCTTCCTCAAATTCCTTGAACGGGCCGTGGAAGGCGCCTTCGCCCGGCTTCTGTCCCGGATAATGGCCCTTGGGCAAAGGCATGATGGCGGATTGGAAAATGAAATTGGAGGTGCCGTAAAATATCGGCTTGCCCTTGTAGATCTCGATGCCCTTCAGCGTATGGACGCCTTGCCCGACAAAGACATCGACCCCCTGATCCACCGCCATATGGGCGAATTTGATCTCGAAATCGGCGGGGAAATGATCG
This sequence comes from Novosphingobium humi, assembly GCF_028607105.1. GTDB lineage: Bacteria > Pseudomonadota > Alphaproteobacteria > Sphingomonadales > Sphingomonadaceae > Novosphingobium > Novosphingobium humi. The sequence goes on along the minus strand of NZ_CP117418.1, from coordinate 894,472 downwards.
TAGGAATAGGCTTGGAAATCATAACGGTTCTGGTGCCAGTGGATATTGGTCACCAGCACGTCGGAGGCCTGTTTGGCGGTGCGGATTTGCGTGAGGATCTCGCGCAGGTCCTGCGGGTTCATGTCGAAACTATGTTCGCCGGGACGGTCCATCACGCGAAACTGCGTGCCAAAGGCTTTGAGGTCGCCGGTTCCCGGCTGTCCGGCAATATCGCGCAGCAGCACCATCTGCGCCGCCGTCACACCGTGAAACAGCGTCAGGCGCAGGGAATTGCGGATGCCGTCCTCCGGTCCCGGCGGGCCATCGCCGGGATAGAGCGCGGGCTTGGCCATAGGCTCATCAGAAGGGACCGTGGCGGTGGTAAAGGTCAGGCCGAACAGCTTGGCCTCGCCATCGGCATCGGGCGCGGGCAGGGGAACCGGCACTTCAATCTCGTCGCGGCGCGCCAGAATGGCCGCTTTCATGGCGCGCACCCCGGCAAGCTGGGCGGGCGAGACATGGACCCGCGTACCCCCCGCGCAGCAGGCATCCAGCCCGCCCAGCGCATAGATGCCCGCAAAACCGACCAGCCCCTTGGGCGTGGCGAAATAGCGCGCCATGCGGGCTTCGGGCAGGCTGTGAGCGATGCCGGCATGGGTTATGCCTACGCGCTCGACCTCTTTCAGGTTGTTCCAGACGCCCGGCGCGCGCGGGTCCTTGTTATTGGCCCGGCTGACCAGATCAATGCCCATCAGGCGCCAGTCATCGGCCACTTCCTTCGTCGCCAGATTGCCCCCGGCATGGGCGAAATTGTCGAAATCCATGATCTCGTTTTCAAAATCGCCGGTGGTCACATCGGCCTTGCGCAGGGGCTCGATGGCGGCCCGCACGGCCGGGTCATTGGAGGTGGCGAATGGCTGGAATTGCAGCAGATCGCCGACGCTGGCCACGCTGAAGGGCTGTGTGATCTTGAGCGCCAGTTCCTTGGCCTGGTCCGGCTTTCTTGGCACGCCGCTCGACCCGTCGAACTTGCGGGCGCCATAGCCGACATTGCTGGCCACCTGCGCATGGGCATGGGCGCCCAGCATCGCGCCGATGGTCAGAGCCGAGGCGACACACATGCGCCAGCCAGAAGATCTTTTGGACATTACACTCTCCCGCGGGGGCGATCGGCCGCCCCTCTCGGCCCTGCTTTTAGGCGCGCTGGCTTTCGCAAGCCTTTCATGGCTGTGCTTCCCCGCCCGGAATGGTCAGGCGAACCAGCAGGCCCCGCCCACCATTGCCGCTATCGCCGCCATCGCCCAGTTCCACCCGCACTCCGGCCGTGTCGGCCAGCGAGCGGACAATAGCCAGCCCCAGCCCGCTGCCATTTGTGTCATAATCGCGGGGCAGGCGGTGAAAGCGCTGGAACACCGCGCTGCGCTGATCGGGGGGAATGCCGGGGCCGTCATCCTCGACCTCCAGCACCGCCTCGTTCCCGGCGTGCAGCACGCGCAGGGTGATGCAGCCGTCCGCTCGCCCGTAATGGATCGCATTGTCGATCAGATTGCCCAGCATTTCGGCCAATATCAGCGGGTCGATGGCGGCCATGACGGGCGTCTCGGCATCGAGATGGATCTCGATCCCGCGCTTGATCGCTTGGGGGGCCAATTCCCTTGCCGTCTCGGCCACCAAAGCGTTGAGTTCTACCGGGCGCGCGGCCTGTTTCAACCCATTCTCCGATCGCGCCAGCGCCAGCAATTGATTGAGCAACCGTTGCAGCCGCCCCGCCGAAGCATCTACCTCGGCCAGCGCCATCTGGCGCTCGGCCTCGGTAATCCCGCCCTGCCGCGCCAGATGCAGATGAGCGCGCAGCGCGGCCAGCGGCGTGCGCATCTGGTGCGAGGCATCGGCGGTAAATTCCCGCACGCGGCGGGTGGTGCGGTTCAGCCGCTGAAGCAGATTGTTGAACGCCTCGATCAGCCCGCGCAATTCCCACGGCGCCTGCGTTGCATCGAGCGGCACGAACACATCGGCATTGGCCCGCCGCGCATCCATCGCCAGACGCAGCCGGGTCAGCGGTTGCAGCCCCCAATTGACCGCCGGGCGGATCAGCAAGGCGGCAAAAGCCACCAGCGCAATCTCCAGCGCGACCAGCCCGGTCAGCATCCGGCGTTCGAGCAAACCGCGCTCATCGAGCGTTTCGGCCACCTCGACCACCACGGGCGGATGGTTGTCGGTCAGATAGCGCGCCTGCGTCGCCACGCGCACATTCTGCCCCAGATAGCGGTCATAGCGATAGAGCGTTTCATCGGGCGCGGGCATGGCGCCCGCCACCGGAAAATCGGCATAGCCGGTGATGATCTGGCGCCCGGATCGCACCACGTAATAGACATTGTCGCGGGCGCTGTCCTCCAGCATGCCAAAGGCGCCGGGGGGCACTTCGAGACTGACCTTGCCGCGCTCCAGCGTGACGGTTTCCGACACCGCATTGGCCGATGCGCGCAGCACCCGGTCCGATGTGCGCTCGGCAAAATTATGGATATACCAAGAGCCGCTCAGGCCCAGCAGCAGGGCAACCCCGGTCAGCGAGGAAACCAGCACCACCAATTGGCGCCGCGCCAGCGACCATCCTGCCCCCAACACCATGTCAGGACACATCCATCATATAGCCGAGCCCGCGCAGCGATGTGATCTTTGGCCCATCCGGCGCCAGTTTCTTGCGCAGGCGGGTGATGTAGACCTCGACCGCGTTCGAGCCGACCGGATCATCATAGTCAAATACCTCGGAGAGCAGCCTGTCCTTGGGCACCACCTTGCCCGCGCGCGAGGCCAGCGCCCATAGCACCGACCATTCGCGCCGGGGCAGGACCAGCGGGCGATCGGCAACAGTCGCGCTGGTGGCGGAAAAATCGCATATCAATTGTCCCACGCGCAGCAAAGGGCTGGCCGATCCCGCCGAGCGGCGCACCAGCGCCCGGATATGGGCCAGCAATTCATCGGCATCAAAAGGCTTGCCCAGATAATCGTCGCCGCCAAGATCGAACCCCTGAATGCGGTCCTCGCGCTCATGCCTCGCGGTCAGGAACAGCACCGGCACCGTGGCCCCGCGTGCACGCAAATGCCGGATCGTTTCAAAGCCAGACATGCCGGGAAGGCCGACATCGCATATGATAAGATTATAGGGTTCGGCCTCTGCCACTTCGAGCGCTTCCTCGCCCGAACGCACCGCATCAATGGCAAAACCGGAATTTTTTATAAGTGTAATCAGTCCACTAGCCAGTGTCCGATCATCTTCAACAAGGAGAACCCGTGCCATGACTGCAATTTCCTCAAACCATGAAAGGCCGGTGAAAGCCTCCAAGCCTAGTACCGCTTCAACAAATACAAAAGAGGCGAGGATGGACAGGCCACAATCGGCCCCCGGCAAAAGGGGGGGCTTTTCATATTTCTTGGCGGCACCCCTGATGCTTGCCGGATGTTCGGGTGTCGATGGTGTGCGCCCCGGTGTGGAGCAGGCGCTGGTCATCTACAGTTCGACCGACCGCGCCCAGTTTGACGAGGTCGCGAGCGCGTTCAACCGCATCTATCCCCAAATCGCCATCCGCTATGAATCGCTCTCGGCCAGCGATGTTTATGAGCGGGCGCGGCGCGAGATCAACAGCGGCAGGCCCGCCGTCGATCTGGTCATCAATTCGGCGATGGATCTTCAGATCAAGCTGGTCAACGACGGCTATGCCCAGACCTATGCCTCGCCCGAGGGCGCCGCGCTGCCCGGCTGGGCGGTCTGGAAAAATCAGGCCTATGCCGTCACCTCCGAACCCATCGTGATCGGTTACAACAAGCGTCTGGTGGCGCCCGCCGATCTGCCGCGCGATCATGACGAACTGGCCAGCCTGCTGCACCGGCGTCCGGATGCGTTTCGCGGGCGGGTGGCCATGTATGATCCCAAGGCCAGCCCTACCGGCTTTCTCTATATCACCGAGGATCTGCGCATCGACCGCGACAACTGGGATCTGGTGGCCGCGATCGGTCTGAGCAACCCGCAATTGTACAGTTCCACCGCGCGGATGATTGATGATGTCAGCCGCGGCAAGATGCTCTTTGCCTATAATCTGATCGGTTCCTATGCGCTGGACCGCGCGAGCCGGGATCCCAATTTCGGTGTGTTGATCCCGCGCGATTATATGCTGATCGGATCACGCGTGGCATTGATCGCGCGGGGCGCGCCCCATCGCAATGCGGCGCGCGCCTTTCTCGATTTCATGCTCTCGCGCGCCGGACAGGCCGCCTTCAGCCATCACGGGATGATCCCGCTGCGCCGCGATGTGGCGCGCGATGACATGCCGATCCGGGCGGGCAATGCGCGTGCCATCCATGTCGGGCCTTCGCTGATGGCGGGCCTCGACCACAGCAATCGCGAACGCTTTTTCGCCAAATGGGACGCCTCCGTCAGGGCGTCGAACGCCATCATAACAACCAGAACAGGGAGTGGGGAAACATGATATCCAAAAATACCATGAGCATGGGGGCATCGCTGTTTGCCCTTGGGTTGAGCTGCGGGTTTGGCGCCACGGAGGCCATGGCGCAGGAACAGGCTGCGCCCAATGCGGTGACCGCTGTCGACATTGTGGTGACGGGCTCGCGTCTGCGTACCACCACCTTTTCAACGCCAACCCCGGTGACGGCCCTGACCAGTGCGGCGCTGGAATCAGCCTCCCCCGGCAATCTGGCCGAAGGGCTCAAGCAATTGCCCTCCGTCGTGCCCACCGGCGGCCAGACCGCAGGCGGCGGCACGCGGGCGGGCGGACAGAATTTCCTCAATCTGCGCGGCCTTGGCATTTTGCGCACGCTGACGCTGGTGGATGGCCGGCGTTTTGTCCCGGCCGATCCGCGTCTGGTCACGGACGTTAACCTGATCCCGCAAATGCTGGTCGATCGGGTTGATGTGGTGACGGGCGGCGCCTCGGCCACTTATGGTTCGGATGCCGTGGGCGGTGTGGTCAACTTCGTCCTCAACCGCAAGCTCGAAGGCCTGCGCTATACGGTCAGCGAGGGCATTTCGCAGCGCGGCGACAATCAGGAATTCAAGGCCTCGCTGGCCTATGGCACCAAGTTGGGGGGCATCGGCCACCTGATTTTGGGCGGCGAATATTATGATGGTTCGGGCGTTAAGGGAGAAGCGCGCGATTTCCGCAACACCGCGCCCAACCTGCTGCGCAATCCCTCGGGCAGCCCCACGCTGGTGACGGGTTCCGATCTGCGGACGCCCTACACGCTGGGCGGGTTGATCGTGAATGGCACGGGTGGCACCACGGCCAACAATGCGCTGATCCGGGGCATGAAATTCGCCCCCGATGGCACGCTCAGCGCCTATAATTACGGCACTTTGGCCACCGATGTCGGCGTCACCAGCGGTACGCAGAATGGCGGCGACGGCTATCGCGTGTCGACAGGCCAGGAAATCGTGCGCCCGTTGAAGCGCCGCTCGATCTTCGCCCATGCCGATTTTGAAATCACCCCTTCGATCAATTTCTTCGTCGAGGGCACCTATGGCTGGACGATTTCGAATTTCCAGAGCAGCCCGACCACGACCACGCTCTCCATCGCCCGCAGCAACCCCTATCTGGCGCAGGCGGCCCCCGCGCTGGTGGCGCAAATGACCGCGCTGGGCGTGACGGGCTTCAGCATGAACCGGCTGACCATGGAGTCCGGTCCGACCTATACCGGCAATGAGAACACCGCGATGCGCGGTCTGGTCGGGCTGGAAGGCAAGCTGGGCGGGTTCAAGTGGGATGTGTCCTATCAATATGGCCGTACTGACAACCACAGCCCGACCTATAACAACCTCATCACCGCCAACATGGCCCGCGCGGTCAACACCGCCCGTGACAGCAGCGGCGCTATCGTCTGCGCCGACACGTTGAGCGCCAACGCAACCCTGCGCGCGGCGGCGGCGGGATGCGCGCCTTTGAATCCGTTTGGCGCGGGTGCGCCCTCGGCGGCGGCCATGGCCTATGTGATGGGCACTTCGGTGTTCGATACGCGCAGCGAAATGCAGGTGGCCGACGCCAATATTTCGGGCGATCTGTTCAACCTGCCCGCCGGGTCTGTGGGCCTCGCGCTGGGCGCGGAATGGCGCAATGCCAAGGCCACCACGACCTCGGATGCGCTCTCGCAGGCGGGCGGCTATCGTCTGGTCAATCAGCAGAACTTCATCGGCCAGTATAACGTCAAGGAAGTGTACGGCGAACTCAACATCCCGCTGCTGATCGACAAGCCCTTCTTCCACCGCCTCTCGGCCAGCCTGGCCGGGCGCCACACCGAATATTCGACCAGCGGCGGGGTGAACACTTGGAAGGCGGGCCTGAACTGGCAGATTTCCAATGATCTGAAACTGCGCGGCACGATCTCACGCGATATTCGCGCGCCCAATCTGGAGGATCTCTATGCCTCGGGCCGCCAGAACAACCTCACGATCACCGATACGCTGACCAACCGCACCTATTCGGCGGTGCCCAATCAGACCTATGGCAACACCGCGCTGCGCCCGGAAAAGGCGATCACCAAGGTGTTGGGCGTGATCTATCAGCCGAGCTGGTTTAGCGGCTTCAACGTTGCGGTCGATTATTATGACATCAAGATCAGCGATTCGATTTCCAATATCGGCGGCCAGACGGCGGTGGATCAGTGCAACCTGACCAACCAGACCTCGCCGCTCTGCGCCTTTGTCACCCGCGATGCGAGCAATGCGGTGGTGGCCACGCGCACCTCGCCGATCAACTTCTCCTCGCAACAGACCATTGGCGTCGACATCGAGGCGCAATATCGCACCACTCTGCGTAATGAGGCCCGGCTCGGCTTCCGCCTGCTCGCCAGCTATGTCGCGCATAACCGCACGCTCAGCCCGCTCATTACCAATCCGGTCGATGATGCGGGCAATATGATCACCCAGTCGAGCGGCTCGGTTCAGCCGCATTGGCGCGGCAATCTGATCGCCAATTATGACAGCGACCATGTCAGCGTCATGCTGCAAGGCCGTTATATCGGCGGGATGATCTGGGATAAGACCAAGATCGTGGGCGTCGATACCGACTTCGGCTCGGTGGGTGCGCAATTCTATCTCGACGGCGAAATCTCGACGAAGTTCAAGACTTTCGGCGGCGAGCAGACGCTGTTCCTCAATGTCCAGAACATCCTCGATCATCAGCCGCCCTTTGCGCCCATCACCACCGGCGCGACCCCGCTGCCCACCCAACCCGATCTCTATGATCAGGTGGGCCGCATGTTCCGTGTCGGCATTCGCGGCAAATTCTGAACCACCCTTGGGGAGGGGGGCAACACGCCTTCCTCCCGCCTTTTCCCCCTTCATGCGGAGCGCACCATGTCAGGTGACAAGAATGCCAGCTGGGCAAAAACCAAAGCGGTGTTCATTGTTTCGAGCGGCAATTTCCTCGAAATGTATGATTTCATGGTCTTTGGCTATTATGCCAAGGCCATCGGCAAGGCCTTCTTCCCCGCAGTCAATCCGGCGGCATCCTTGCTGCTCGCCTTCATGACATTTGGCGCAGGCTTCCTCATGCGGCCGGTCGGCGCGGTGGTGCTGGGCAGCTATATTGACCGGCATGGCCGCCGTAAGGGGCTGCTGTTGACGCTGGCGCTGATGGGGGTGGGCACGCTGGCGATTGCGGGCATGCCGACCTATGCGCAGATCGGCCTTGCCGCGCCTTTGCTGGTGCTGCTGGGGCGGCTGATTCAGGGCATGTCGGCGGGTGTCGAAGTGGGCGGCGCCTCGGTCTATCTCTCCGAGGTGGCGACCGACGGGCGGCGCGGCTTTTTCGTCGCATGGCAATCGGCCAGCCAGCAGGTGGCGGTAATCTTTGCCGCGCTGGTCGGGCTTTTGCTCAATTCGCTTATGCCGCCGGGCACGATGGAGACATGGGGCTGGCGCATTCCCTTTGTGCTGGGCTCGCTGCTGCTGCCATTTTTGCTGCTGGTGCGCCGCGCACTCAAGGAGACCGAGGCGTTTGAACACAGCACCTCGCGGCCCGACCTGCGCGCCTCGCTCGATGCGATCCTGGCCAATGCGGGCGTCGTCCTGCTGGGCATGGGCATGGCGGTGACGACCACGGTGTTCTTCTATATGCTCACCGCCTATACGCCGACCTATGGCACCAGTGTGCTCAATCTGACGCCCGCGCAATCCATGCTGGTGACGCTGATGGTGGGGATGACCAATTTCGTGCTGTTGCCGGTGATGGGCGCGCTGTCGGACCGGATCGGGCGGACGCCGCAATTGATCGCCTGTTCGCTGCTCGCCGCTTTGGTGGGCTATCCCGCGCTGCAATGGATGGTGGCGGCGCCTTCTTTTGAGCGGTTGGTGATGGTCGATCTGCTGCTGGCGGCGATTTATGCCGGTTATAATGGCGCGCTGGTGGTGCATCTGACCGAGATCATGCCCGTCCATGTCCGCACCACCGGCTTTGCGCTGGCCTATAGTCTGGCCACGGCGATTTTCGGCGGCTTCACGCCCGCGCTCTCGACCTATCTGATCGAGGCGACCGGCGACAAGGGCGCCCCCGGCATCTGGCTGACCGGGGCGGGGCTGATTAGTCTGCTCGCCGTGATCGCGGTGGCGCAGATGACGCGGCGCAGCAGCGAGGAGAAGTCTTTGGTAGGGATTTGATCATTAGCCTTAATCGCAGGCATTGGTTCCAACGTCGCGGTGGCTTGTATTGGAGATATGCAGCATGGCTAGATCAATAGCCTTTATGAAGCGCTTTGTGTGATCCTGTTCTTCCCGTTTCTTTGGCGATCTGTCCTATCCGCTTTACATCACCCATTACCCGCTGATGTACATTTACATGGGTTGGTTTGCGGATCGTAAAGTCCCGGCAGAGTAGGGCGCTCTTGTGGGGTTTGGCGTGTTGATCCTGTCGATCATGATCACATGGATCGCGCCTGAAAGGAGGAAGGTGGGCCTCTGCCCGCCTTCACACCGTTATTCCGTTAGGGAGGTGGCAATTGGCCTGCTGCCGGTTTGTTTTGTGGTCCTGGCGATCTTGCAGTCGCCAATTTCATGCCCTTGGCCAAGCTTCCTCAGTCCAATCCCGCGCGGTATGGATAACCCGCAAGATCGAGACAGCTTGCTCCTTGTCAGTCAGAGCATAGGCGATGATATAGGGCAGCCCGCGCACCAATTTCTCGTAAGTCCCCGCCACACGCCCCGGATGGCCGGTCGCAAATTCTCCCAAGGCTGCGCCAGTCTGGCCAATGGCATTGGCTACCTTGCGAGCCGCCTGTGGATCCTGCACGGCTATATATTCAATTTGTGTGCGGATATCAGTGAGGGCTGATTCCGCCCATTCCACCCGCCTCACTGGCTGGAGGACTTGCCGCGTTCGGCAGCATCAATGATGGCGTGCAGGTCGGCCATGGCCTTGTCATGGGGAATGACCTTACCAGCGGTCACATCGGCCAAACCCTGCTGGATGCCTTCGATGATGGAAAGCTCTCGATCCACATAGGCAGCCAGAGCTTCCGCCGCCAGATAAGACCGGCTGCGCTTGGTTCCCTGCGCTAGCCGGGCCAGTTTGTCATGAAGGGTAACCGGCACGCGGATCGTCATGGTGGTGCTGTTCATCAAGGGCGCCTTGTAGTCGGATGTGTACATCTTAACACAAGGCGCCCTAATTGCTATCAGAACTTTAGCTTTCGGGTCTTCCCTACACCAATACCATCCGCAGCGCCGCTCCGATGGCCTCGCAGGCCTCCAGCACGGACGCGTCATCGAGATGGGCATAGCGCGCCGCCATCTTGATGTCGGCATGGCCTAGCAGCTTGGCAATCATGGGTAGCGTCTCGGACATGGAGGCCGCGTGGCTGGCAAAATTGTGCCGCAGGTCATGCAGTCGGACATGATCAAGCCCAGCGGCACGCCGCACACGATAGTAGCAGCCATCCAGTTGATTGATGTTGAGTTGCCCGCCTTCCGTCCAGAAGACCTCATCGTGCATCGGATGATGCTCGATCCCGTCAAGGATCGCCTGAGCCTCTTTGCCTAACCATACTGTGCGCGGCCCGGTCTTGGCATCATGCAGCAACAGTCGCCGCCCACGAACCTCATCCCATGTCAGATTACAGATCTCGCTCTTGCGGCAACCGGTGAGGATGATGAGCCGCAAGGCCGCCACCTCTTTGGGACAGGTTTCGGCCTCCAGATCCAATGCCTGCCCAAGCCGCGTCAGTTCCTCCGCCGAGAGCAAACATTCATGCTTGCGCAGCCTGTTGCGCTTGATCCCGTGGCAAGGGTTCGAGCCTGACGGTAACTCGCCCCATTCTTCCGCCTTTCGGAAGAGCGAAAGCATCAGCTCAAAACTTCGATTGCCCGCCGCAGGTCCAGCGGTGCGGGTTACCTTGGCAAACCACTTTCGGACATCGCCGGGTGTGATCGCATCCAGATGTCGTCGTGGAAAGGCCGTCACGAGATGCGTGCGGTAGTAGCGGTTCCGGTCCAGCGTGGAGGCCTTCCAGCCTGCCGACGCGTTTGCCCAATAGCGGACGAGGAAAGCCGAGAAGACCGGCATGGCCTTGCTTCTGGTCTTGGCATCGGCCGGGTTCTCCCCGGTCTGGACGCGCAGCAGCACGCGGCGGGCGATGCCGCGGGCATGGGCCTCGGTGATGACCCGGCTATCGGCAATCGTGACGGTCCGTGTCCGTCCCTCCATGGCGGCCTGCACCACATAGGCCTTGCGCCCGTTGGCATAGCAGCGGGTGCCAAAGCCCGGCAGTCTGGCGCACCATTGGGTGAGGCGGGCAGGGCGATCTGGCGCCCGATCAAACGTAGCGCCAAGGACAGCCAGTTCTTCTGTGACCAGTTCGGTCAGCGTCAGGGCGTTCATGCCGCCACCCCTAAGCCTTGCGCAAGGACGCTGCACACGCGATCAGCGGCTTCCGAGATCGAGTCATCGGCCAGATGGGCATAGCGCTCGGTCGTTTCGGGCAGAGCATGGCCAAGCAGGCGACTGATGATGGTCAGTGAGATGCCCTGACGGATCGCCAGCGAGGCAAAACTGTGACGCAGATCATGGAGGCGCAGATCCCCCAGTCCGGCACGCTGGCGGATCTTCTGCCAATCCGACCAGATTTTGATTGGTTTGTTGGGATTATAGGGTGAGGGAAATACAAGACCCTGACGACTATCCGCGCCCAACCTTTCAAGCATGGTGCGGGCGGGGGCGTTGAGATAGATCACCTTGGCCCCGGTCTTGCTGTCGGGGAGGAAGATGCGGGCCTCCTTCACCCACTCCCAGCGCAAGCTGGCGATCTCGCCCACGCGCCCCCCGGTGGCGATCAACAGCCGGAGCAAGGCGACGGCTTGCGGCATTTCCTCCTCCACTTCTTGCAGCACATGCCCCAGCCCGCGATACTCGGCCATGCTGAGGAAGCGCTCCATCTTGCGCCGCTTATAGCGCGCTATGCCACGACAGGGGTTGGAGGCGTGCTGGCGATAGCCAAAAGCCTCGGCCTCCTGCATCAGGATCGAGAGCACCGGCACCGCGCGGTTGAACGTGCCTCCCTTCGCGGCGAGGCTGTCGCGCCAGCGGGCAACATCGGTGCGCTGAATGGTCGCCATCGGCATGTCGCCAAAGAAGGGGATCAGCGTGCGCCGCAGATAGGATGAGTTGGTCTTCACGGTGGAAGGTTTCCACTGCCGGGCGAGAGAAGGAAGCAGTTCGGCTGCCGCCTTGGCAAAAGTGAGCCCTTCGCCCGAAGCTTTTCCCACCGCGCAAGGCAGCCCCACCGTCTGGGCCGCTGCGACCAGCTTCCTCGCCTCGGCGCGGGCCTTGCGCACATCCATGGCCGGTGGCTGGCCCAACGTCACGAAGCGTCTTTGGGCGCGATCACTGAATTTGACGATCCAGCTTTTGGCGCCGCTGGTACGCATTCTTATACCAAAACCGGGAACCTCGCTGTCCCATAGGATTGTATCGCGGCAAGGGGCCTTGCGACGGGCATGATGGCCGGTGAGTTTCTCGTTGTTTGATGGGATCTGATTCAAAGAAAAGGCAGCATCAATTTCGGCTACCTGACAGCCATTTTCTTGTTTCGGATTGGAGGACATAAGCGGTCGGCCTTCTGAGCAAGAACAATAACTTACTCAGCACTTCTACGGTGATCCGTGTAGGGTGTGCACTCCTCCTTCTGTAGGGACTGGACCAGCTTCCTCTCGGGATAGGTCCAGCCTCTCCATCTGGCGATGCCTTCTGCGTCCGGCAGGCGCAAGGCTGGCCCCAACCAGTCCAGGCCCTGCAGAAGCATATACGCCACGCTCCGAAGGGGCGTGTCCGCTTTGCTCCGGCCGCCGCTTTTTGGGCTGAGGCTGCGTGAAAAGGTCCGGTGCCAAAACGATCGGTAAGGCGCCAGCCTTGACGCTGGCCGCTGGCCGTCCCACATCGCGCAATGGCGCCCCTATTGGGGCGCCGGATAGCGGAGGAGTGAGCCGCAGCCGAGGCCCGGACCGGTAGGGTCAGGGATGCGCGTCCTGCTCGAGAGCCTCGGTCCTTGACCATCGATCACTTCGTATCGAACAAGGAGGCACGCGCCATGGCGCAGCAAAAGAAACTGGAAAATGATCTGGCTGGTATCGCGGCGGAGAAGGCCAAGCTGGAAGCGCAATTGGTCGCTTTGGCGGAGAGGGAAAAGGCCACGCGTGAGGCCGCGCTCGACGCGGGGAGGGGCTTCCTGCTGGCCGCTCTGGAGCGGGTAAAGATCCCGGCGATGAACCGGGTTGAAGCCAAGGCTTTGGCCGCAGCCATCACCAGACTGGGCGCCAGTGAGGCGCTACGCCGATTGGCAAGGGAAGGGTGAGAAGATGGCAGGCCGAGCGCCCGCGAGGCCTGCCTCTTTGCTGGCGCAGCCATGCGGCGGACGCGAGTCCGCCCGCGCGAGAACACGCCCCGACAGGGGCGCGATTTTTTGGCCCGCCTTCACAAAGCTTCGATGAAAATTGCTTTCGTTCTGCCCCGTTCGTTCCGTTAGCCTCCTATCGTTCCACAACGGCAAATGCCGACCGGCCTTTGCCGGTCGACGGGCCGCCTTAAGCGGCCTTGCTTCCCTCCACTTGGGCAAACTGCGCGGCACGAAAGATGGTGAGAGGAACACCCGCCTCCCGGCAACGCTGGGCAAGATTGACCTGCAAGCCTGATCCTTCGCAGATGATCGCTTCAACGGGGGAGAGCGCCACAAGCTGGCGATTGCGATCAAAGCCCGCGCTGTTCCCCTTGGCGCGGTTCAGGCGAAAGGCGACAATAGGCACGCCCCTGCTTGCGGCCCATGCAGCGGCGATGGCATCGGTTCCCGAACGCTGGGCGGTGGTGGCCAAAGTCATATGGGGCACGCGCTCACGGATCAGGTCAAGGCGCTGCCAGAGCGGTTCGTGGGCCTGCCATGCGGACCCGCCCGACACCACCACAACCGGCCCTGTGGGGGCGTGGGCCTCGCGGCGCGATTGCGCGCGGGCGGCGAGAAAATCGCGCGCCTCGATCTGCGAGGCGGTGAGGGCGCGAGAGGTACGGCTCCCGCTGGTGGCCGACCATGGTTTGCCGGTTTCGACGCGGTACACTTCGGCGGCATGATCGCGCATACACTCGATGGCTGCCAGCGCTTCGCTCAAGGATTCGCAAAGGCGCTGCTTCTCTTCCACTTCGAGCGCGTGGATTTCTGAAGGGTCTTGAATACGGGCTAGTTCGCCAAGGTTACGGGCCGCGTCGTCCTCTTCGCGGGCGATCTGCTGGGCGACTTTGTGAAAGGAATTGACCATACCCCAGGCGATGCGCGAGGCCAGCGGAGCAAGGCGCGTGTCCCCCATCAGTGCGAAGAGTTCCGCCACCATTTGCTGTGTGCAAAGCCGCGCCGCGTCGGGGTCGGGCATGTCGGCGCTGGTGGGTTCGTCATGGATCGAAAGCTGGGCGCGTTCGAGTTCGCCCGCGAAGGCTCCGGCGAAATTCTCCGTCGTGGTGAGGCTCTCGTAATGCTCGTTGAAATCAGCAAAGCCGGCAAAGCTCGTCATGGGAATTTCCCTTGAAAGATCCTGCGCTCATGGGGCAGGATAGGGCAGCAACATTGGCAATCTTGTGTTGTCGTGGGGGAGCGCCATCCACGCGTCCCCCACTCCCAACGCGATCAATGCATGACGTGATTGTCAGCGGTGCTTTCGCCTAGACCGTCGTCCATGCTGGCGGGCATGGTGGCTTCGTCACCCTCGCGGGTGCTGGGCATGTCCTGCCGGGGGCGGCGGCGGGTCCATGCCACGTTGTAACCGCCCTCCTCATTGCGGAAGAGGGCAATGTCCATCGGCTTGGCCATGCTGGGATCGTCGATGCGTCCCTGATAGAACACCTCGCCGCTGGTGCGCGCGACCTGCTCAAACAGAGCGCCGATTTTGATCCAGCTATTGGCCGAGGATCGCGCCATCATGTCGTATTTGGGAGCATTGGGGTTGCTGCTCTGAACGGGGCGCAGACCGACCACATTGGTGAAAGCAAGCGTTTCGATCTTGCCGATGAAAGAACCGCGTTCGTTGGCGTTGAGAAAACCGATGTTGGCCATAATACTATCCTTTACTTGTCAGGCTAAGCCGTTCTTGGCTCCAAGGGGCGTTTCCCTCTTGGTGATTACTTATTACCGCCAGCGGCCTAATCGGTCTATCTCGTTGTTTTCTTGACACTTTCCCAGGTCGCCTATGGTGAGCCCGAGCACAGATATGCGCGCGGTAGCGCGCCCCGGCATCATGCCATGGCCCACCGGGCCATTCCTGTCTGGTCCCGGAGCGCGATGGTCTGGCCTTGCTTGATCATCACCTCCGGAGCCGCCGTCGCATGCGACGCCGGGATCCTGCAAGGAGGCGAAGGAGGGGAGGATCAAGCCTGCGAGCGAGGGGACGCATCAGCGGACGGGATCGGACGGTGAAGCTTGGGGGGCTGGCTGAGCGAGGCGCAGGCGAGGGAGGGCAGGAGAATGTTCCTTGGTCCTGTCCCGTTCGGAGAAGTTCAGTCAAAGATATGCCCGCTGCAGTCATTTGTGTCAGATTGAGCAGGAACGGCAAACGTAAGAGGTGGTGAAGGCTTTGGTGAATAATACTCGAAGCGTGGAGGCCAAGCATTGACCCGCCGTCCGAGGAGGTGAAAAGTCCGCACCTTCGCGATGAGATGCGGACTTTGCCATAGTTCAATTGTTAGGTTGCGCGACGCAAATAGCGCTCATCGACGGTCGTCTCGTCCAAAACGATATGGCAAATTGCAGGGCTAAAGTATCCATGGCGGTCAGGCCAGAGATTGTTGCCAGCAGCGCTTCGCTTTGAGCAAGGCATGGGCAGTCATGATCATCTTTCGCACGACGGCGGAGATGGCGACGAGCGGCTTGCTTCATCCACCGTAAAAAGCGCTTTGGTGAGGACGCTATTTTTCAGGCAAGCTGGCGTACAAATTCTGTCCATCGGCTCGCCATTCCTCGATCAGATCGGATAATGCCCCGACTGGGTTTCGACCGTGATCCAGCGGGTTTCGGTGAAGCTGTCGATACCTTGGCGGCCACCGAAGCGGCCATAACCGCTTTCGCCCACGCCACCGAAGGGCATTTGCGCCTCGTCGTGAACGGTGGGGCCATTGATGTGGCAGATGCCGGACTTGACACGTTTGGCGAGGCGAAGTCCCTTGGCCGTGTCGCGAGTGAAGAGCGCGGCGGAAAGGCCATAATTGGTGTCATTGGCCAATTCGATCGCGTGGTCTTCGTCGCGCGCACGGATGATACCGACGACCGGGCCAAAGCTTTCGTCGCGGAACAGCTTCATGTGGGTTGTCACCTTGTCGACCAGATGCGCAGGCATGATGACGTTCTGCGTGGTGTCACCGCTGACCAGCAGTTCGGCGCCCTTGGCGACGGCATCGCCTACCAGCGCAAGGCAATGGGCGACCGTCTTGGCATCCACCACCGCGCCCAAAGGCGTCTTGCCCTCGCGCGGGTCGCCAGCGGCCAAAGTCTTGACCTTGGTAGCGAATTTCGCCGCGAATTCCTCCGCTACGGCGTCCACCACGATGATCCGCTCGGTGCTCATGCAGATCTGGCCCTGGTTGAAATAGGCGCCGAAAGCGGCCGCCTTCACGGCCTCGTCAAGGTCGGCATCTGCGCAGACGATGAAGGGCGCCTTGCCGCCCAGTTCGAGCAGGCATGGCTTGAGGTTGTCCGCCGCTCGGCGGGCGATAATGCGGCCCACCCCGGTGCTGCCGGTGAAGTTGATACGCTTCACTTCCGGCGCGTCGATCAGGGCGCCGACGACTTCGGCGGCATCTTCGGGCGCATTGGTGACGACCTGCACCAGACCTTCCGGGAATCCCGCCGCAGCAAAGCTCTCGATGATCAGAGCGTGGGTGCGAGGGCATTGTTCGGAAGCCTTCAGGATCACGGCGTTGCCACAAGCCAAAGGCACCGCGATCGCGCGCACGCCCAGAATGATCGGCGCATTCCAAGGAGCGATGCCAAGGATTACGCCCACCGGCTCCTTCAGCGCCATCGCCAGACAGCCGGGCTTGTCGGACGGGATCACCTCGCCGGTGATCTGTGTCGTCAGCGCTGCTGCTTCGCGGATCATACTGGCGCCGAGCATATGGTTGAAGCCTGCCCAGCCCGCCGTGGCGCCGATTTCCGCCATCATCGCGGCGATGAAATCATCCTTGCGGGCCACCAAGGCCTCTGCCGCCTGCATCAGCACCGCGCGCCGTGCATTCGGCCCCAGCGCGTCCCAAGCAGGCTGCGCCGCCGCGGCCGCCGCTGCAATCGCGGGAATGTCGGCGGCCTGCATGGCGCGCGCCGTTGAGGCCACCTCTCCGGTGATCGGGTTCAGTCGGGTGAAATCTTGGCTGGTCAAGGTCATGGAATCTTCTCCTCAAACTTTCTGGGCACGGCTTGATGGATAATTAGTTTTTCGTCAAACAAAAATAGTTTGTCATCAAACCAAAGTGAAGTATCAGCGCCTCAAGGCCGCAACGAGTCGACGGCTTGGAGGAGAGCAAAAATGAAACATGCAGGGATGGATGCGCGTACAACAGCGAGCATGATGGCGTTGGTCTTGGCGGGTTTGTGGGGCGGATCTGCGCACGCACAATCTGAAGATCAGGCAGCCAAAAACACGCCTTCAGCGCAGGAAATCGTTGTTACAGGGTCGCGCGTTGCCGCCAATGGCAATGCTCAGCCGACCCCCGTCACCGTGATGACGGCTGAGCGCTTGCTCGATACTTCGCCACGTGGTCTGGCCGAGGGTGTGCTGGCGCTGCCCAGCTTCAACGGGTCTAACTCGCGCACGGCAGGCGGCGCAGCCGCCAATGCCGGGCACAGCTACCTCAACCTGCGCGGCCTCGGCACAAACCGTAATCTGGTGCTGCTTGATGGCCGCCGCTTCGTTTCAACCCAGGATGCGGGCGCGGTCGACATCAACCTGTTTCCGCAATTGCTGATGAAGCGGGTGGAAGTCGTCACTGGCGGTGCTTCGGCGGCCTATGGTTCAGACGCCATCGCAGGCGTGACCAACTTCATTCTGGATGACCGCTTCACCGGACTTAAGGGCCTGGTATCGCAGGGCACCAGCCGTTACGGCGACAGCAACACCACGCGCGTATCGCTGGCCGCCGGCAAATCCTTCCTCGACGGCAAGCTGCGCATCGTCGCCAGCTTTGACTATACCAAGGACACCGGAGCGCAGGGCTATAACATCGGCGGCAAGAACCGCGCGTGGCAGCGCCTTGGCCGCTTCCTTGTCAACAACCCGAACGTGTCGGGGGCCAATCCGGCATCGCCCACCAATCCCACGCTGATCGTGGCCGACAATGTGGTGTTTCCCTATGCCACCAACGGCGGCCTGATTGTCTCGGGCCCGCTGTCGGGCACGCAGTTTCTGCCGAATGGAGCGACTGCGCCGTTTAATTTTGGAACCAACCGCACGTCGGGTTCGATGTCGGGCGGCGATGGTGCCAGCCCGGTCGGCACGGGCACGCTCGAAACTCCGCTGGATGCCAAGGTGGGCTTTGTTCACATCGCCTATGGTGACAAGGACAGCATCGAAGTGTTTGCCGAGGGCAATTATGCCCATACCTACATCACCAACAATGCCGGCGCCAACAGCTACGGCGTGAACGGCACAGCCTACACGATCTATTCCGACAACGCCTACCTGCCCGCCAGCATCGCCTCGCAAATGGCGCCGGGCAGCAGCTTCAAGATGGGTCGCTACAACATTGACCTTGGCGTCTATCAAAAACAGGTCGACACCGAAGTCTTGCGCGGTGTCATCGGCGCGAGGGGCCGCATCGGCTCCAATTGGAACTGGGACGCCTATTTCCAGCATGGCCGCACGCAGGGCAATTTCACGGCGGCCAACGGCATCATTACCGCGAACCTTTACAATGCCGTCGATGCGGTGGTGAACCCGGCCACCAATCAGATCGTTTGCCGCTCGACGCTCACCAATCCGGGCAATGGCTGTGAGCCGATCAACCTGTTCGGCTCGGGCACGCCTTCGGCCGCGGCGCGCCAGTATATTGCGGGCAATGCCTATGCCAACCAGACTGTGACGCAGGATGTGGTGGCCGCTACGCTGCGCGGCTCGCTGCTTGAGCTGCCCGCTGGCAAGGTGCAGGTTGCCGTTGGCGCCGAACATCGCCGTGAAGGCCTGAAGCAAGTGGTGCCGCCGCTTGCCACCAGTACCCAGACCGGCAATGGCGCCCAAGGATTCCCCGGCAGTCTGCTGGGCACCCAGGGTGGTTATTTCCTCGGCAACTCCTCGCCTGTCAACGCCAGCTATCTGGTGGACGAAGCCTTTGCCGAAGCCCAGATTCCGTTGTTGGCCGACAAGCCCTTTGCCAAGTCGCTCGAACTGAACGGCGCGGGCCGCGTCACGCATTATTCCAATGCGGGTACGGTGTGGACCTACAAGGCGGGGCTGGTTTATGCGCCGTCAGGTGATCTGCGCCTGCGGGCCACGGTGTCGCATGATATCCGCGCGCCCAATCTTGGCGAACTCTTCCTGCCCCAGGCGCAAACGATCGCCACGGTGCTTGATCGCCAGAATACCAATGCTTCGGTGACGGCGACGATCCAATTGCCCGGCAATGCCAATCTCAAGCCGGAGACTTCGAACACCGTGACGGTGGGCGCTGTTTTCACGCCCAGTTTTCTGCGTGGGTTCAGCGCTTCAGTTGACTATTATGACATCAGCATCAGTGGTGCCATCGCCCGCCTCAGCAACCAGCAGACGGTGGATGAATGCGCCGCCGGCAATCCTGCCATGTGTGCGCTGATCACGCGCAATGCCGGCGCCATCTCGGTGATTGCCACGCCCAATCTCAACCTGGCCACGTTGAAGACGCGCGGTTTCGACTTCGAGATGAACTACGGCTTTGGCATTGGCACGGTGTTTGGGCTGCCGGGTAAGGTTTCGCTGCGGGCGCTGGCGTCCTACGTGACCAAGCTGCAAACCACGACGCCGGGTTCGGCTCCGATTGATCGGGCCAGCCAGACCCCGTTCCAGGGGACGGCCAGCGCCGCCTTTGACCTTGGCCGACTGAATGTGCTGGTGCAGGAGCGGCTGATCGGCGGGCATGCGATTGACAGCACCTATGCGCCCTCGTTCCTGGCCAACAACCACATTGGCGCGGTGTGGTACACCGATCTCAACGTCACCTATCATCTGGGTGGCAAGCTGCAGGGTGTGGATCTGTTCGCCTCGGCCAACAACCTGTTCGACAAGTCGCCGCCGCTCGGTGTCACCACCTTCGGTATCGCGCCTGCGTCCACCCTGTCGCAGTTCTATGACGTCATTGGCCTTTATATGACTGCCGGTGCTCGCTTTAAGTTCTGACCCTTATGGCGGGCGCCCGGCGTGGCGCCCGCCTTTTTGGCTTGGGGAGATCCAACCATGAGCATGAATTCAATCATCAGCCGCGCGCTGACCGGCGTCATGGCGCTGGCCGCATTTGCTCCCCTGCATGCTGCGCCTGTTGCGTCATGTGATCGGGCTTGCCTGACCGGAGTGATGGAAAGCTATATCAACGCCATTCCCACCCATGACCGCACTGGGCAGCCGCTGGCGGCGGGGGTGAAGGAAACGGTCAATGGCCGGGCTTCGTCGGCCCAATCGGACTATTTCTGGAAGCTGGTGGATGGCATCACCTATCGCCAGATCGTGGCCGATCCCGCAACCGGTCAAGTCGCCATGTTGGGTGTTGCGACAGAGGCAGGCGGGCGCGGCGCCTATTGGCTGCGGCTCGCGGTGAAGAATCGCCAGATCACCGAGATCGAGCAGATCATTGGCGATCGCCCTGCCGGCGGTGTGCCGGGCCTTGCCGCGCCGAACCCCTATTTCGAACAGATTCTGCCCGAAAAGAGCCGATCCACCCGCGAGCAATTGATCGCGATCGCCGACAGCTATTTCGAGGGGCTGCAACGGCATGACGGGGCAGGGGTGCAGTCCGCCCCCGGTTGCCGCCGCTATGAGAATGGCAATCAGACCTCGCTCAACCCGCTGGGCAACACCTGGGCCTGCAATGTGATGAGCGACTACACCTATATGGACAAGATCAAGGAGCGCCGCTTCCCCATTGTCGATGTGGAACGTGGCATAGTGGTCGGCGCCATGGTGATCGAGGTATCCAAGCCCAAAGCCAATGCCGCCATCACCGGCGTTGCCTCCGGCGGCCCTCAATCGGTCCTGCCGCTGTTCAGTCGCCCGCATGACACGCTGATTCAGGAGATCTTCAAGATCGCCGACGGCAAGATCCAGGAGATCAATGTCATCCGTCTGGATATGCCGTATCAGTGGGGCAGCGGGTGGTAATGACCCTTACGCGAGAGGAATGTCTATGAAAGTCGTGGTTGTGGGGGCAGGGGCGATGGGCACCCTGTTTGGGGGGCGCCTGGCACGTACCGGGCATCAGGTGGTGTTTGTGGACACAGACCCGGCCCGCGTTGCCACCATAGCCGCGGACGGAGTCTGGGAAAATGACACCCCGGCGCGTTGTGAGGCAGCCATGCCGGGCGTGGTGGAGGGAGAGGCGGACCTGCTGATCCTCTTTACCAAGTCGCAATATACCGCTGCCGCCATGGCGCAGAATGCGGGCGCGCTGCGCCCCGACGGCATGGTGCTGACGCTGCAAAACGGCCTTGGCAACGATGTGGCGATTGCCGATGTGGTCGGGGCCGATCGCGTGCTGGTGGGCATCACCAATTGGCCCGCCGATCTGCTGGGCCATGGCCGCATCCATGTTGCAGGCCACGGCACGGTCAAGTTCTGGAGCCTGACGGGCGAGGATCGACCCGTCATTCACCAGGTTGCCGCCGCTCTGGCCGAGGCTGACCTTGGCGCGACGGCGGAACCTTCGGTCAAGGCCGCAATCTGGGAAAAAGTGATCTTCAACGCCGCGCTCAACGGCATCTGCGCCCTCACGCGGATGACGGTGGGCCAGGTCGGCGACTTCCCCCCCGCTCGCGATCTGGCATCGCAGGTGGTGGAGGAAGGGATTGCCATCGCAAAGGCCAACGATGTGGCGGTCGATGACGAAAGGGTGCGCCAATCGGTTGCCTTTGCCATGGCCAATCACCGCGCCCACAAACCGTCCATGCTTCAGGATGTGGAAGCCGGGCGTCTTACCGAAGTCGACGCCATTCAGGGCGGCTTGTTGGCCACAGCCCATCGCCATAGCGTGCCTGCACCCGCGCTTTCAAATTGCACCGCGCTGCTGCGCAGTCTCGACCAAAATGTCAGGAGTTCGTGATGTACACTACTGCCACTGCCTTTCTCGAAGCCCTTGTCGAGCAAGGCATCACGCACGCCTTCGTCAATTTGGGCAGCGACCACCCCGGACTTGTCGAGGCGATTGCTGAAGCGCGTGCCAACGGGCGCACGGTGCCCACCATCGTCACCTGCCCCAACGAGATGGTTGCCTTGACCATTGCTCATGGCCACACCCAGATCAGCGGCAAGCCGCAGGCGGTGATCATTCACGTCGAATGCGGCACGCAGGCCTTGGCAGGGGCGGTGCATAATGCGGCGAAGGCGCGCATCCCGGTCCTGATTTTCGCGGGTTCCTCGCCCTTCACTCAGGAGGGTGAGATGTTGGGCAGCCGCAACGAGTTCATCCAGTGGATTCAGGATGTGCACGACCAGCGCGGGCTGGTGCGCGGCTATATGCGCTATGACAACGAGATTCGCACCGGCGCCAACGTCAAGCAACTGGTTCACCGCGCGATGCAGTTCGCCAAGTCGGACCCCAAGGGGCCGGTCTATCTGATGGCCCCGCGCGAAGTGCTGGAGGCGCCATGCGAGCCGGTGAATATCGACATGGAGCGTTGGCAGCCGGTGACGCCGCCCGCATTGGGCGCGCAGGACGCTCGCTTTCTGGCCGAAAGATTGGCAAAAGCGAAGCGCCCGTTGATCGTTACCTCCTATCTCGGGCGCAATCCGGCGGCGGTGGACGCCTTGGTAGCGCTTTGCGCACAAGTCGGTGCCGGCGTTGTGGAATCGGTGCCCAGCTACGTCAACCTGCCGCATGACAGCCCGTTCTACCTTGGCAATTACTGGAACAATCCGGAGCAAAATCCCGACCTTGCCGCCGCTGATCTGGTGCTGGTGGTGGACAGCGACGTGCCATGGATCCCGATCAAGAATACGCCGTCCGACACGGCCGAAATCTATCACATCGACATCGACCCCCTGAAGGAGCAGATGCCGCTGTGGTATATCGAGCCGCATCGCAGCTATCGCGCTGATGCCGCACAAGCCTTGCAGGTGATTGGCGAGGCGGTGGCGGCGCTGGCTTGCGATGCCGATGCGCTGGCGGAAAAAACCGCGCATTACACCGCGCGCAGCGCTGCACGCCGGGCGCAGGTGGCGGCTTTGGAAACGCCGGATGGCGGGCTGACCACCGCCCGTTTGATGGCGGCTCTGCGCGACCAATTCGATGAACAGACCATCGTGATGAACGAGGGTATCACCAATTATCAGCCGGTGTTCGACCATCTGGCGCCCACCCGTGCGGGCAGCATGTTTGCCAGCGGCGGCGGATCGCTGGGCTGGAACGGCGGCGCGGCGATTGGTGCGAAGCTGGCCAACCCGGATGCCACGGTGGTCGCCGTGTCGGGCGATGGCTGCTATATGTTCACTGTGCCTTCGAGTGTTCACTGGATTGCGCGCCGTTACGAAACGCCCTTTTTGCAAGTCGTGTTGAACAACGACGGTTGGAACGCGCCGCGCCATTCGGCCCTTGCCGTTCATCCCGATGGCCATGCCAGCAAGGCCAATGATCTCGACCTCAGCTTTACCCCCGCGCCTGATTATGGTGCGATTGCCGCGGCCTCTGGCGGCGCGGCCAGCTTTGTGGTCGACCGCGACAGCGACCTTGCCGCCGTGCTGGGCGAAGCCTTTGCCGTGTTGAAGAACGAGCGCCGCACCGTGGTGGTCGAGGCAAGGCTGGGCTGATGGCGTTGGGAGAGGCGCCTTCGACTGTTGCCGGGCTCATCGACGAGCGGCGCTGGGGCTGGCGGCAAAAGCTGCTGCTGGCGCTGGTGTCGCTGGCGATCCTGCTGGACGGATTTGACAACCAGGCGCTTGGCTTTGCATTGCCCGGCCTGATGAAGGACTGGGGGCTGCCCAAGGCGGCGCTGGGGGCCGCGCTGGCCGCCGCCCAGTTTGGCATGCTGATCGGCGCGGTCAGCGGCGGCGTTGTGGGGGACCGGTTCGGGCGCAAATCCGCCCTTGTGGCCAGCACGATCCTGTTTGGCGCGGGCACCTTGCTGATCGGCTTTGTTCACACGCCGCTGGAACTGGCGGGCTTGCGGTTTGCGGCGGGCCTTGGGCTGGGCGCCGCTTTTCCCAATGTCGCGGCGCTGGCCGCAGAGTTCACGCCTGCGCGCTATCGCAGCCTCGCGGTCATCCTGTCGATCGTTTGCGTGCCGTTGGGGGGCGTGGTTGGTGGTATGGCGGCCTCGGCCATCTTGCCGGTGATGGGGTGGCAGGCGTTGTTTGTGCTGGCGGGCGCCTGCACGCTGGGACTGGCGCTGCTTCTGGCGGTGGTTTTGCCGGAATCGGTGACCTTTCTGATCTCGCGCGGCGCCAGTGCGACACGCGTCGCACGAAGCCTGCGCTGCATGGGTTTGGGTGATACCGATCTGCCTGAACTGAACTCGCCGCGGCAGCATGAGCCCTCCACGCCGCTGTCCGCCATCTGGGCCCCGGCGTGGCGGGCAGACAGCCTGCTGCTGTGGACGGCGTTTTTCTTTTCCCTGGTGTCGGTCTACGCCGCGTTCAACTGGCTTCCCACCCTGCTGGTCGAAAGCGGTTTGAGTGTGGCTGAGGCGGCTCAAGGACTGGCGGCTTTCAACATGGGCGGTGTTGTCACGGCCCTGTTGGGTGGCGCCTTGATGGCGCGCTTCGGCTCGCGCCGGGTGATGTGTGCAATGGCGCTGGTGGCCGTCGGTGCGGCAGCGGCGCTGGCGTTTCTGGTCAATGCGAACCTGCCTTTGGCGGTTACCTTTACGCTGATTGCGATTGAGGGGGGTTGCGTCAACGGGGCGCAAACCAGCCTGTATGCGCTGGCTTCAAACATCTATCCGGCGGCCATCCGCGCACGTGGCGTGGGGCTGGCCACCGGCATTGGTCGGCTTGGCGCGATCTCCAGCGCCTTGCTCGGAGCGATGGTAATCGGTGCACTGGGGCTGGCCGGTTTTCATGGGGCGATCGCCGGCGTGATGGTGGTGGTGCTGGCGGCTGTTGGCCTGATCGCGCGCCATGCGTCACCGCGTTGATGGAGCAGTGGTTTCGGCAAGCTTGACTTTGGCGTGTCAGCCGTGCGACCGATCCGGTCATTCTTGCCGGATATGGGACCGTTGATGCCTTGCCTTAAACGCTATGACGCTGATTTTGTCTCGGTCGTGTCCGTCGTGCCGGGCGTGATCCATGGCCGGTAACAGGCGGCGCGGCGCGGCGGTCGTGCAAACCGACGACAGGCAATGGACGCGCGGGTTGGACAATGTCATCGCCTATCATCTGCGCCGGGCGCAGGAGGCTTCCTTTGGCGCCTATTCCCGTAGCGTGGGTGAGGTTCATATTTGGCCGGGCTGGTATGCCCTGCTGCGGATCATCCATGATAATCCCGGCATCAATCAGACCGAGTTGAGCGCGGCCAGCGGGCGCGACAAGTCGACCTTGACCGCGTCCTTGCGCGAACTTGGCAAGGCCGGGCTGGTCGAACGCGAGCGCGATGAGGTCGACCGCCGCAATTTCCGCCTGAAACTGAGTGCGGGCGGAGAAGCGCAGCTGGCCGAACTGGAAATCAAGGCGGCAGCGCACAATGCGAGAATTGATGAAATTGTGGGGGCGGAAAACAGAGAAACGTTTTTGGCGATTCTAAAAGAGCTGTCCGCAAATCTATAGGCGACAAGGGTAAACTGTGGATTCGCAAAGAAACACTAGATAGAATAGATGTCCGATGAGGTGGCGATCACGTCGTTTAATAGGATGATCTTCTTCTTTGCGATACGAATGACCCCTGCCTCAATGACCAGTCGGTGCTCGTAGCGGCCAAAGACATAATCGGTACGGTTCATCCGCGTATCATGACGATGACACACGAAACCGGAACAGACATCCGCCATGGCCTCATCCCCGTGGGTGATGCGGACATTGCTGATCTGGTGTAAAACCCGGGCGGGTGGAGATGATGCGGTGGAATGGCCCGAGGTCAGGCGCATCACGCGATCTTCCAGATTTCGCCTGCCTTTGTAATATATGAGCGACAGCTCGCGGTCCGGGTCTTGCGTGGTGGATATTTCGTCACGCCAGGCCGGCATCCAGAATTCGGCATCCAGCGTATAGAGTTCGACCCATGCGTCAAACTGCCATGTGTCCAGCAGATGGGCCTCGTGGTAGAGCAATTCCTGCGCTTCCTCGCGCGTGATCTTTGCCGTCATGCCTCCAACTCCTTCGCCATCCGGTTGGCCCAAGCACGGTAGTAGCTGTGGTAAAGCGTTTCATCGCAAAGCTGCGGGTTGGCCAGCACGCTTTGTTCGGGTTGCAGGCTGATCAGGTCACCAAAACGATTGCCTCCCGCAACGCTGGCCGTCATGCCCCTTGCATAGCCCTGCAGCCATCGGGATGGACCTCCACCATGACCCATCTGGCAATTTTCATAGGAGATGGTGTCATCCGGCGTGGCCATGCCGGTCGGGTTGAAAAAGTCTTCATATTGCTTGATGCGCTGACGCCGTGCTGCGGCACTCTCGCCCTTGGGGGCAAGGCACCATGTTCTTATTTCGGTCACGTTCGCGGCCAGAGGGCGGATGATCCGCAATTGGCTCGATGCGTTTTCGGCGATTTGCATATTGGGGAAAATGGTGAGGTTGCGCATGTTGAACATCCAGTCACGCTTGGCCTCGCCATGGCGCTGGGCCAGGGATCCGGCCCTGTCGAACAGCGGCGAGGCGGGCGTCACCCCGAAGATCCCCCAGTTCAAGGCGTGCCCGTTGGCAAAGCTGAAACTGCCGCCGCCGATGCCGGTGGCATCGTCCTTCCAGTAATCACTGTTTTCCCAAACCGAGGCGACCACATCTTGGCTGAAGGCTTGTTGGCGCCGTTCAAGCACGCGTATGTAAGACGGGTGGGTGGAGGTGAAGTGGTAGGCATCCGAGCAGTTTTCCAACTGCATCTTCCAGTTGGCCGCGAAAGTGAAAGTGACCTGGCCGGGCACCAATTCCAGCCCGTCTTCGCTTTGATCGGCCACAAGGTCCAGCAATTTGGCGGCCTCACCCAGATGCTCAGCCAACGGGGGGACATCAGCGCTCAGGCTGCCAAACAGAAATCCGCGGTAATCGGCAAAGCCGGGCAAGCGCGCCAGGCCATGATCGTCCTGATCAAATGCGGCGGAGTAGCAGCCCGCGTGCTTGCTTTTGATGGCTTTGTTCCGGCCGGAACTGTCAAAGCTCCAGCTGTGATAGGGGCAAACATGCAGCGGCGCGTTCCCCTGGCGAAGCTGGGCAAGCCGCGCGCCCTTGTGCGGGCAGGCGTTGATGAAAGCGCCGAGCTCTCCTTGCCCATTGCGCTGAACCATCACCGCAAAGCGACCGATCTGTGTGGTGAAATAGTCGTGCGGTTTCTCGGCCTGTGAGGATAGGCCCAGAAAGACCCAGCCGCCTTCGAAAATGGCCCTGATTTCGGCGTCGAAGACGGCCTGATCCGTGAAGATGGCAGAGTTTACGCGAAACACGCCTTCGGCAGGGCGGTCGTCGATATAGTCAGTGATGGCCACGGTTCTCTC
This sequence comes from Novosphingobium humi, assembly GCF_028607105.1. Taxonomy (GTDB): domain Bacteria; phylum Pseudomonadota; class Alphaproteobacteria; order Sphingomonadales; family Sphingomonadaceae; genus Novosphingobium; species Novosphingobium humi. Next base: position 867,158 of record NZ_CP117418.1, on the reverse strand, counting down.
CCGAAGCGCGTGGCTTCCCGCCAGAACGGGTGCCACAAGCAATTTGTGTGGCCACTGAATGACACATCACGATATTCGCGCAATTGCATATTCGGGTAAAAGGCATACGCTGATAACATGACTTTCTCCGAACGCGAATTGCAGTGTTTTATCGCCGTGGCCATCACCGGCAGCCTTGGCCGTGCGGCCGCGCAAGTCCATCTGGCGCAGCCCTCGCTCAGCCGCCTTGTGCAAAGGATGGAAACGCAATTGGGCCAGCCTCTGTTCGACCGCACCACGAGGGGCATGGTGTTGACCGAAGTCGGGCAGGTGCTGTTTCGTCACGCACGGCATCTTTTGGCCGATATGGATACGCTGCGCGATGAACTGTCCGCTTTCAGAGGTTTGCGCCGCGGTGTTGTGAGAGTGGGGGCGGTGGCGGCTGTCATGCGCGGGCTGGTGGTGAACGCGGCTGCCCGGATGCTGGAGCACAGCCCGGCCGTCCGGATTGACGCGCGAGAAGATGTCAACAGCGTCTTGCTGCAAGCTTTGGATCAGCGCGAGATCGATCTTGTGGTGACCGCCGGGGAGATCAGCGACGAGGCGTTCCACTGCATCGGCTGCTGCGAATACAGCGACAGTTTCGCGGTCTTTTGCGCCTATGATCACCCCATCGCATCCAAACCGGCGCTGGAAGAGATTTTTGCCCGGCAATGGGTGATGCCCGGTTCTGCCTTCAGCCCGCGTGTCCGGTTTGAGGCCCTTGCTCGCAGCCTGGGGCATAAGGTCTGCGTCGGCATGGAAACCAACTCGGTCGAGGCGATGGCGACGATGTGTCAGGCAAGTCAATTGCTGAGCTGGCTTCCCGTGCCGCTGATGATGCCTCGGGTTGAGCAAGGTTTGGTAAGGCGGCTGGACGTCCCGGCGCTGGAGTTGAGGCGTCATTTCTGGGTGTATCGCCGCAGCCGCAGCCTGCTGAGTGATGCCGCACGCGAGTTTCTGCGCCATTTGCCCATCCATAGCTGTCCCAGCAATGACGACGTCAACTTGTTCTGATCACTTGGCCACCTGTGATCCTTTGCTGTGCCGCCCAGTGCCAATGATCGTGCCGCTTCAGCCAATCCGGCAGGAGCCTTGCGCCATATCCTCACCCCTTACATTTCCAGTGTGGTGGGACAGCGATGCACAACCCTTTGCCTTCAGTGCGACAGATCGAGCCTGACATTGCTTATGAGGTGAAGGCTGTCGGCCTGCTTGCGTTGGGTTTCGGGCTGGTTGGACTCGACCGCTGGCTGGTGACGCCGCTGGCCCCCCAGATCATGCGGGAGCTCAAGTTCAACTACCAGGATCTGGGCGCGTTGGCGGCGGCGATCGGCCTGTCGTGGGGCGTGTTTGCCATTGTCATGGGGCGTTTGGCTGACCGGATCGGGCGGCGGGTGATTATCATTCCGGCAGTCATCGGCTTTTCGCTGCTGTCGGGCTTGAGCGGGCTGGCGACTGGCTTTACGACGCTTTTCCTGGCCCGTTTGGCAATGGGTGTGGCTGAAGGCGCCTACTGCCCGTCGAGCTATGCCGCCGCGCTTGATGCCTCGCCGCCAAAGCGCAGGGGACTCAATCTGGGGATCATCAGTTCGGCCTTTGCGCTCTTCGGGCTGGCACTGGGGCCGATTATCGCCACCCAATTAGTGCTGATCCTGCCATCGTGGCGGGATGTGTTCCTGCTGGTGGCCGTGCCGGGGCTGATCCTCGCCTTTTTCCTTAGCCGCGTACTGCGCGAAACGCCGGTGGCTGCCCAACACGTCGAGCAGCATGGCCCGAGCGCAGGCTGGCTAGCCGTCCTGCATTACCGGAATATCTGCGTTGTTTTGCCCGTGATCTGCTGCTCGATGAGCGGCGTCTTCGTGCTTGGGGTGATGGCACCGCTGTTTTTGACAGATGTCGTACATCTGCCCACGGCTACGATGGGCATGGTGATGTCGGGGCTTGGGTTTGGTGGTTTTGCAGGTCAGATTGCGGTTGGGGCCGTTTCGGACAGGTTGGGGCGAAAACTGTCGTTGGCGGCGGCATTTGTAACCGGGGCTGCGGCACTTCTGCTTTTGGCCTTCGCCGGTTTTTGCTCGATCGGCTTATTCTTTGCGCTCTTCGTCGCGGCCTTTGCGTGTTGCGGAGCAAATGCCTTGCTGGCCGGCCCCATTCCGGGTGAATCGGTTGCCGCCGACATGGCGTCCAGCGCCATGGGCTTGGCCATTGGGGTGGGCGAGATTTTTGGCGGCGGTATCGCGCCTGCCATCGGCGGCTACATTGCCCAGCACGCAGGCCTTGAGGCCACGCTGGCGGTGGTCGCGGGCGTGCTTCTGATTGGCGCGGTGATGACCGCCCTGCTGACCGAAACGGCACCTCGGTTTCAGCACCGTTGAAAGCCTGGGGGCTCGGCTGAACGTGACCCTGCCGCATACAATCTGTAAAGACGGAGAATGAAATGACATTGTCGAAGCCTTTCAAGGCTGCTGCCGTTCAGGCGGCACCTGAATTCCTCGATCTGGGGGGCACGGTGGACAAGACCATCGCGTTGATCGAGCAAGCTGCGCGTCAGGATGTCAAGCTTCTGGCCTTTCCGGAGGCGTGGGTGCCAGGTTACCCTTTCTGGTCGTGGCTGGGCTCGCAGGCATGGGGAATGCAGTTTATCGGTCGCTATCACGCCAATTCGATCGAGCGCGATGGCCCCGAAATGCAGGCCATCGCGGCCGCCGCCGCGCGGGCGGACATGACGGTGGTGCTGGGCACGAGCGAGCGTGACCATGGCTCGCTCTATTTGGGGCAGACTTTGATCGGGCCTGACGGCGCGATCCTTGCCCATCGCCGCAAATTGCGCCCCACGCATGTCGAACGGTCGGTATTTGGCGAAGGTGATGGCTGCGACCTGAAAGTGCATGCCACCGAGCTTGGCAGGTTGGGCGCCCTGTGCTGTTGGGAGCATTTGCAGCCCTTGGTCAAATACGCCATGTTTGCCCAGCACGAACAAATCCACGTTGCCGCCTGGCCGGCCTTTTCGCTCTATGAAGGCAAGGCCTATGCGTTGGGTGCCGAACTCAACACCGCTGTGACGCAGGTCTATGCTGCAGAGGGCCAATGTTTCGTTATTGCTGCAACAACTCTGGTCACACCGCATATTCAGGCCATGCTGTGCGATGGGCCTGACAAGGTCGATCTGTTGCCGCTTGGTGGCGGATGCTCAATGATTTTTGGTCCTGATGGGGCGCCGCTGGCGGACCGCCTTGCCCCCACAGAGGAGGGGTTGGTCGTTGCCGAAATCGACACATCCATGATCGCCTATGCCAAGGCTGCGGCCGATCCGGTGGGGCATTATTCCCGGCCGGACGTGTTCCAGGTTCTGTTTGATGACAGGCCGCGCAGCCGTTTCACCCGCGCGTCGATTTGTGACAAAGACGATGAAGCGCAAATTGATGCGGGCGACAGCGCCAGCCAGTAAGCGGGTCGCCCATTTTACGCGTTGGCTTGTGAGGCAGGGGTGAAGGTAAAGGTCGTTGCGTAACGGGGGCGGGGCGATCATACTCAATCGATGATGTTTGTATGGCCGCAACCTCGGTGAGCGGAAGGACAGCAGAATGAGGCCATAGGGTGGAGTCCGCCCTTTGCGCCTCTACCATATCGTTTTCAGCTTTTGTGCAATCAAGGCAGGGTGCTCAGGACGGACAAAGGGGGGCGCGATGCATTACACCGAAGAGGGGCGGGTCAACGCCACAAAAGACCATAGGCAATGGCGCGACGCGGTATGCGATGCGTTGATTGATCTCGATATGAATGTTGACTTGGATGCGCCGTTTCAAGGCGAAATGCGGCTGCGCCATCTGCGTGAAACGCTGGTCATGGATGTGCGGGCAACCGCGCATTCCGTGACGCGTGACAGGGCGCGCATTTGTCGATCCACTGATGATTATGTGCTGCTCAGCAGGATCAATTCCGGATCCGCCGTGCTTTGCCAGAACGGGCGTGACGCCATTCTGGAGCAGGGAGATTTTGCCGTCTATGACACGGCAGCCAACTATCACATCGCGCTGCGCCAGCCTTTCGCAATGACGGTGATGCGCATTGAACGCGACCGTTTCTCGCGCCTTGTCGGCAATGTCACGGATCTGACCGCGGTGTCCGTGCGAGGTAACAGCGGAACGGGACGGGTGGCATCTTTGCTGATCGGCGAGGTGTGCAACGAACTGGACGCGATCGGCGATGCCACCAAGCGGCAAATGCAGGATACCATGCTGGGCATGGTGGCGGCCGCGCTTCTGGAAACGCGCGACGGGCCCTCCAGTGGCACCAGCGAACCGCGCTATCTCCTCATTCAGCGGGCCATGCGCCTGGTTGAGGATGAGCTTGGCAATGAGGCGCTCTCGTGCGAATTTGTGGCGCAGCGGCTCGGCATATCGGGGCGCTATCTGCGCAAACTTTTTGCCGATCAGGGCCGACCGCTGTCGGATATTATCTGGGATCGACGCCTGGTTGCGGCCCACAACCAATTGGCCGGACAGCGCTCGGTTCAGCGCAGCATCACCTCGATCGCGTTTGATTGCGGCTTTAAGGATTCGGCGCATTTCAGCCGTGCCTTTCGCGCCCGGTTCGGCATCAGCCCGCGCGATTTGCGCGGCAAACGTTAAGCGGGAGTCTTGACCGCTGGCGGCAAGAAAACGGGCCGCAACAAGCAATCCTGTGCCCATCAGGCATGACACTGTTTGCCCCGGGAGGAGAGGCCGAAACCAAGCCTAACTCTGGGGAGTTACAGTATGAGGAAAAAGTTTATCCTTCTGACCGCAGCCGCGTTTTTGCCGAGCGGGCAGGCATGGGCACAAGAAGCATCGAGCGGGACGGCGCAGCAGTCCGCAGTCGGCGATATTGTGGTAACGGCCCAGCGCCGGTCCGAAAATATCCAGAAAGTGCCGATCGCCATTTCCGCCTTCAGCAACGAAACCATGCGCCAGCGTGGCTTGACCAACGTCGGTCAGATTTCGTCTTTCACGCCCAACGTTGATATCAAGAACACGTCCGGATTTGCCGGTTCCTCGCAGATCCTCGTGGCATCCGTGCGCGGTGTCGGGCAGAACGACTTTGCGTTCAACCTAGAGCCGGGTGTCGGAGTTTACATCGATGGCGTTTACTTCGCGCGGTCGCTGGGCGCGGTGGCCGATCTGCTCGATCTGGAACGTATCGAGGTGCTCAAGGGGCCGCAAGGCACGCTGTTTGGCCGCAATACGATCGGCGGCGCGCTGAACATTGTGACCCGCGATCCTGCCAAGGACTTTCGGTACGCGTTTGAAGTGACTGGAGGCAGCTTCAACCGGACGGACGTGCGTGGATCGGTCGATGTTCCGCTGATCGGCGATCAATTGCTCTCGCAGTTCTCCTTTTCTTACAAACGGCGCGATGGCTATCAGCAGCGCATTGCCTTTCCCGGCGTGATCGGCACCAGCGATCTTGGTCAGTTCCGCACCGCTGGCGCCCCTGGTGGTTTTGAAACCCAAGGCGGCGAAAACGCCATAAATTTGCGCGGCAAGCTGAAGTGGGAGCCCAATTCGCGCTTCAACCTTCTGATCAGCGCGGATTACACCAACGCCGATCAGGCCGCGCGCCCCTCAACCCTGATCAAGACCTTTGCAGGGCCCAATGACGGGACACTGCTGGCTGCCTATAACGGGTGCATCTTTGGCGGTGCTCCAGCCTTCATCTGCAGCAACCGTGGCACAGTCGGCACAAGCTTTTTCGGGGTGAACGCCGACGGCAACCCCAACAACAACCGCCTGCCGATCAGCGATGCCCTGCTGACGGGCAACATCGATACCAGCTATGCCCGTGGCAGCAACTTTGACAAGCTCAAGGCCGGCGGCGTTTCGGCCACGGCCAATCTGACCTTGTCGGAGAACAGTTCGATCAAGTCGATAACGGCCTATCGCGCGCTCCATTCACGCTTTGGCAGCGAGAACGCAGCAGCCCCGATCGTCGTGAACGATGCCTCCTTCAACATGAACCAGACCCAGTTTTCGCAGGAACTGCAGCTTAGCAACAATGCATTCGACAATCGCCTCAAGAGCATTGTTGGCCTGTATTACTTTATGGAAAATGGCGACCTGACGGACAGCCCGGTGTTTGCGGAAGGTCTTGTCCAAGTGTACGGCTACAATCATTTTGCCAACCGTGCCTTTGCCGCCTTTGCGCATGAGCATTTCGATGTCACTGACAAGTTCGGTCTGACGTTTGGCATCCGCTACACGAAGGAAAACAAGGAGTTCGAAGGCTTTCAGAAAGACTTGAATTCGTTCTTCCTGCGTCAGCGCGGGGTGGATCCCAATGTCCTCCCGCTGTCGCCTGCTGCCCTTGCCATCTTGCCGGACCCCAATGATCCGACCCGCGTTTTCCCTGTGGGCAAAAACAAGCTGTCTTTCAGCAATGTGTCGTTCAAGGCCGGCGCGGAGTACAAATTTTCGTCCAACGTGATGACCTATTACTCCTTCTCCCAAGGTTTCAAGTCCGGCGGTTGGACCACGCGCTTGCTCGATGTTATCTCGCCGCCGAACGATATCAGCCAACTCACCTTCCGCCCGGAAACGGCCAATACGCACGAGATCGGTCTGAAATCCACCTTGCTTAACCGCAAGCTGCGCCTGAATTTGGCCGCCTTCAGCACCAATTACGACAACATGCAGGTCACGGTTTACAATGGCCTGTCGCCGGTGTTCAAGAATGGCGGTCAGGCCACTATCCGCGGCTTTGAGGCCGAAGCGCAGGCCAAACTGGGCGAACTCTCGATCAATGGCAGCCTTGGCTATCTGGATGCCTATTATCGCCAACTCAGCCCCGGCGTCACTTTCGCGGCCAGCAATAAGTTGGTGAACACCCCTGAATGGTCGGCAGCGCTGGGCGCATTGTGGCGGCACGGCTTGGCAAACGGCAGCAGTTTCTCGCTCGCAGCCGATTACAGCTACAAGAGCAACGTCCACCCCGATGCAGAAAACTCACGCTATCTTCAGTCCGGCAATGTTGGGATGCTGGATGGCTCGGTTGGCTTTACCAGTAAGGATGACCGCTGGAGCCTGACTTTGGGCGTCCGCAATCTGACCGACAAGCGCTTTGTTGTCGGCGGCTTCGACCAATCTTCACCGGGCAGCGTGGGCTTTGTTTCGGCAACCTACAGCCCCCCGCGCCAGTGGTATCTCACACTGCGCGTGCATGGTTGAGCGCCCGGAACGTCGATGACCACATGCTTAGGTGATCGTCGACCATAGACGGTCAAGGAGAGACCAGTTCCATCCCTGGGCCGGTGCGGCTATGGCCCCACCGGCCTCTTTTAAAGGTAATATGGCGTCGCAATGGCCGCTGCTCGGCCCGCGGAACAGCACATTTGGTACAGACTTTGGTGAGCATTGGGTCTCTTCAGCGGTGCGCCCCACGCGCGGCCCGATGAGTATCAGTCAGCGATCGTCAGCATGCCGTCGTCCGAGACATGGATCGCAATGGCGATGAGCGACCGGCCCTCACAGGCGCCCGAAAAGCAGATGCCGGTATCCGCCCTGAACAGGGCAAAATGCTGCCTGCACAGGATGTCTTCGCCATGCAGGAACTGGTTTGGCGCCTGATTGAGCGGCAGTGAAAAATGCGGGCAGAGATTTAGATAGGCCCGCACCCCGTCCTCCAGCCGGACGACAAACATCGAGAACGTGCTGCGGCCCCGGCCAAAGCGATATTCCTTGGCGCCGCCCGGCGCGATCTCTGTCAGTGCTCCGAGCACCGCTCCGGGCGGCGGTGCGTTGGGGCGGGCGCGCCAGAAGCCCGGATCATCCATCCAGCCCCGCCCATGCATCGGCCAGGGTAAAGGGATACTCGACGGCGAGGCTGCCATCGGCCAGCGCCTGCGGCTGTACGATCAACGAGGATTTCACGCCGAATACCGCATCGCTCTCCAGATAGGGATCCCCGTCGATGAACAGATGGGTGACCAGACGGCGGAATCCGCCAGCGGTAATCATGAAATGGATGTGGGCGGGGCGGTTTGGATGGCGGCCGAGCGCCTTGAGCAGGGCGCCAACCGTGCCGTCGTCGGGGATCGCATAGCTGACCGGCAGGATCGTTTCGAAGGCAAAACTGCCATCTGCCGCAGTCTCGAAGCTCGCCCGCAAATGTCCGACGGGCTGTTCCTGGTCCTGGACATCATACAACCCGTTCGGTGCCGTCTGCCAGACCTCGACGAGCGCACCGGCGATAGGCAGGCCCAAAGCGCTGGAGACCGTCCCGCGCAGGTGCAACGGTGTGCCTTCTTCCGGGCGCTTGAGGATCGAAGCTCCGGCGGCAAGCAAGGGTTGGCGACCGGCATAGAAGGGGCCGAAGACGGTCGACTCGCTCACCCCCTCCCCTCCGGCATGGTTGAGCGCATCGACCAGCATCGAGACGCCGAGCACGTCTGAAAGCAGGATGAATTCCTGTCTTTCGGCAGTGCACATCTGGCCGGTGCGGGTGAGAAACGCGATGGCGGCGTCCCACTCGGTTTCGGTGAGGCGGGTTTCTCGAATGGCATCGTGTAGGTGACGCAGCCCGATGGTGAGTATCTCTCGCAAGCGGGCGTTGGGTGCCTCGGCCATCCGGTCGATTGTTGCCTCGGTAATGGCCGCGAAGTCGGGCTTGGTCATGCTGTCTCGCTTTCGTTCGCGACCGGCGGATCGCCCGCCCAGGCTCGGGCGATCAGGTCGCGGATGGCCGCGCGCTCCAGCGGGCGTGGGTTCCAATAGGCGTTCTCCAGCGCCTGTTCGGTGGCCGTTTCGATGCCCGGTTCAGGCATGCCGAGGTCGCGCAACGAGCGCGGCGCGCCGACCTGTCTGGCCAGACGGTGAAGCGCGCCCGCCGGATCCTGATCGCCAAGCGCGGTTCGCAGCATTGCCATCGCCTCTGGAATCGCGGGCGCGTTGTAGGCGAGCACATGAGGCAGCACGATGGAGTGGGTTTCGGCATGAGGCAGGTCAAAACTGCCGCCCAGCGTGTGGCACAGCTTGTGGTGCAGCGCCATGCCGACCGAGCCCAGCACCATGCCGCAAAGCCACGCGCCATAAAGAGCCTCGGTGCGTGCCGCCACGTCGCCACCGTTCGCGACGATGCGCGGGAGTGCCGCCGCCAGCGCGCGGATGCCTTCCTGCGCCACCAACTGCATCACCGGGTTGGTATCACGGGCATAGAGCCCCTCTACCGCATGGGCGATGGCGTTGATACCGCTGGTGCCCGAAATGCCCGGCGGCAGGCCCAGCGTGAGGTTCACGTCATACACCACCGCATGCGGCAGGATCTCGGGCGCCCGCCGGGTGGTCTTGCGGCCCGCTGTGGTTTCGCCCAGGATCGGAGTCATTTCCGATCCGGCATAGGTGGTGGGCACAGCAATATGGCGGACCCCGCCGCGCACAGCCAGCGCCTTGCCCAGCCCGATGGTGGAGCCGCCGCCGAAAGCGACCACCCCGTCTGCCCCCGATGCCATCAATGCCTCATGGGCCCTTGCCGTGACCTCGACCGGGGTGTGCATCGTCGCGCCCTCGAATGCGCCGACGATCGTGTCGCCCAGAGACGAGGTCGCCGCCCGCGCCTGTTCCGCCTGTCGCGAGGTCGAAAGCAGGAGGGCGCGGCGAACGCCCTGCTGTTCCAGTACCGCAGGCAGCGATGCCACGGTGCCGGTTCCGAACGTGACCTGCGTCGGCAGGCCTTGATAGGTGAAGTGCCGCATGTCCGGTTCAGCGCCTGTAGAAGGTCGGGATCTGGGCGTCGACATTGACCCAGACCGACTTGGCCACCGTATATTCGCGCATCGCCTCAAAGCCCATCTCGCGGCCATAGCCGGAACGCCCCACGCCGCCGAAGGGCGAGCCGGGATGGACCCGCTTGTAGCTGTTGATCCACACCATGCCGGCGTGCAACTGTTTGGCGAAGCGGTGGGCGCGGGTGATGTCCTGCGTCCACAGCCCCGCGCCCAGACCATATTCGGTGCCGTTGGCGATCGCCAGCGCCTCCTCATCGGTACGGAAGGTGAGCACGGTGACGAAGGGGCCGAACACTTCCTCCTGCGCCACCCGGTGATCGGGCTGGGCGCGGACGATGGTCGGCTCGATAAAGCAGCCTGCCGCCAGAGCCGGGTCCGTGGGTGCGCGGCCCCCGGTCAGCACATCGCCGCCTTGTTCGCGCGCCACTTCGACAAAAGACAGCACCCTCTCTTGATGCAGCCGCGAGGTGAGCGGGCCCATCTCGGTCTGCGGGTCGAGCGGATCACCCAGCCGGATGGAGCGGGCGAGCGCGACGAATTTTTCGAGGAACGCATCGGCAATGCTCTCGTGCAGGATCAGCCGCGATCCGGCGATGCAGGCCTGCCCCTGATTGTGGAAGATCGCGAAGGCCGACCCACCTACCGCCGCGGGCAAATTGGCGTCGGCGAAGACGATGTTGGGGCCCTTTCCGCCCAGTTCCAGCTGCACCTTCTTGAGGTTGGTCGCCGAGGCCTCGACAATCCGCCGCCCGGTGGCGGTCGAGCCGGTGAAGGCGACTTTGCCGATGCCGGGATGCTCGGCAATGCGCTGACCGGCGTCATGACCATAGCCTGTGACAATGTTGATCACACCGTCCGGAAAACCGACCTGCTGCATCAGTTCGCCGATACGCAACGTCGAGAGCGGAGTGATCTCGGACGGCTTGATCACCACGGTATTGCCCGCCGCCAGCGCGGGGCCGAGCTTCCAGCTGGTGAACATCAGCGGGAAATTCCACGGCACGATGGCGCCGACCACACCGATCGGCTCGCGCTCGACATAGTTGAGGAAGCCCGCATCGACGGGCACGACCGAGCCCTCCAGCTTGTCGGCCATGCCGCCGAAATAGCGGAAGCACAGCACCGTGCGCGGCACGTCGAGCGCCATGCAGTCGCGGATCGGATGGCCGGTATCAAGCGCCTCCAGCCGGGCGAGGTTGGCCGTATCCGCCTCGATCGCGTCGGCCAGTTTGAGCAGCAGGCGGCCTCGGTCATGTGCGGCCTGCGCCCGCCATGCGGGGAAGGCGCGCTCGGCGGCCTCCACCGCGCGGTCGACATCGGCGGCGCTGGCGATGGCGACCTCCGCCAGCGTTTCGCCGTCAAAGGGATTGGTGACGGCGATGGTGCCCCCTTCGGCACCGTCGCACCATTTTCCGTCGATCAGCAGCTTGGTCGGGAAGGCGGGCAGGGGATCGTGGTGTGCCATGATCAGAACTGCACCGGGGTGACGGGGGCGGTGCCCTCGGCGATCATCTGCGGGATCTTGGACGAGCCGTTCTCCCAGACGAGCAGCATCGAACGCTTGGTCGAATAGCCCTGATGGCGGATATCGGCGGGCATGCAGCAGATGTCGCCCGCGCGGGCGAGCACGCGCGCGCGCGGCTTACCGGTTTCCTTGTCCTTCACATCCCAGGTGATCTCGTCGGAGAGCTGAAGGAACCATTCGCAGCGATCGTTGCCATGCTCGACCGGCAGGATGAATTCCTCGGATGTCGGGCAGAACAGGCTGTCGCCCACCACCGAACATACGCTGGGGTTCCATGTCACATCTGAGCGCGAAAGATAGCCGAACAGATTATAGGCGCTTACCTCATGCTCGAAGCCGGGCTCGGCCTCGACCAGCGGCTGGTCCTGGGGCACGTCGGCGAACTGGCGGTTGACCGGAAAGCCCGCAGCATCCGTGCGCAAAGGCGTGTCGCCCGGCAGGCCGACCATACGGTGCGCGGTTACGCGCTGGCGGGTGATCGCGGCATCATTGGCGCCGTTCTTCACGCCCCATGGCACGCCGGTCTCCATCGGCGCGGCAAAGGGATCGTAGCCTTCCACCGTCCAGTCCGAGAGCAGTTCCTTGAACGTCGCCATCAGCGCGGCGGACTGGAAGCGCTCCGAGTAGTCGCGGCCTGCGCTGCGATAGGCATCGTTGAAACGGCCGGCGAACATGGTGACTTCGCCGTAATGGTTGATCGTGCCGAACACGGCGTCAAAGTTCACCACGCCGTAGAAAAACCCCCATGCGACATCGCGCATCATGGCGCGCAAAAACACGTCGATCGGAATAATATGGGTGCCGCCGGGCCAAGAGAGATGCGCGAAATATTCGTCGCGCTGGAAGTGGAAACCACCGGCGCGAAAGGCGCGGAAGCCGGTCTGGTTGCTGATCTCCAGCGTCTCGGTGTCGGTGCTGGCGGTACTGGTGACGGACGCGGATTCTGCGTCGAGCGATTGCGACATGGCCATGGAAATTCTCCTGAAAGGGTGCGGGGAGGCAGGGGCAGCGTCAGGCCGCAGTCTGGCAAATCGCCGCCCATTTCTGGACGGTTACGTCGCCAAGGATCGTCTGAACCAGGATGACGGTGGGCTTCTCGGCTTGGAAGCGATAGGCGGCACCCACCGGCAGCAGCCCCTGATGGCCGCGGCCGAGCACGAGGCGCCCCATCTTGCGGCCGTCGGGCATGGCATCGGGCAGGGCCACCGCGCCCTCATGTTCGGGGTCCACATATTTGTCGGGTTGAGCCAGTTTGATGAGGTGCACCTCGACTTCACCGTCCATGCACAGGACGAACTCGTCGTGCGCGCAAGTGAACCAGGGCGAAGTACCCTCTGCCCGCGCGGCTTCGATCACATATTCGAAGTTGACGCCAACCGCGACGCGTTCATAGGGCGCGCTTGTTTTCGCAACCTCGAAGACATTCGAGAACACATAGTTACGCGGATCGTCGTTGATGATCTCCACGCCGCCTTTTGCAAAATCATCCAAAGAACCGAAGCGTGTGATGACGTCTACCATTGCCAATCTCCTGTGCCGGCCATGTCGCATGCTGAAGCTTCGCTGCGCGAAAACGGAACGCGTGCGCTGACTTGGCCCAATAACTGTAGGGGCCGAAAGGCTCGTCTATCCTGCACAATATCAGCGTGCTTCGGCACGGCTTGCACGGATTTGGCCTAAAGCGCAGCGGCCTCCGTTTGAGGGCTGTACGATCGTACGGTTTCGCGCTAATCGAGGATGCGAAATCACCCCGAAGGCGGAGGAAACAATGAGTGGCAGGAGGCGCGATACCATGCGCGGTTGCGTATCGTGGGCGGCATGACCGCAGTCCGTTCGGCGCTGATCGTGGGCGGCGGAATCGGTGGCATGGCGTCCGCGCTGGTGCTGCGGGGTTTGGGCGTGGCCGTCGATCTTATCGACCTTGATCCGGCGTGGCGCGTTTATGGTGCGGGCATTACCATCACCAGCCCGACGATGCGTGCTTTTGCGCAACTGGGCATTCTGGACGAAGTTCTGCGCGACGGTTTTTCAGGGAGCGGCATCAAGGTCTGCACGGTCGAGGGCGAACAGATCGGCGAAGTGCCCGATCCCGCAGGCATGCCCGGCAGCGGCGGAATCATGCGGCCGACGCTGCACCGCATCCTTTCTGAAAGGACCCGCGCATCGGGCGCTCATGTGCGGCTTGGGCTGACCATTGATGCGCTGCATCAGCGCGATGATGGCGTCGATGTCGTGTTCAGCGATGGAGGCACCGGACGCTATGACCTGGTTCTGGGCGCCGACGGCGTGTTCTCCCGCACCCGCGGCCTGATCCTGCCGGATGCGCCCAGGCCTGAATATACCGGGCAGACGATCTGGCGCCTGTTCGCCGATCGCCCGCCCGAGATCGACCGCCGCCACTTCTTTCTGGGCGGCCCGGTCAAAGTGGGGATCTCGCCCGTATCGCGTGACAGCCTGTACATGTTCCTGCTTGAGACGTGCCCGCGCCGTCGGGCGGTTCCCGACGAGGAACTGTATCTTGGCCTGCGCGACCTGCTGGACGGCTATGGCGGGCCGCTGCGTACTCTGCGCGAGGGCCTCTCGCCGCAGTCCCCGATCGTGATGCGCCCCTTGGAGGCGTTTCTGCTGCCCTCGCCCTGGCATGTCGGCCGTGTTCTGTTGATCGGCGATGCCGCACACCCGACCACTCCGCACCTGGCTTCGGGCGCGGGCATGGCGGTGGAGGATGCGGTGGTGCTGGGTGAGGAACTGGCGCGCGGCGGAAGCGTCGCCGAAGTGCTCGCCCGCTTTGCCGAGCGGCGCACGGCGCGCTGCCAGTTGGTCGTCCGCAATTCGATGGAGATCGGCCGACTCGAGCGCGCTGGCGCGCCGCCCGCCGAGCAGACACGCTTGGTCAGCGAGGCGCTCGCCGTGCTCGCCCAACCCGTTTGAAACCTTTGAACAAGCTGCCGAAACTGCAGCAGGAGAGAGCGATGTTCGACAAGGAACCCCAATTGCCGCCCGCCACCCCGGACACGGGTCGGCCACGCACTCTGGACGAGGCCAAGGCGTGGATGCTCGATCGGACGGGCAAGGCGATCCACCCGATGAACAATCTGGACGCCGACGATACCGCCGCCGTGCTGGCGACGCTGCAGGGCCTCGATCCCGTCAATTGGGCGGCGGCGTGGCGGGCCGCTGGCGAGGAGGCGTGGCTGCGTGCCGAGACGGAAACCGATCCGGCGCGGCGGCGCAAGGAATATCTGCGTGCGCACGGGTTCTTTTTCCTCGGGCGCTTCCCATGCCCCAACCATCCCGACAAGCTCGCCTGCGCCGAGCGTGAGCGGGACGCTTATCTGGCCGCAGGCGCGCTGATGTCGCCGCCCATCCATCGCGTGGCGGTGCCCTTTGCCGGTCACGCGGACGAGGGCGACCAAGTCGTCTTCTACTATCGCCGCCCGGAAGGCGTCGCGCGGCCCCGTGTCGTGGTGATGTGGGGCGGGGTGGATGCGTGGAAGGAGCAGATGACTGCGGCATGCGACCTGCTGCTTGCCCGCGGCATCGCCACCATCGCGATGGATGGCCCCGGCACCGGCGAGTCGCCGGTCAAGGGCACGGCGGATGCCGAACGCCAGTTCTTGCCTGTGTTTGACTGGGCGGCGGCGCAGCCGGATCTGGACGGCGCTAAGGTCGGTCTGCTCGGCCGTTCTTTCGGGGGCTATTGGGCGACCAAGCTTGCCCATGTCGTGCCTGACCGCGTTGCCGGTGCGGTGAACTGGGGCGGAGGCGTGCATTTCATGTTCCAGCGCGAATGGATCGAGCGCTCGCGCCACCCTGACAGCTATCTGATGGAGTTGGTCGAGACGCGGATGCGGATGCTCGGCGTCGACAGTTGGGAGGGCTATGTTCAGGGTTTCGCCCGGCTCTCGCTGCTCGATCAGGGGCTGCTGGATCGCCCCTCGGCGCCGCTGCTGCTGGTCAACGGGCGGGGCGACAGCCAGTGCCCGGTGGCCGACATTGATCTTCTCGTCGGCCATGGCATACCCAAGGCGGTGCGCATGTTCCCCGGCGGCCACATGGGGATCACGCCGCAGACGCTGCCGACGATTGTCGACTGGCTTGCAGGCGCCGTGGGCGAAGGCGCACCGGCATGAGCGCGCGCAACTGGGTGCAGGACATGCCCACCGAAGAGGCCTATGCGATTAACCGCATCCTCTACCGCGTCCAGCATGATCGCGCGGAGGAGGCGCGCTTCTTCGAGAGTCCTTCGCGCTATATCGCGGAAGAACCGCTGTCGGAGGCGGCCCGGGCCGCTCTCGACACCACGGATATCGGCCAGCTCTATCTGCTGGGGGCCAATCCCTATCTGCTGCGCGCCTATTGCCTGCAGTTGCGGATTCCCGAGGCCGACTATCTGGCCGCCTTGCGCGCCGCAGGAGATGCGAGTCATGGCTGATATTACCGGCGTCTATGCCGTGAGCCACACCCCCGTCATGACCAACATGCCCGATGCGCCCGCATCCGAGCGGCGCGACGCGGCATTTGCGCAATTCACGCGGGTTGGCAAGGAGATCGCGGCGACGCAGCCCGACGCGCTGGTCCTGATTTCCGACGATCACCTCCATAATTTCTTCCTCAATAACCTGCCGTCTTTCTGCATTGGCCTCGCGCGATCCTATCCCAGCCCGGTGGAGGGCTGGTTGAAGATCCCGAAGCAGGATCTGCCGGGGGATGCCGGGCTCGCGGCGCATCTGCTCCAGTCGGTGATGCGCGCGGGTTTCGATCCGGCGCTGTCGATGGAACTGACGCTCGACCATGGCATGATAACGCCGCTTGATCTGGCGGGCATTGCGGGCGCCATTCCGGTGGTGCCGATCCTGGTCAACACGGTGCAGCCGCCGATGCCCGCCATGCGGCGCTGCGTTGCGTTCGGGCGGGCGCTGGGGCAGGCGATACGGACATATGCCGGCGCGGCGCGCGTGGCTGTGCTCGCCACCGGCGGGCTGAGCCACGATGTCGGCACGCCGCGCATGGGGCAACTCAACGAGGCATTTGATCGCGGCTTTCTTTATCATCTGGAAGCGGGCGGGCTGGATGCGGCGGCCGACTTTGCCGAAGCGACGGTCAACACGGCGGGCAACGGCGCGGAAGAAGTGCGCAACTGGCTGGTGGCCCAAGGCATTGCCGAAGGCGCGCCGTTCAACACCTATCATTATGACGGCATCACCGACTGGTACACCGGGATCGGTCTGGGCCGCTGGAGCATGACAGCATGACGCTTGCAGTCCATATCGACGGCCCCGCCTCGGCGCCGACGCTTGTCTTTCTTCACGCCATCGCCACTTCGGGCGAGCTTTGGCGCCCCCAGGTCGAGCCGCTGGCACAGCGTTTCCGCGTTGTGCGGGTCGATCTGCCGGGCCACGGTGCCAGCGCGCCGCTGCCGGATGGCGCGACGTTTGCCGATTATGCCGATGCGGTCGCGGACACGCTGTCAGCGCATGGGGTTGAGCGGTTCAGCCTGATCGGCATGTCCTTTGGCGCGATGGTGGCGATGCAGGTGGCGCTGCGCCATGCGGCGAGGGTCGAGCGATTGGTACTGGCCTGCTGCGCCGCGCGCACGCCCCCGCCCGTTGCCGCAATGTGGCATGAGCGGATGGCCGCCGTGACGCAGGACGGGATCGAAACCCAAATCGAGACCAGCCTTGATCGCTGGTTCACCCCGGCATTCGCCGCCGCTTCACCGCAGACGCTCGACTGGGTACGCGCCATGATAAGGGGGACGCCCGAGGAAGGGTTTGTTGCGGCGGCCTGGATCATCGCGACGCTGGACCACAGCGCGCTGCTGCCGACGCTGACGATGCCGTGTCTAGTGCTGGCCGGGGCAGCAGATAAGGCCGCGCCGGAGGAGATGATGCGGGACTTTGCGGCCAGCATTCCCGCCGCGACCTTCGTCGCGCTACCGGCGGCGCATCTGGCCAATGTGGAGGCGCCCCAAGCCTTCACCGACGCCATTGAACGTTTCGTGGACGAGTGATGACCAGAATCGCCCTGATCCATGCGCTGCACGCCTCAATCGAGCCGATCAATGCCGCGTTTGCCGCCCTTTGGCCCGAGGCGCGGTTGACCAACCTGCTCGACGACAGCCTCTCGCGCGACCTTGCCGAGGCGGGCGCGCTGACCGGGGAAATCGTCGCGCGGTTTCACACTCTGAGCCGCTATGCCGCAGAGGCCGGGGCCGAGGGAATCCTGTTCACCTGCTCCGCCTTTGGCTCCGCCATCGATGCGGTCGCCCTCGATCTGGCGCCAATGCCGGTGCACAAGCCGAATACGGCGATGATCAACCGCGCCGTTGCGGCCGCAGGCGAGGGGCGAATAGCGCTGCTGGCGAGTTTCGCGCCCACCCTGCCATCCATGCTGCCGGAATTTCCCGAGCCTGATCGGGTGCTGCCGGTCTTTTGTGAGGGTGCTCTGGAGGCGCTGCAGCGGGGCGATGCTGATCGTCATGATGGGATTGTGGCCGAGGCGGCGGCGAGGCTGCCCGAGGATTGTACCGTCGTTGCTCTGGCGCAATTCAGCCTCGCCCGTGCCGCCGCTGCTGTCGCTCCTCTTGCGGGCCGATCGGTGCTGACCACGCCTGCTTGCGCGGTCGAGGGCATGCGGGCTGCACTTTTCGGCCAAGGAGAACGTCGATAATCACGGCGCGATGCGCTACTGCTGCGCGCGGCGACGGCGGGGCGAAGCAAGATCGGGGGAGAGTGCAGGGACGTGGCATCAGATGAGCTGAAGAAGAGCAAGCGCGACATTATCCTCGATGCGGCGGAGGCTTTGTTCGCCGTACACGGCTTCGACGGTGTGTCGATGCGGATGATTGCCGAGCGCGCGCCGGTGGGTCTGGGCCTGCTGACGCATCATTTTCCGGCCAAGGACCAGTTGTTCGTGGCGGTGCTGGAGCGGCGCGCCGATATCATCAACATGGCGCGCCTTGCCGCGCTCGATGCGTTGGACAAGCCGGACATGGAAGCCTTGCTCACGGCTTTTCTTCAACCTTATGTCGACCGGATCGCCATGGATGATGAAGGCTGGCGTGCCTATGCGCGCCTGCATGCCATGATGACGCAGGATGCGCGTTGGACGCCGGTGGCGGCGGCCATCTTCGGGCCGGTGGCCGAGGCAATGATTGCACGCATGCAGGACGTCGAGCCCCGTCTCACCCATGAAATGGCCGTGCGCGGCTACGTCTTTCTGCTGGGCGGTATGGTCAGCATGTTCGCCGACACGCGCCTGCTGGACCGCCTGACGGACGGCAGATTGTCCAGCGCCGATGTTTCAGCAAGTTTCGGCCCGATAGTCCGCTTCGCCGCAGCCGGCATCCGTGCGCTGGGAAAACAGGATGGCGATAGCGTTTAGGCGGGCCGGCTTGCCGGGGCGGACAGCGAGCGCCGATCAGCGGATGGATCGGCGATAGGCAGCGGGCGTTATGCCGGTAATCCGCCCGAAGATGCGGGTCAGATGCTCCTGATGCGTGAAACCGCAGCGCACCGCGATTTCCGCGATGGACAGATCGCTGCGCAGCAATTCGCGAGCTCGCTCGACGCGTTGCTCGATGATGTACTGATACGGGGCCCGGCCGGTCGTTCGCTTGAACTGGCGGCCGAAATGGATGGGGCTGAGATTGGCCTCGCGCGCCAGATCGTCGACACTGAGCGGTGCCTCCATCTTTTCTGCGACAAGTGCCCTTACGCGCGCCATCTGGCTCGGTTGCAGCCCGGTAATACGCGGAAGCTCGACATGTCGCGCGATCGCGTGGTGCCGCACAAGCTGGGCGGCGATGAGGCGCGCAACGCTATCGGCGAACAGGTCGGACTGCTGCTCCTTCATCATCGTGCAGGCCAGTCGGGCCAGTTGTTCAAGCAGCGGATCATGTTCGCCCATGCGCGGGAGAAACTCCACGAGGCTCCCGTCATCACGGCACAACTCCTGCACGGCGGCATCAATGAGCGTGCGATGCACATAAAGATGCACCGTTTCCAGCGGAGCCAGCAAAGCGACGGCAAAGTCGCGATGCGCGGGCAGTATGAACAGGCCGCCGGTCCCGATGCGGGCCTCTCGCCGCTCGCCGCTCAGCTCGCGGCGGATGCGGACGGGGCCATTCATATGAACGATGATAAGATGGTGTTCATTCGCCGAGAACGAGCCAGCATAGGGAGCCTCGCGCTGGTGTGAAGCATAAAAGGACTGCCACTCCAGCGCGTCGCTTGATTGCAGGATCGCATGCTCGGGACGCAGCAGAATTCCATGCGTGTCTGTGGCCGACAGGCCACTTCGCTCTCCGGTACGCATCCATTATTCTCCCAAGGACTCGGCCGGTTTTCTCGGCTTGCATCCTCAGCGTAGCAAAAACCGTACGATTGTACAGTCCCTGTTTCCGGGCGGCGCTGCTCGGGATCATCGGATGATCCTTTATGCCGAAGCACGTTGTAATCCTGCAGGACCAGACTTGGGCTAAGCTGCAGACCCACATGGCCGCAATGGCGGCGAAAACGACCTGGTTTGGCGAGGCGCAGGCGATGGCGACATACATGTTTCATGCAATGGATCGGGCGGGAATGGGCGAGAGGCGCGGCGAATTGCGCGAAGCGCATCGTGCCCACATCCGGCGAGCCGACCCGAATTGTCGCTGTGTGCTCGGAGGGCCTCTTCGACGCGAGGACGGGAAAGCCATGATTGGCACGCTGTTGATTTTCGAAGCGGATGATGCCGCATCCGTCCAAGCCTTCATGGCTGCCGACCCCTATTGTCTGGCGGAGATTTTCGAGAGCATCTCCATCTTGCCTTGGTCGATCGGGCTCGGTGTGATCGAGGCTTCTCCATGAGTGGTGGAACTAAGGCGTTTGTCGCGGCCCACTCTGGACATCGCCGCCTCCTGGTGCGGCCCTAGAACTCCATCCGGCGGTCGGTCAATCTCACCAAGCGATGGCGGGAGATCGAGATAAAAGCCGAGGGGAGGGGCGTTTTTCTCTGTTTGCCCGATCACACCTGCCAATTTGTGCAGGACGCGCCCGCGCTCACGCTTCAATATCGGCCAATCAGCTGAGTGGAGGCGCGAGAGTATGAGTGAAGGCCAAGGTTTTGCCCCGTTGGGCACGCCAGTGTCGAGGGAAGACTTGCTGCTGAAGGGCGGCCATGTCCTGACCATGGATCCCGGCATTGGCGACCTGCCGAAAGGCGACGTGTTGATCCTTGACGGCGAGATCGCGCAGGTGGCTCCCGGCATCGATAGATCCGATATCCGCGTGATCGATGCCACCGGGATGGTGGTGCAGCCAGGTTTTGTCGAAACCCATTGGCATATGTGGAACAGTCTGTGGCGCGGCCTTGCGCATGAGGCGGCGGGCTATTTCGGGCTGCATCGCCTCGCGATGGCCTATACCGCCGAGGATCATTATCTGGCGGTAGGCTATGCTGCGGCCGAGGCGATCGCGGCCGGTGTTACGACCTGCCATAACTGGTCCAATGCCCTTCGCGGCCCGGAGGATGCGGTTTGTCAGGCTCAGGCCCTCGCGGACGTCGGCATAAGGGCGCGATTCGGCTATGGCCATCTGACAGGGATGGGGCTGGGGCCGGTTGATCAGACCGTCTTGCAGAATATGGCAGCATGCCTGTCGGACATCAGCGTCGATGGGCTGATCGACCTCGGGATCGTTTGCCACGACGCGAACCATCTGCGCACAGAGGTCGAAGCCGCGCGCGCGCTTGGGCTCCGGACGATTGCGCCGCATGCCGATCTGTCTGGAGCCATTGATCTGCTCGGCCCCGAGTTCATCTTTACCCATGGGCCCGGCACGCCCGACGCATTCCTGCAATTGCTCGCGGCCAAGCGGGTGAAGATCGGCTTGTGCCCCGCCACTGATCCGCTCATCGGTGCCGGTCTGCCGCCTATCATGCGCTTTCTGGCGGCCGGCACGCCATTCGAGGACATCGGCTTTTCGGTCGATGTCACGTGTCAGGCCGCGGCTGATCCCTTTGCCGCGATGCGGACGATCATGTATGCGGCCCGTATCGCCCAGAAGAATGGAGCAAGCTTTCAGGAGATCATCTTCACGCCTGCCGATCCCGCCGACCCGGCCAACGGCCTTATGACCCCGCGACAATTGCTGCAATTGGCGACGATCAACGGCGCCCGCGTGCTTGGTCTGGAAGAAAGGATCGGCAGTCTGACGCCAGGGAAACGGGCCGACGTGATCCTGATCCGAACCGACGATGGCAACATGCTGCCCGACCCGGACGTGAATATTGCTTTTCAGCTCGTTCAACACGCTCAGCCCGCCAATGTCGATACCGTGATCGTCGATGGGCGTATCCTGAAAAGCGCAGGAAGGCTGACCGGCATGGATCATCGCGCGCTCGCCAGACGGGCAGCCAAGGCACAGGCCTCCTTGCGGCATCGCGGCGCCATGCCTTTGCCGGACATGACGATCTGAACGAGCGCTACCGATACGAAAACATACAGGGATCCGCTTGCATCGTGCAGGCCGTGCCAATCCATCGCGACTAGTCGTCACATATGGATGGTTGCCTCGGGGCAACTGACCCCCAACGGCTTTTGCAGCAAAAAAGAATAGGGAGGACGGTATGAGGCTTGGTCTTTTGAACTCGACGGCACTTGCGGCGAGTATGCTGATCGTTGCGGCAGGTGGGGCGCAGCCTGCCATGGCCGCGATCGGAGGGGAGGTTGCCCCAACTGGCACGGGCGGCATGGTTTCCCCCGGCCAGACGGGCACTCCAACGGCAGGCCAACAGGCAGCGGACCCTGCCGCGCCGCAGAGCAACAGCGCCGATGCGACACAGACCGGGCTGGCCGATATCGTCGTGACGGCGCAGCGCAGATCGGAGAACCTCCAGAAGGTGGCGGTTGCGGTGAGCGTCGTCTCGGCCGACGCGCTCACGCGCAATAATGTCACCCAGTCTGCGCAACTGACCACATTGGTGCCCGCGCTTCAGGTCGCGAACAGCGGCACCACCAATGTCTTCTACCTGCGCGGGGTGGGAACCTTTGCCGTGAACGCCTTCAGCGATCCCGCAATCGCCTTCAACTACGATGGCGTTTACATCAGCCGCCCAAGTGCAGCGACCGGCGTGTTCTATGATCTTGAACGGGTCGAGGTGCTGAAGGGGCCGCAAGGCACGCTTTATGGGCGGAATGCGACCGGCGGGGCCATCAATGTCCTTCCGGCCAAGCCGGTGATTGGCGAGAATTTCGGTCAATTTTCCGCAGTGCTCGGAAACTACAACGCCGCCACGCTTCAGGGCGGCGCCAATCTGAGCCTTGGCGAGACCGCCGCCCTTCGCGTGGCCGGAACCTATACCAAGCATGAGGGGTATCAGAGCGACGGAACCGGGGACGAGGATGGCAAGGGTGCTCGCGCCCAACTTTTGTGGAAGCCGAGCAGTGATTTAACCATCCGGGTGGGCGGTGACTATTATCATGCCGGTGGCGCGTCCAGCGGTTCGACTCTGGTGGGTACGATCAACCCGTTTACCAAAGCGATCTCGCCCTCGCCTTACGGACGGGACGTCGGCCTTTATGATTCCCGCGTCTCCCAGATCCTGTCTGGCCAGTATAATTTCCAGGTCGGCCGTACAATGACCGGATTGTCGCCCTATGCCTTCAACGACAGTACGTTCTGGGGCGTCAATGCCGATATTTCGTACATCACGCCTATCGGCACGTTCACTCTGGTCCCGGCGCATCGAGACATCGATTTCAATGCTCGCAACAACATCACGACCTTCAGCAGCGAATTCCACGAGCGCACCCGGCAAAACAGTGTCGAGCTGCGATTGGCTTCGCCCGATACCAATAAATTGCGTTATTTGGTTGGTGGATACTATTTTCATGAAGAGACCGAGGTTGCAGACAGCTTCAGTCAGCAGAACCTTTCGAATTTTCTGACGGGCGATTTGACAACCCGCTCGGTCGCTGCGTTCGGCCGCTTGACCTATGCGATAACGGATCGCCTCCGCCTGTCGGGCGGCATTCGCTACACCAATGATCGCAAGACAATCAGCGGCGGCTCCCAACTCGCTGTCGATGTCTGCACGGCGCCTGCCTGCCCCAATGGTCTTTTGCTGCCCTATGCGACCAGCCTTTCCGATCTGGTCAATCGTGCCGGCCTCGTCGGACCATTCCCGAGCCCGGTGCCCTCGTTCCAGTCCGTTTATATTTCGCCCACTTCGCCCACGAACATCGTGGGCACCTCGCAAGCCCCGCTTGTCGCTGTCCAGAGTGGCAGCAAGGTGACCTATCGAGCCAATGTCGAGTATGATGTCGGCGCGCGTTCCCTCCTCTATGCATCGTTTGAGACCGGGTATCGTGGAGGCGGCTTCTCGTTTGCGGTCGACCCGACGCGACAGCAATATCGGCCCGAAACAATCCAGGCATGGACGGTGGGGTCGAAGAACCGCTTTCTTGATAACAGGCTACAGTTGAACATTGAGGCGTTTTACTGGCGTTACAAGGATCAGCAGATCGCCCATCTAGGGGTCGATTCATCGGGATCTCAAGCTTTCTTCACAGAAAATATCGGCACCTCGCGCAATTTCGGTGCCGAAGTTGAAACCCAATTTCTCATTTTCCCCCACACGACATTGTCGGGCGACATTCAATATCTCGACGCCAAGTACACATCCTTTGTCTACAAATCGCCTTCGCCGCCGCCCACGCGCTGTGGGGTGAGCGCCCCGGCCACCGCTGGCGGTGCCTATTCGATCGACTGCTCAGGATTGCAGGCCTTGCGCTCGCCCAAATGGACGCTCAACCTTGGCATCCAGCACGTGATCCCGCTTGGCCAATTCAAGATCGTGGCGGAGGGCTCGGCCCGCTATCAAACCAGTTCCTACGTCGGCTTTGAATTGCTCGATATTGAGCGCCAGGCTGCCTATTGGACTGGCCAGGCCTCGCTCACATTCGCAAGCGAGAACGACAAATTCGCTTTGTCGGCTTTCGTGAACAACATCGGCAACCAGCGTCCGCTTGGCGACGTGGTTTACAACAGCGCGCTTAACGCCTTCGGCGGCGCGCCTGGTGCGCCACGACTTTATGGGGTGCGCTTTCAGGTCAAGTACTGAGCGGCAGCAAACCCGGCCCTTCGCGATGAGGGGCCGGGCTAGAGCTGTCGAGTGATACGGGCATGCCATGGTTCAGGCCGTCCTCCGGGAGGCGGGTTGAACCATGGCATGCCCTCATTCTATTGGAAGACCGCAAAGCCGGAGCTGATTGCGCTCTTGTGGTATGGCCCAGATGTATCGTCATCACAGCGGAAGGCCGCAGATCAGCCGCCTGCAATGTCACCCCGCCTGATCACTTTCGCGGCGTTCCGTCAGAAAAAACAGAAAGGCGCCGATACCGGCAGCAGCGCCTGCGCAAGCGGTGGCGGTCCATCCTCCATACTGAAAGCTGAACGTGGCCAGCAGCGAACTCAACGCGCCGGAGAGGAAGAGCGCGGTCATGTACGCCGCGTTTATTCGGCCGCGTGCTTCCGGGTGTGATGAATAAAGCACGCGCTGGCCCAACACTTGGTTCACCTGCGTTGCGGCATCAAGCAGAACAGCGGCTGCCGCCAGCGTAACCAAAGCGCCGCTTGCGGCCGCCCAACCCGCGACGGCAAAAGCCGCGACGCAGGACAAGAGAGCCACTGCGGTACCGGCGCGAACGTGGCCCCGATCGCCCAAACGGCCCGCGACAGGCGCAGCAAAGGCGCCGCCGGCGCCTGCCAGAGCGAAAATCGCGATGCCCAGATGGCCCAGTCCGAAACGCCTGGTCAACAGCAGGGGAACAGCCGTCCAGAACATGTTGAAGGCCGCAAACAGCGCCGCTTGATAGACCGTCCGCCGCCGAATACCGGGTGTTCTTATTAGTAGCGACAGGCTGGAACGCAACAGTTCGCCATATCGCAATCTTGCGGTGGGGCGCCGTTCGGGCAAAGTTTTGGCCAGCATCACGGCGAGGGCGGCCATGCTCAAAGCGGATACGGCGTAAATGGCACGCCAGCCTGCAATCGCGGCTAAGCAGTTTGCTGCCGGACGAGCCAGCATGATGCCCGTTATCAGCCCTGCCATAACGTGGCCGATAACGCGCCCTCGGCTCTCTTCCGGCGCCAGATGAGCGGCCAGTGGCACCAGCACCTGCGCGCCGACCGAACAAAAGCCCGTGAAACAGGAAAGTATCAGGAATGTGGTCGGATCCGCCGCGAAGAAAATCCCCAAATCGCCCAAGCAGGCGCCGACCGTCATAAGCAGCACCAATCGCCGATTTTCCATGATATCGGCCAGTGAAACCATGAAAAATAGTCCGGCACCGTATCCCAGTTGAGTCAATGTGACAACGAGGCCCGCCGCGCCGCCGCTCAAATGGATCGCCGGCGCAATTTCCCCGATAAGGGCCTGCCCGAAGTAAAGGTTGGACACCATCAGTCCGCAAGCAACCGAGATGATGCTGATCAGGCGGGGGGACATGACGGGTTGCGGCTCTGTATTCACCGGCTCAGGGCTCCTGATAAGTGATGTTGTCGGTACCCCCGCAAGCCGGGGTGATGTTTCCAAGATGCGGGAGCGTGGCTGGATCGAACGTTCGGCAGGAAGCAAACGTTGATTTTCGTCGGCGTGTTGCGACGCCACGGTGCCACCAACAAGCAACCCGCGCCTGCACGATTCTGCAGGCCAACCGAACGATTATGCAGGCCCACTGCATATTATGGCCCAGAGGGCTTAGCTATCAATGCGGCCAATGGATCGAGCCTAATAGAACCAATTTGATGGGCGCCACGGGTCTGATACCCCATCGAGAAGCCTGCGACGCTCACATCCGAAGGAGCGGACGACGGGAGATTCTGGAAAGTGGGGAGGCCTGAGTGATGAGCATTACCGACCGTGCATTCGGCACGGCACGTCCCTTGCGGCGCTTCCCGTGCCTCCGGGCGTTGTCTTTTGCCTATCGGCCGGGTGCGGCATGACCGCAAACGCCAAACATCGTGATGCGTCAGCCGCAGACATTACAAGCGCTGGCACCTTGTTGCCTTCTGCCCATGGCGAAACCTTGGACCAGCCCTCGGGGTGGCGGGTTGCTGCGGCCGCCACCTTCTGCCTTGTGGTCTGCCCCAGCGCGCTCATTGTCTCATGCTTTGGCGTTCTGGTTCGGCCATTGTCGATTTTCTACGGCTGGTCGCCGGGTCAGATCGGTCCTGCCCTGTCTTTCATGGCCTTTGCCATCATGTTGACATCGTTGCTGCAAGGCAGGCTGCTGGACAGGTTTGGCGGGCGGCGGCTGGTCATGGCCTTCATACCGATTTTCGCGGTGGCTCTGGCATGTCTGGCTGTCCTTCCGCGCAGTTTGCCACTCTTCTATCTGACATGGTTTCTACTGCCCTTTGCCTCGCTTGGCCTATGGCCTGCGGTCTATCTGAAAACCGTCAGCGGCTGGTTCGATAGGCACCTTGGCCTTGCAACGGGTCTCGCAAACGGCGGGATAGGGATTGGAACCATTGTGCTGCCGCCTTTAATCACATGGATTATGGTGCGCGGCGGGCTGCAAGTCGGCTTTGTCGCCATGGGTGGACTGGCGCTTCTGGCATGGCCGGTCGCCTATTTCTCCATCCGTGAAAATCCATCGACTGCATCGCCGCCCGCCACATCGGGTAGCGGCATTTCGGGCGTCAAAACGTCGGGCGATACATGGACCTATGCGCGCATCTTGCACGATGCCACCTATCGGCGGATTGCCATGGGCTTTCTGCTCATCGGCGTGGCCGGGACCGGCCTGCTGGGCAGCATTGTGCCGATCCTGATGTCCAAAGGTCTGTCGATGCCTTTGGCGGTCAGCGGGATCGCCGGCTATGGTATGCTCAACCTGATCGGCCGTCTGGTGACAGGCGCCCTGCTTGATCGCTTTCATGTCACGAAGGTCGTGCTTGGCCTGGCGATGACGACGGTCGCGGCGCTGATCTGTCTTATTCTTAACGGGCCGGTTTGGTCATGGCTGGCGGCGGCATGGACGCTGGGTCTCTTTGCCGGGGGAGAGTTCGACATTCTGGCCTATGCGTTGCGTCGCTACTTCGGTCTCGATGGCTTCGGGCGACGCTATGGGCTGGCATTCAGCGCCTTTCAGCTCGGCGCAACTGGCGGCGCGGCTTTGCTGGCGGCAAGCGTGCTTTTGACGAGCAGCTACGACCTGGCGCTTGTCGTGCTGGCGATGGCCGCCTCTGCGGGCGCGGCCCTGCTCTGGACATTGGGGAGCTATCCGTCCCGCTCACAATAAAAACCAAATATAATTGGGGAGAGAACATGTCACGAAAATCAGTCCCGGCAGTGATCCTGCCGCTTCTCATGGCGCCTGCCGTCGCCTTGGCTCAGGGCGAGCCGCAAGAGGCTGGCGCTTCACCCAAGACGACAAACGCTGCGGAAGCTGGTCTGGCCGACATCATCGTAACGGCGCAAAGGCGCTCTGAGAACCTTCAGAAGGCAGCAATTGCCGTCACCGCTGTCTCGGGAAAACAGCTCAGTTCTTCCGGTGTGACCGACATCAACAATCTCAGCAAGCTCGTTCCGGCTTTGGTTGTTCAGCCCCAGGGCGGCGCGACCACGAATTTTTATCTTCGCGGTGTCGGATCCTTTGGCACAAATGCCTTCGCGGAGAATGCCGTAGCGTTCAACTTTGCCGGAACCTATGTGGCGCGACCGACTTCGCCGCTCGGCACGCTGTTCGATCTTGAGCGGATCGAGGTGGTCAAAGGGCCGCAAGGAACGCTGTATGGTCGAAATGCTACCGGCGGCGCGATCAATGTTATCCCCAAAGCGCCTCGTCTCAATGCCACGGAAGGCGAATTGACCGCCGAATACGGCAATTACAACACGAAGAAGATCGCCGGGGCCATCAACATCCCCTTGGGCGCGACCTTGGCCCTGCGCGTGGCGGGCCAGGCAGTGGACCGGGACGCGTATCTCTCTGATGGCTATGATGACGAAAAAGGGCAGGCGGTCCGCGCGTCATTGCTTTTCAAACCAAGCGATACCTTTTCGCTGACTCTGATCGGCGACTATTTCCGCCAGCGCGGCAAGGGCGTCGGGTCTGTGTTGATCCCCGGCGCTACCGCGCCGACCGCGCCAGCGCTCAGCGAGCGCGTTGCCGGATCCGATCCGCGCAGCTTGGCCGAATTGACCCTTCGTTTTCCCGCCTTGGTCAATCCGGGGCTCGTGGTCGGCCCACGGGGCGATGGCTACATGCATAATCAGTTTTATGGGTTTACCGCCATCGCGCAGGTCGATCTTGGCGCCGCCACGTTGACAGTCTCACCGGCCTATCGTCGCAGCGAGCCGGATTTTCTGAGCTACACCAATGGCTTCTCGGCTCGCGTCGTCGAAAAGGACGATCAGACCTCATTGGAGGTCAGGGTCGCATCCAACGGCTCACGCCCTTTCAACTATGTCTTGGGCGCCTACTATTTCCATGAAAAGCAGGACGCACTGAACATCTTCTCCCAAGGGCTGTTGCAGACCGGCATTTTTGACCCGACCCTAAAGACGACCAGCAAAGCGATTTTCGGCCAAGCAGGATATTCGCTCACGCCCACCCTGCGCCTGATTGCCGGTGGCCGCTACACCGACGAGGGCAAGTCGCTCAGCACTTCGCTCCGGCAGTTTTCGCCGAGCACACCGGCCGGCACGCCCATCTATGTTACCGGCAAGTTGAATTTCAACAAGTTCACCTGGAAAGCCGGGGTTGAGTGGGACGCTGGCCCGCGCAGTCTGGTCTATGCCAATGTGGCGACAGGGTTCAAAGCGGGCGGGTTCTTTGTCTCGGCCGTTGATAACACCACGCGCCCGGAAAATCTCACCGCCTATACGCTGGGCAGCAAGAACCGGTTTTTCGACAACCGCGTCCAGTTGAACATCGAAGCCTTCTATTGGAATTATCGTGATCAGCAGGTCAGCTTTGTTGGCCCCACCCAATTCGTGCCCGGCGTCATCAGCCCCGGCGGCATCACCGTGAATGCCGGTAATGCGCGGATGTACGGTACTGAAGTCGAGCTGTTGTTTCAGGCCACGCCGAATGACCGCATCTCCGTCAATGTCCAGTATCTGAACACCAAATATCTGGATTTCACATATAATGCCTTGTCGGCCAATGGCGTTCCGCCGCGTAGCGGATGTCAGGTTGCCCCCAAAGGCGGCATTGCCGTTGCCGCACCGGCACGAATTTTCACCGTCAATTGCAGTGGGCTGCCAACGCTCAATTCGCCGAAATGGTCGGCCAATCTTGGCTATGACCGCACGATCCAGCTTACAGATGGCCTCACCCTTGCGCCGAGTTTGCGTGCGCGTATCGAGGGCAGCCGATACCTTGCGCTCGAATATCTGCCTGAGGAACGTCAGGGTAGTTACGCGACAATCGACATGTCGCTGGCGCTTCAGGGAAGAAATGACCGCTGGTCTGTGACCGGATACGTCAACAACCTTACCAATGAAACCATCCTGGCATCGGCTGCCCAGCGGGCATTCGTTCCGTTGGTTTACGGGGCTCTTCGTCCGCCGCGCACTTACGGTCTCCGCCTGTCGTTTAACTATTGAGCCATGGATCGGCGCGGAACTGAAAAATTTCTGAACCGAGCAAAGCAGGGAGTTAGTCATGAAAATTGGACGTTCGAAATGGCTCGCGGCGATCGGCGTTGCGCTCCTGAGCGTTACTGCGGCATCTGGCCAAACGGCGGAGAAAGGGCCATGGTGGCCCTCACCGTTTGGCGCGCAGGACCAGGCCGGCAATTCGAATTACATTACGCCTGAAAAGATCCTGACCTCGCTGAAATTGGCCAAGACGGGCAAGATTTATGAGCTTGGACACATCTACGACGCCAAAATGCCCGCTTTCGGCGACCGTCCCTATGTGCTGCTCACCCAACCGGCGAATGAAGTGACGAAGGCCGATCAGGAAGCTGTGCATACCGACTACTTTACCGGTTTCCTTGGCCATATGGGCACCCAGTTCGACGGGTTGGGGCATATGGGCCGCGCACTCAAAATGCCGGATGGCAGCTACAAGGCCTTCTTTTACAACGGCTACACCGAAGCGGATCTGACAGGCCCGAAAAAGGGCGCGGGCGGTGTCGAGAAGCTGGGCGTCGAACAGATCAAGCCGATCATTACCCGCGGATTGCTGGTCGATATTGCCGGTTATAAAGGCGTGGCCACACTGGATGCGCGCTATGAAGTAACTTTGGCCGACGTGTTGGGGGCGTTGAAGAAGGAAGGGCTTTCGGAAGACAGCATCCAGCCCGGGGATGCTGTCCTGCTGAACTTTGGGTGGGCGGCCAACTGGGATAACCCTTCCAAGTATAATGACGGGCACTTTTGGGTTGGCGAAAACAAAGGGTCGCCCGGTATCAATCACGAGGTCGCCAAGTGGATGGTGTCAAAGAAGGTGTCCATCGTGGGCGCGGACACTTGCTGCGTCATGATGATGCCTCAACCGGAGGGCGACGCGTACAACTTGCATGTCGACCTTCTTCCCTATGGCGTGTTCCTGATGGAAAACCTTGACCTTCGCGAATTGGCAAAGGACAAGGCGTATGAATTCCTTTATCTGAATCTGACCGAGCGCCTTCGGGGGGCGACCGGATCACCCGTGCGGCCAATCGCCATCCGCTAGTTTCGCCCAGCCCCTGCATCAACGCGGGGGGCAGAAGATTGAGCCGTGCCATCATAGGATGGCACGGCTCAATTTCTACGCTGACCATTTTCTCGTGATGTTGCCGCTCCTTGCCGGGAGCGGCCCCTGTCAAGCGTCAGCCATCGTCGACGTCGGGCGCAATTCGCGCTCCATCGCCCGCTGCATCAGCGCTCGACCACGCAGTGCAACGACGTCCGAAATGATGTGGATCTCCGGTTCCAGAGACTTGGCAGCCTGCAGTTCGGCCTCGATCAGTTCGGCGGCCTGAACATCTTCCGGAATGGGCAGATTCAGCACCCGTTCGATCACCACATCGGTTTCGAGGTCATCTAGAGCAAAGTTGCGCTGATAGGCCTGAAAATAGTGCATCGTCGTCGCAGTTTCCGGCGTCAGCGCGTGAAGCACGCGAAAACTGCCGAGCGATTGACCCGGCTTTCCGTTGCCATCGGGCTCGTAAAACGCCGAACCCGTGATGTGCAGCGAGGGCAGGTAGAATTGCTGCTCCAGCACACGGACCACCGTGCCGTCGATGCCCATTGCTTGACCAAGCGGCAGCTTTGCCATTGCCGGATCGAGCACTTCCCGCCGGACGGAAAGACCGAAAGGCATGACCTTCAGATCGGGCCTTGTCACTTCCACGCCGCTCCCGCCGATATTGCCCGCGTGCAGAAAGGTCAGGTGGCTCAGATCGAGCAGATTGTCTTGAAAAAGGGACGCGCGCGCATGCACATGATGGGCGCAGATCTGCCTCCGGCGCCATGGAATGCCATCCTCGAACTCGGGTGCCTGAGGGGGCAGGCGGCCATCGGAGGGTGTGTTGCCCGTCCAGACCCACAACCAGTCGGCGTGCTCGACGGCCTCGAATGTTCGAATAGCTAATTCACCGCACCGTCCTTGCTGGGCGGGCACATCGATGCACCGACCGTCGTGCGCGAATTTCAGACCGTGGTAACCGCAGCGTATGCCGTCACGCTCGATGGTGCTGCGGGACATCGGGAAACGGCGATGCGGACAACGATCCAGCATCACGACCGGCGTTCCATCATCCTGCCGATAGGCGAACATCGGGATGTCGAGAACCCGCCGCACGATGGGGCCGGCGTTCAATTCCTCCACAGTGCCCATAACGTACCAGGCGTCGAGGACAAACCTGGTGGAAACATCAATTGCGGCATCATTCACTGTGCTCTCCTCCCAACGGATGCGCTGTTTACGCGCTATGATGCGGAAGGATATGGAGGCACATGGCTTCAGTAAAATTGGTTTGATCAGAGCCGACCCATGAATTCTGCAAATGGACGCCCGGGTCGGGTTGGCACGCATTATCAACGCGACTGATGATTGCTCTCCTGTCAAACCAATTGGACAGATGTATGTATGCATCACATCTCTGCAACATGCGTCATGAGCAAGCGGCGCGTGATGCAGATGAGGGCTGGATTGGGCGTCGGCTCGTTGGTTTGGGTTGCCGGCGCGGGGCCAGTGTCGCTCGCGCTGTCGGCTCCGAAGCCATTGGCCTTGCTCTAAGCGCCCACCTTGAAACGGCACGATAGGCGGCGCAAAAGGCGGAGTGTCGGAGAGAGGCATCATTCCGATCGCGTTGGATAAAGAAAGGCACATGATTGCGCTTCAACGGTATCGATCTGAACCAGCTTGTCGCGCTGGATGCGCTGCTGGGCGAGTGCAGCGTCACCCGCGCGGCGGAGCGGGTCTTTCTCAGCCAGTCGGCCATGAGCTGGTCATTGGCCCGCCTGCGGGAACATTTCGGTGATCCGTTGCTGGTTCAGGTCGGCCGCAACATGATCCTGACGCCGTTTGCCCAGTCCATGCAGGAGCCTCTGCGCGCGTTGTTGATGTCAGCGCAGGGCTTGACTTCCCGGCGCCCCAATTTGCCGATTGAGTTGGTTCAGCGCACATTGCGAATTACGGCGTCCGAATATATCGCGATCACGGTGATGGCAGGCGCTTTCGCCCGGGCGGAAAAGGAAGCGCCGGGCATCAAGCTCGACCTGTGCTCGCTCATTGATTATACTCCGGGGGCGCTGGAATCGGGCACGATCGATTTGCTTATCGCCGCAAAAGACGTGCTTGCTGAGCGGCATCCTGACGAGGCGCTTCTGGTCGACGAATATGTCGGCATCGTGTCGCAAGATCATCCCGACGTCGGCGATACGATCAGCATGGAGCAATATCAGGAGCTTAGCCACGTGGCTGTCAATTGGCGTGGCGGGAGGATCATGACTCTTGACCAGATTGCTATGACAAATTTACGGCTTGAGCGGCGCAACGATATATTGGTTTCCGATTTTGCTCTTGTTCCCAGTTTCGTCGTCGGAACGCGCCGGATCGCCACTATACACCGCAAGCTTGCACTGATCATGGCCCGGCAATGGCCCATCCGGATTTTCCAATTGCCGGTCGCCCTGCCGCCGATTGCAATAAGAATGCAGTGGCATAAACTGCGTGAAAAGGATCCGGTTTTGGCATGGCTGCGTGGCATATTGATTGATCAGGTGCGAGCGGATTGACCCTGTCCCCGATTTTCCGAGTTGCCGCCTTCGCGCGGGATTGGAAACTTGAGCGCCAGTATGAGAGCAGACCTAAGGGCGAGGGACGTTCTGAGTAGTGAAGCTTTAAAGCGGCGGCACGATATCCTCGCGGCGGTCAAGCGCTTCTGCCAGAAAGCAATGAGCCGAACTCTGGCTTCAGGTGACGAGCGGATAAACTCATAAACAGCGTTAATGGATGCCGCATGTCTAATCGATACAACGATCAATCGGCGTGGCGCTAAACTGACTTGGAACGGTCAACACATTCGCAACAGCCGGAATCGGCCGGGTGGACAAGCAGTGTTTATGGTAAAAGAGGATGGAACTGATGGCGCATGATCGTCTTGTGCATTGCGGGAATTGCAGACCGCGAATTCCGGTCATCAAGCGCCGGGGCGAATTAGTAGTAGATTTGCACTGTCATCTCAATGTTGCCACCGCAGAACATTATATCCGCGAGGAGGTTCCCGATGCCCCCGATCCGCTAAAGTTTGTATCGCCTGCATCGCGAGCGACCAATGCCAAATTGTTTGCCGAAATCGGCGCCAAGCTGAACGGGATCAACGAGCGTCTGCTCGATATGGACCGCTTTGGGGTTGATGTGCAGGCCATCAGTCCGTCGCCGGGTGTGGATCGGCGTGCAAAAAGGACCCCGTTAGCGGGGTGATCGGCGTCTAAAAGGGACCCCTCATTTCGATAGCTTACACAACCGCGTGGAAGTTCATGCGGCGAGATCGGGATGTTGGTTTTGGAAACAGTGGTTCGTATCCGGCGTGAGTATGCCGGCGGGAAGGCGATCAAGGCGATCGCGCGTGATCTGCATGTGTCGCGGAAGGTGATCCGCAAGGCGATCCGGGCGCCGGAAGGCGCATTTGATTATCGACGCAAGGTTCAGCCGCTGCCGCGGATCGGTCCGTTTCAGGATCGCCTGGATGGGCTGCTGGAAGAGAACGAGTTACGGGGCCGGCGTGACCGGCTTCGGATGACCCGTATCCACGACCTTCTGGTGCGTGAGGGTTTCGAGGGCTCTTACGATGCCGTGCGCCGCTATGCGGCTCGGTGGAAGGTCGAGCGGCGTAGGGATTTCGGCGACGGGACGACGGCCTTCATTCCGATGCTGTTCCAGCCCGGCGAGGCCTACCAGTTCGACTGGAGCCACGAGGATGTCGAGATCGCCGGCAAGCCGATGCGGGTAAAGGTCGCACACATGCGGCTGTGCGCATCGCGGGCTGTGTATGTCCGGGCCTATCCACGCGAGACCCAGGAGATGCTGTTCGACGCGCATGCGCGCGGCTTTGCCTTCTTCGGCGGCGTGCCCAGGCGCGGCATCTACGATAATATGAAGACGGCGGTGACGAGCGTGTTCTCCGGCAAGGACCGGGTGTTCAACCGGCGGTTCCTGATCATGGCCGACCATTATATGGTCGAGCCCACGGCCTGCTCGCCGGCGGCGGGATGGGAGAAGGGGCAGGTCGAGAACCAGGTGCAGACGATCCGGGGACGTTTCTTCCAGCCTCGTCTGCGGTTCGCCAGCCTTGAGGAGCTCAATGGCTGGCTGGAAGCTGAGTGCCGACGCTGGGCCGAACGACAGGCCCATCCTGAGCAGGGCGACCAGACCGTGGCGCAGATGCTGGAGATCGAACGCCCTGCATTACAGTCGATGCTGGGGCCGTTCGACGGCTTCAACGAGAGCGAGCACGGCGTGTCGGGCACCTGCCTGATCAGCTATGATCGCAACCGATACTCGGTCCTCTCGACGGTAGCGCGGCGCACGGTGCAGGTTCGGGCCTATGCCGACCGCATTGTCGTGCGATGCGGCGATGAGGTCGTCGCCGAGCATCCCCGCTTCTTCGGGCGGAACCGCACCATCTATGATCCCTGGCACTATCTGCCGGTGCTGGCCCGCAAGCCCGGCGCTTTACGCAACGGCGCCCCCTTCCAGGGCTGGGAACTGCCGCCGGCGCTCGCCCGGTTGCGACGCAAGCTGGGCAACGGCGATGATGCCGACCGGCGGTTCGTGCGCGTTCTGGCGGCCGTGCTGACCGATGGCCTGGAACTCGTCGAAGCCGCCGTGCGGGAGGCACTGGCAACCGGCACGGCGAGCGACGATCTGATCCTCAATATCCTGGCACGGCGCCGCGAACCGCCGCGACCGCTGACGATCGTCACGTCGGAGGACAATGCCCTGCGACATCCGCCGATCGCCGACTCTGCCCGTTACGACCAACTGAGGAACTTCAATGCAGCGGCATGACATGATCGACGCGATGCGCGGGCTCGGACTCAAAGGGATGGCTGGCGCGTTCGATGAGGCCGTCACCACAGGGCTTCAACGCCAGCGCACGACAATGGAGATACTGACCGATCTGCTGCGTGCGGAGGCAACGCACCGCCACGCGGCCTCGATCCGATACCGGATGGCGGCCGCCAAGCTGCCGGTGGTGAAGGACATTGATGCCTTCCACTTCGAGGGGACGCCGATCAACGAGGGGATGGTCCGTTCGCTGCACGGCGGGGCGTTCCTGCCCGCACGACGCAATGTCGTCCTGGTCGGTGGCACTGGCACCGGCAAGACCCATCTGGCCATCGCCATCACCGCCAATGTCGTCCGCGCCGGAGCGCGGGGGCGTTACTTCAACACCGTGGATCTGGTGACCCGCCTCGAAGAGGAAGCCCGGATCGGCAAAAGCGGCGCGCTTGCCGCCCAGCTCTCCCGCCTCGACCTCGTCGTGCTCGATGAGCTTGGCTATCTGCCATTCGCCCGTTCAGGCGGGCAGTTGCTGTTCCATCTGGTCAGCAAGCTTTACGAGCAAACCAGCGTCATCATCACGACCAACCTGGCGTTCGGGGAATGGCCGACCGTGTTCGGCGATCCCAAGATGACCACCGCTCTCCTCGATCGTGTCACCCATCATTGCGACATCATCGAGACCGGCAATGACAGCTGGCGCTTCAAGAACCGAAACTGATCCCTGCGGCATGCCGGGATTAAGATGCCTTGCGCTGCGCGCGCCTCCGGTCGGGCTTCGCCCTCCCTACGCCGCGCGCAGCGCAAGGCGCGTTCCTCGACCGTCGTGCCATACTCGAAAGGGGGTCCCTTTTGCGCGCCGATCGGGGGTCCCGTTTGGACGCCGATTGACATCCTACTCCACTCTGGACCGCCCAAGGTTGGCTCTATGTTGCAGCGGTCATCGACCTGTTCTCGCGCCGTGTTGTGGGCTGGTCGATGAGCGCGACCATGACGGCCCAACTGGTTGCGGATGCCATGATGATGGCCATCTGGCGCCGGGGCAAACCCGATGCCCTGCTCCATCATTCCGATCAGGGCAGCCAATATACCAGTGAGCAGTTCCAGCGCCTGATGCAGGACAATGGCGTGACCTGCTCCATGAGCCGATCGGGCAATTGCTGGGATAATGCGGCGATGGAGAGCTTCTTCTCGTCCCTTAAGATCGAACGTATCCGCAGGAAGGTCTATCGGTCACGCGATCAGGCCAAGGCCGACGTGTTCGATTATATCGAGCGTTTCTATAATCCCACACGCAGGCACTCGACGTTGGGCTATGTCAGCCCTATCGACTTTGAGCGTCAGGCGGGAGTAGCCTAAAAAAGCTTATCTCGGTGTCCATCAAACCGGCAGCAGCTCACAGTTCGGTTGGCGCCGCACCCCAATATGCCTCGACGCTTGGCAAGCAGGCCCATTGCTAGACCATGGTCCAGCTTCGCTTCTGTAACGGTTGGAATGTCAATCTTGATTTGGCTTTGCCCTGCCGCCGGCTTCATGATTCTGTCCGCAGTCGCGACGTGGGCGCTGCATGATGGATTGCCTCGTCGAATTGACGGCGTCTTCAAGCCCTGGCGGTATTTACGATCAGTTCGCGCACACGTTGGTCGAGTTTCTGCCGACTCGTCGGGCCGATTTTTAAACCATAGCCGCGAAGTTAACAGCCTCTGGGGACTTCAATACGCCTATCGTTGGACGACCAGATCGATACGCTGTGCGTTGAACCTGAGCAGCGGCATCCCCTGGCGCATGATGTCAGCTTGGGCCAATGGGTCTTCTGGCCCGGAAGTTTCGGGATCCGCAGGCTCCTGCTCACCCAGGCTTCGGATCCCCTTAAGGTCGGACCAGACCAGCCAAAGCGACCTCCCGTCTGGGGCAATCCATTTCGGAGCTATTTGGGGGGAGTAAGGCCGCGCATCTACATCTGCGCCCGGAGACCACGCCAAATCCTCATGGACCTGCCGCCATGGCCCCCAGGGGGCGTCCGAAACCCAGAAGCCCAGATAAGAAGGGCGGGCGAACTCGGTCCCGTCGGGCGCGCAGCCGGTGCCGGCGGCAACCATCATGTAAACCCCAAGGGGGCCGTTCCAGACAACGCTGGGCAGCCAGGTTTCGACGACAATGTCGCCTTCAAAGAGACTGGTGCGATTGACCCAGCCGCGAGGAAAAATGTGGACAGGTCGGCGTGCACTGATCTCCTTGCGCCAGACCGGGGCGCCATCTGCGGCGCGGCCCGCATAGAATTCATAGGCGGTTCGCTCCAGCATTCCGGCGATCGGCACGCGGAACATCATAAGTTGATTCATCAAACCATCGGTATTTCCGTTCGGACTGTAAGCGTAGATGTAGCCATCGCGGTTGGCGCGATAGTCGTGCCCCATTTGCAGGAAACTCAGCAGCGAGAAGCAGCCGTCGGGCTCTTCAAAAAAGGCAAGGCGCGCGCGCGATTGCTCTGCCCAGTCCTCGTCGTGAACAGGCGTGCTGCCATCCTGATTATGCCAGATGCGGCCGCCATCATCGGAATAGATCAGCTTGGCCGCATTCCAGCGGTGGAGACGATCCGCTGCCCGGTCCAGCGCGCCGAGCGATTGATAGATCCGGCCATGCACCGCCAGCAAGCCGTGGCCGTGATAGTGGGGAGCTTCTTCTGCTCCGGCCGTGTGAAGGACGAACGGATAGCCCGACACTTCGTCCACGACGGGGGCAGGAGGAAGTCCGCGCAAGTTCCAAAGGGAGCGTTTGTAGAAATGTCGGGGCGCTGCGGTGAAACCGGTGCCATCGTTTTGCACGATGAATTGTTGGTCGTTGGGCCCCCATGTCATTTTGTAGCCGTCACCCATGCCAGGCAGGCGAAAAATCGTCTGATCGCGCAGTTTGACGCCGGAAATGCGAGCCGAGCCGCGCCTGTGGCCTTGGGCAAGGGCCGTGGATTGCCAGATGGTTTGCCCGACCGCCGCGGTTGCCGCCAAGAGCTGTTTCATGAAAGACCTTCGC
This sequence comes from Novosphingobium humi, assembly GCF_028607105.1. Taxonomy (GTDB): domain Bacteria; phylum Pseudomonadota; class Alphaproteobacteria; order Sphingomonadales; family Sphingomonadaceae; genus Novosphingobium; species Novosphingobium humi. The sequence goes on along the minus strand of NZ_CP117418.1, from coordinate 828,332 downwards.
GCCGACATGGCGATTTCTCCCTGGATAACCGATGACGGACAGCGGCGGGAAGGGCTCCCGCCGCTGCTGGTCAGATTAAAAATCGAGTTGATACTGGATACCGATCTGGCGCGGACGGCTGACAACGGCTCGCGGCAGGCGTTGGTAGGTGCCGTCGGCAAGCAACTCCTGCCGGTCGAAGCTGGAGGCGGGCTGGTCGCCGTAGTTGAGCCGCTTATCCAGCAGGTTTTTCACAAAGATCATCACCTGCGACCGACCGAAGCTCAGCCCCATGTTGCCGTTGACCATGCTGATCGGTTGACGCGTGTAGAAGCCGCCGGCCCCGTTTGGCACCTTTGTGCTGCTTGAAAAGCTGTAGTCGGCAGCCGCGAAGAAGGAGAGGGTTTCGCTGATTTTGCTCTCGTAATAGCCCGAGAGAGTGCCACTCCATTCGGGCACCTGCGGCAAAGGGCTGTTCGCGGGCACCGGAAGCACGCCGGGCTGGAGCAAGACGCCTTTGGTATAGCCCAGGCCCGCCTGAATCGAGAGCGGAACGGAGGCAAAAGGTCGGCCGGAAATCTCCAGTTCGCCGCCGCGGATGCGTGCCTTGCCCGCGTTCGTGGTGATGGGCAGCAGACAACTCGGCAGGATCGTGGATTGCTGGATATTGCTCCAGTCGATCTGGAACGCCGCAGCCGAGGCACTGATCCGGCCTCCGGCAAGGCGACTCTTGGCGCCAATTTCATAATTCCAGAGCGTATCGGACTGATACTGCCGGATCTTGCTATAATCGAGCCCGAGTCTGGCAAGATCCGCGTTGCAAATGTCGGGCAGCGCCGTCGTGCTGCCGCCGGGACGAAAACCTTTTGACGCCGACACATAGAGGTTGCCCTGGTCCCCGACCTTGTATGAAACCACGGCCTTGGGCACCCAGCCGTTTTGTTTATGGCCAAGAGCCGGGTTGTTTGAACCGTCCGGACCAAAGAGTATGCCGGTGTCCTTGGAGGCATCAATGCTGATTTTGTTCCAATATTTGCGCAGGCCTAAGGTAATTGTCAGCTTGGGGATGGGTTCGTAGTAAACCTCGCCAAAAAGAGCGAAATCATCCGAACGGTTATTGACCGAATTGGCGCCAAACCAGTCCGGTGCGAAACCGGCAGCGGCCAGATCCGGAACGTGGTTGACCGGAACGGCCGAATTGGAGAACAGGTGCTGATAATAAACGCCTGCGATCCCCGACAGGTGCGGCAATACCGCGCCTTCGTCGAAGGAAATGCGGTCCTCATGCGTAAAGCGCCGCTCTTTGAGGACAGAATAGGCCGTAACCGCCGGATGGCCGAAATCCGATCCGTAATTTTGGATCAGCCACAGGTTGCTGCCCTCAGTATCATCCTCAAGTTGCCGGATACGGCGCGTGAACAGGCTTGTCGATGACACCGCCGAGAAACCCTGTCCGGCATAGTTCAATACCAGCGAGCCAAGCCCCCAGGTGTCGCGCGAATATTCCTGCACGTCGGCATCGCGGTGCGATACATAGGATAGCGGACGATATCCCGGCAGCGGCACATAGGCGGCCGGGAAGCCATGCAGTAGGTCGGACTGTCCGATGACCGAGGCCGTGATTTCCAGACGATCGGTCAGCTTGGCACGCAAGGAGGCCGATCCTGCCACAACGTCATTGGCCCCCTGATTGCCGACCGATACCAGCCGGCCGGCAGCATCAGGGAATGTGCGCGTAACAAAGCCCGAGTCATGTCGGTAGCCGGCCGCAAGGTCCAGCGCGAGTTTGCCGGGCACCAGCACGACGTTGGCCTGCATGTTGCCCTGGCCGTCAAACCCGGCGTCCTTCGTGCCGCCGCCCTGGACCTGAACAGACCCCGAACTGTGGTTCAACGAGGGCTTTTTGGTAATGAAGCGCACATTGCCGCCCATCGAACTGGCGCCAAACAGCGTGCCCTGCGGGCCTTTCAAAACCTCCATCCGGTCTATGTCCAGAGTCAACGGGCTGACGGAGGATGGAATCGGCGTGTCGTTGATATAATAGGATGTGGTCCCGTTTCCGGCGACACCGCGGATGGTTGTTGCCCGGTCGCCGGCCCATAGCAGGGTGCCGCCCTGGCCATACTGAAAGCTGAGATTCGGCACGCGGGTCGCGTAATCGGTGAAGTTCTGAATGTTTTGCGTCTTGATAAAATCGGACGACAGGGCGGTGATCGAGGCTGGCACGTCGGTCAGCTTTTCATCCTTGCGCCGCGCGGAAACGACGATGTCCGAGGTCTGCGACAGAATGGTATTGGATGGGGCCTCCCGGTCGACATTTTGCGCCTCGGCTGAACCGCTGGTAAGCGTTAAGGCGGCACCAGCCAACAGCGCTGAAAGAAGCGGTGTGGCACCACTCTGGGCTATCGTTGTCGGGGCTGCTTTGGAACGACGACAGATCGTCGTCACCATGAGATCGCTGCTCAATTTCTTTTCACTCCCTGTGGTGAATATTTTGTTTTGGGTGGGTTCAAACGAACGTTGCGGCAAAAACTGCAACGTTTGAAAATCGGCCCGCCGATACAAACGGACAGGTTGAAACGCGCGCGACATTAGGCTGTGCGACTTGTTTGGGCATGGGTGTACGTTGTTACGCACGGGTAACGAGGATTGAATTTTTCAGATATTTGTTGCGTACTTGTAAATAGCGAAATCGTCTGGAAACCCGTTTGGAAACGTTTGATCAGCCCGGTTGCATGTTACCTCTTGGGCTCGAGACGGCCCCGCAGAACGCCTGAAACCCGGCCCCTGTGCCGCACCGGCGATGGTCAAACGGTTACACCACGGCTTCGCACGTTCTGCATGGCGGGCATCTGGCATAGCCTGCGAGGCGCATCGGATGCCAAGTCGGCAGATGTGGGAGGGACGGCTCGCCGACGGAGCGATGCCGGGCCGGGGCGCCGAAGGTTCGATCCGGCCGGGCAGTTCCCACTGCGAAAATGGAGATCAAGATGAAGAGAGTTAAATTCGGTGTTGCTGTCATGGCCGGCGGCTTGCTGGCGATGGTGCAGCCGGCGTCTGCACACCATTCTTTCGCCATGTTCAATCAGGCCAGTACCGTTGAATTCAAAGGTGCAACCGTCGTTCAATTTCAGTGGTCAAACCCGCATGTCTACGTGGTGATCAAGAACGGAAACACGAACTACACCCTTGAGTGCAGCAGTCCGTCCGGAATGCGGGAAACCGGATGGAAGTTCGATACACTGAAGGCGGGCGACAAAATTGATGTGGCGTTTTTCCCCATGCGTGACGGTCGGCCGGGTGGCGCGCTGAAGACTGCTACCTTGCCCGGCGGAAAGGTGCTGAAGGCATGGTAATCGGCCACGAGTTGCAATCTTCGCGACAAAAACAGAGTCCCTTGAACGAAAGGTCTACCGCTTCCATGCGGATTAAGAACGTATCCGGGATTGTCCTGTCCACGGCGATTTTGCTGGCTGCCCCCGCCGCGATTGCCACAACGGGCCAGCCTGCGCGTGCTGCGGCAAACGCGAGCGTGAATGCCGAGCATAATCTTACCGGCGTCTGGGAGCGAGACCCAAGCCCCTTCGAGGAAGGCGGTGCAGGTGGGGCCGAGGATATTCCTCCGCCACGCCCGGGGCCAAATCTCAAGGAGCCTTATGCCAGCGCATGGAAATCGCAGCGGGCCAAGCGGCAGGCGGCGCTGGATGCAGGCAAGCCGCTTGCGGACTCGAGCACACTGTGTATGCCCGAAGGCACGCCGACAATCATGCAGGCCATCTATCCGATCCAGATCCTTCAGACGCCGGGACAGGTCACGGTCTTGGCGGAACTCTATATGCAGACCCGCCGGATCTATATGAATGCGCCCTTTCCCAAGCAGGGCGATCTGGAGCCGACGTTTTATGGCTTTTCTTCCGCCCATTGGGAGAAAAACACGCTTGTCGTCACCACCCGCGGGCTGAAGGAGGATATGCAGTTTTTCGAAATTCCGCACAGCGACAAGATCAAGGTGACCGAAAGGTACCGGATCACCGGTCCAGACAAGATGCGGATCGACTTCTCGATCGAAGATCCCGGCTTTCTGCAGTCTCCTTATCGCTGGACATGGCGGTACAAGCGCAACCACAAATACCGCATTCCCGAATATGTCTGCGATCACAGCCTCGAAAAGATCAATCCTGACGGAACAGTATCGTTCGAACCAAAGTAGGCCTGGCTGGGCATTTTTGCTGTTGGCCCGCTTGGATGGCGGCGATCCTGCCTTGACCGGACAGTCGGCGCACCTGTCAGCCGGATTGCCGCGCGCCGGTTTCGGCCATGCGCGCGGCTGTAAAGTATGAAAGGAGGACGGTCAGGAGGTTGATAATCCCACATATCTGGATAGCGTGTCGTCATGGGCAAATATGTGACAATTGATGCGGGAATATCAAATATCTGTCTCTGGCTGGTACTGTTGGGATGCCGGTTTCGGGATATCTTTGACTGTTTCTGGAATAGGTTGACCGTGGCGGGATGGGTCAAGGCGGCTCAAACAGAATGGCGCAGATAGCCATGAATATTTCCGACGAAGAGACCCAGGCCCTGATCGCGGAAGGCAAAAAGGTTCGAGAGTTCCTTGCGTCCAATCGGTCCGACACGCTGTTGCGGATTTTCGATTACTTGCTGCAACAGTCGATCGAAGGTCAGCGACCGCGGGAAGCCGACATCGCCGCCGAAATTTTTCCCAACAGCCTGATTGAAACCGGTCAGCAGGGCTCTCGGGTGCGCGTCGGCGTCTATCGCCTTCGCAAGAAGCTGGACGGTTTTTATGAGGGCCAAACAGGTCGGCGTCTTATCATACCATCTGGCGAATATGCCCTTCAGATGACGCAGCCAGACGGTCCGGCCGAAATGCCGGACACCCGGGAAGCTCCTCGCGTGGCGCCTCGACGGCTGCCGCTTGTGGGGATTGCGGTGGCTGCGCTGGTGCTTGTGAATGGCCTCGCCGCATGGTTTTACATGCATTATCAACAGATGCCGGAGCAGGCGCCGGCGCGCTCCCCGCTATGGGGATCGATAGCGAAGGGCGAGCGCAAGACCTATTTGGTGATCGGGGACCATTTCGCCTTCATCGACACCACAAGGGATCGGAAAGACGGCGATATCGTCCACGACCTCAACATCAATTCGGCAGAGGAATTGTACAGATACACTGCTTCCCGGCCAAAACTTGCGACAAGCCTTAAGGATCAGGCTCTCCACACAGTCAGCGCGCAGATTCTGGGCTCCGTCAGTACGGTGGAAACCTACCTGCAGGTTCCGACGATCCAGCCGACAACATCGTTCGGCCTCGATCCCACGATGATGCAGACCTCCGATATTGTCTATGTCGGAACGATGGACGAAATGTCGAACCTGTTGCGCACGCCGCTGATGGAGGCCTCGGGGTTCAACTGCAGCGCGCATTGCTTTGATCTTATCGACAAGGCATCCTCGCGTCGCTTTGTCTCCGACAGCCCCTATGTGCTTCACGACGGCACAGTTCCGCGACGCGATTATGGTTATCTGGCGAGCTTTCCCGGTCCGTCCGGCCATTCCGTTGTGATTGTTTCCGGGACCGGGGATGCGGCGGTGCAGCAGATGGCCGAGATTGTTACCGATGCAAAGATGATCGAGAATCTGCGCCGCCAGTTGGGCGGCACCTTGCCCGCGTTCGAAGCGCTTTATCAGGTGCGCACAATGTTCAACCAAGCCTATGGCAGCACCCTGATCGTGGCGCGCCCGCTGAAATCGGCACATATGTGGGACAAGACCAAACCCGACGATTAGCTTTCTTTCAAGAGCGCGTTACCATGATCCGGCGCAAGCCTCAGCATTCTTGAATTGATTAATCGGGTTTCGAAAACCAGATTGCCAACGGTGCGGAACTGGAAAAGCGCCTCGAAGGCCCCCGCAGGTTTGATGTGTTGGGTAATGGCATCAAGTTGCCGCCTGTCTGAGACGATACGCACTATTTGCGCCAATGCCGCGTCCTCGATGCCGGCAATCACGATCATCCTGTTTCCGGCACGACCAGGAAAACTTGCAATATAGCCGTAATCATAGCCCATCGCATTGTCCGTCGCCCGGTTGTTTGCAACTGCCCCATTTGCGCCTGATGCCGGGGCTGTTTCCATTTTTGCCCGGAATGTCTGTCCCGTTGCTGTGTCCCTGATTTCGTCAAAGTCGGCACCCGGCGCGTAACCCAGAACAGGCAGGATCGGCGAGCGAAGTTTTCCCAATTGCGAAAACGGCGCGATGTAGATGACATTGCGCGTATCGATCACCTCTTGAGAGATTTTGGACACCGGCACGATGTTACCCATCGCGTGATCCTGCCTCACCTGACCGGCCAACGACAAAGTGGTCACCGCTGCCATCGCGATGCTGGATGGAATCCGATAGATGTCGCGATCATGCAAGGCGGGATAAAGCTGTGGGCGTTGGCCCAGATAGGCATCCAGATCGAGCGAAGACTGGATTGCCGGATGCATCACCAGCCGGTCGATCTGTCCATTTCCGGCGCCTTCGGCCACCATGTAAAAATCGCTGACCGCAATGACCGGGGTATGAGAGTGAACCGCAACGGGCTTCCAAAGCTGACTTTGGGCAAGGGGAGAGACTGCGGTTTCCGCACGACCGGCAAACCACCCCCATAACACCAACCAAAGGATCGCGCTTGCGGCGAAAGCCGCGCCTATTGCGATCCTGACGCGCTGCCCACCGGCCGGTATTGGCAGAGGGGGCGGAATATCATTCGGTTCCGCGTCATTGTCCGTTGTGAGCAGCAGGAGCCGATATTCACCTTTTGGGATATACAACCGCGGCCCGCGGACTCCGGCGTTAAAGGCATCAAGCCTTTGGCGCAGCCGATAAATATAGGCCCGGACCGTCGAGTCTTGCGAAGTGTCGAAATCCGAGCTCTTGTCGAACACGGACATGGCGATTTCAACCTCCTTGGGCGCGCGCGGTTCCGAAGATCGCGCCACAAGATAGTCGAACAACTGGATCAGTTTGGTGCCTCGACCGTCAATAGCAAGCACTTCGCGAAAACGCGCTGATTGCTCGGCCATGGTCTGCTCAGTCGATGCCTGGAACGGGTCTTCTGCTACAGGCTCTGTCAAATGGGCGCCCTCCTTGCCTTTGACCCTATCCCATGCCTTCTCTGTGTCAATACTATCAACCTGATGCGCCGCACGCTCGCGTCCATCGGGGGCAAATGTGTTCGTCGTCTTGCTCATCTACCCATCCTCTCAGGAGTTCAGGTCGCCGGCAATCACGGGGCGCATCACATGGCTGCGCCATGTCTTTGCCGATGGCGGCTATGCCGGGGACAAGCTCAAGGACGCTCTGAATGGGCACGCAGATTGGACGATCGAGATCATCAGGCGCTCCGATATTGCCAAAGGCTTCGAGGTCCTGCCTCGCCGATGGGGCGTTGAGCGAACCTTCGCATGGCTTGGGCGTTGCCGCCGCCTCGCCAAAGACTGGGAGCGCTCCACTGAAAGCTCAACCGCTTGGGCTGCAATCGCAGCCATCCGAATGCTAACTCGTAGAATTTCAGCACGTTAAAGCGCATGTCCGGACTTTCGATTCAGACACTACGGCCACCCCAACCTTCTGCTGCCAGCGTCAAAGCTGCCACCGTCGCATGGACCCGGCCTCGAACGTGACACCCGCGCTGGCCATGCCTATTTGCCTATGCAAGCACGACCTCAGCCTTGATGATCAGTTGCGCTGTCAGCGTGTGCCAAACAGGATGGTGCGCACAGCCTGCAAATGCTGACGCATCAGGTTTTCGGCCTGCACCGGATTGTGTCGGTTGATGGCATCGACAATTTCGGCATGCTGGGTGTCACTGTCCATCCGCGGGGCAGGGAGGGTGCTGAAGGCTTCATCGACCCGCGCGCCAATGCTGTGCCGCATTTGCGAGCGCAGCACGTCATAGAGCATCAGCAGCAGATGGTTGCGTGTGGCTTCGGCAATCAGTCGGTGCAGCCTTTCATCCAGCCGTCGCCACTGGCTCAGCGTATCGCATGTTTCCATGTCAGTCAGGCATTGTTCCATCGCAGAAATCTGAACCTGCGTCGCATGAACCGCTGCCTGTGCTGCCAGTTGCGGTTCGAGCAGCAGGCGTGCGTCCATGATGTCATCGGCGCTGATATGCGGTGATGGCGCCGCATCGTCCAGATTGGCCTGACGTTGGCCTATGAACGTGCCCTTGCCGACATGGCGCCAGATTGCCCCTTCGCTTTCAAGGCGGCGGAGCAAGGTCCGCAGGCGCCCGCGCGACAGGCCCAGTTCCTCGCACAGCTTTGGTTCGGCGGGCAGGCGGTCTTCGCCGCTTGCCCCGGCTTGGTCAATATAGGCGCGCAGCCTGCCAATGTCGTCGTCAATGGTCAGCATCATGAAATCCAGCCCTGTCAGCCATGTGATCTAGACGCAAGCGAGATCATCCCGCAAGCGGCGCAATGAATCAATTAACACGCATCAATAATCAAATATGAGTCGCCTCAATAATAATATTGAGGAGGAGATTCTCATGAAGGCTGCCCTGATGCTCGCCGCTTCGGCTTGCGCCCTTTGCGTTCATCCGGCCTTGGCCCAATCATCGTCCAAGGGTGAGCAAAAGGGCGAGGAGATCATCGTCACCGCTACCAAGCGCTCGGAATCCTTGCAGAAGATCCCGCTGGCCATCACCGCCGTCGATGGGCGCGCGTTGGCCTCAGGCGGCGTGATGGAGGCACGCGCGCTGCCCCAGATTGCGCCCTCGCTGTTCATTTCGACCAGCACCTCGGAAAGCGCGGGCACGCAGGTGCGCCTGCGCGGCGTGGGCACATCTAGCCAGAACGCCGGTTTCGAAGGCTCGGTCGGCATTTTCGAGGATGGCGTCTATCTGAACCGCCCGGGCGAGGCTTTGTCCGACCTGCTGGATGTCAAGCGGATCGAGGTGCTGCGCGGGCCGCAGGGCACGCTTTACGGCAAGAACACCACCACCGGCGTGGTCAATATCATCACCAATGAGCCGGATTTCCATTGGTCCGGCAATGCGGGGATCAGCTATGGCAATTACAACGCGCTGCGCCTTGACGGCGCGCTGGGCGGGCCGATCGTTGCGGACAAACTCGCCTTTCGCGTCGCCGCCGTTTACAGTCGGCGCGACGGTTATATCCAGGACGTGACCGACGGGCGCAAGCTGAACAATCGCGACCGTTATCAATTGCGCGGACAACTCCTGCTCAAACCCACGGATAGTCTCTCTACCGCCTGATCGGCGAGGCGCAGGAGAAGGACGAGGCCTGTTGCGCGGCGCCCTATATTGCGCTGGATTCGGGCGCTGCGGTGATGGCGGCGGCGGGCGGTACGGTGCTCGATCCGGCCAATGCCGACAACCGCTATCGCATTGCACTCGATGGCCCGATGCGCTCGCGGGTGACGGCGCGGGCCTTCACGATGATCGCCAATTGGGATCTGGGCGGGGCGCAGGCCAAGCTGACTTATGGCCACCGCTATTTCCGCTCCTCCGACAGCTATGATTCCGACAACAGTTCGCTTGCGGTCGTCAATGTATTTGACCAACGCCTTCAGGACCGGCTCGACACGCTCGAGGTGCAACTGACCGCCACCAAGGGGCCTGCCGACCTGTTGCTGGGCGGTTTTGCCTATGACAACAGCATCTATGCCAGCCAAAGCTCGACCTTTGGCGCAGGGGCAGGGGCCTTTTACAACCGCCTGTCGGGCGGAGTGGCGCCAGCGTCGGCTTATCCGGCGGGTGCGGGCGACACGCTGCAAACCTTTGGCCAGACCGGGCGCGGCATCTCGATCTTCACGCATGACGTGATCCGCCTTGCCCCCGGTCTCAAGGCCACGTTGGGTCTGCGCTGGCTGACCGAGGACAAGCAGGGTTCGGGCACGCTCTACACCGATGGCGTGGCCGACAGCTTTGGCATGGCCTTGCCCACGCGTTGCAAGGCCCCAGTGCCAACCCCGGCGCGCGCCTTTTGCCCGGCCAACCCCATCGGCGGCCAGTTTTCGGACAGTCACTGGACCTATGCGCTGGGCCTCTCCTATGAGCCGGTCGCCGGAACCCTGCTCTATTTCAACCACACTACCGGCTACAAGGCGGGCGGCATCAACGCGGCCAAGGACGCGCGCGGGCCGACCACGGTCAATCCCGCGCTGGTCAACGGCACGTTTGCGCCTGAAACCGTGCGCTCGTTCGAAATCGGCGCCAAGACACGCGCGTTTGACCGGCGCCTGACGCTGGCCATCACGGCCTTCCTGATGGATTTCGACAATTTCCAGTTCCAGACCCGCGACCAGACCACCTTGTCCACCCAGGTTCAGACCGCCGCCACCGTCCGCTCCAAGGGGGTGGAGGTCGAGCTTTCGCTCAACCCGGCCAAGGGGCTGACGCTGGGCGGCAATGCGGCCTATATTCTTGCCCGCTATGGCACGGCCACGGCCGATCCGACGCTGGCCGGGCAAAGGCTGGGCAACTCGCCCGAATGGACGCTGCAACCCTTCGTTACCTACAAACATGCCGTGGGGACCAAGTGGGAAGGGTGGCTCAACCTCAACGCCCGCTATGTCAGCGACTATATCGCCAATGTCACCCTGCTGGCGGGCAACCGTCAGGCGCCCTACGCGCTGGTCAATGGCTCGCTGACGCTGGAGCATCGCAATGGCTTGTCGGTGGCCATCTTCGCCAACAACCTGTTCAACCAGTATTATGCCACGCTGCGCACGCAGGCCCCGTTGCAGGCGAACACATTTGTCGGCTTTCCCGGTGAACCGCGCATGTTTGGCGTCACCGTGCGCAAGGCGTTCTGATCATGGCCCCCTATCCGCGCGCGGCCTATGGCTGGTGTGTCGTTCTTATCCTGCTGGTGGTGGGGATCACCTCCTATCTTGACCGCTATCTGATCTCGCTGCTGGTCGAACCCATCAAGGCGGATCTGGGCATCAGCGACACGGGCGTCAGCTTCCTTCAGGGCAGCGCCTTTGCCCTGTTCTACGTTGCCTTTGGCCTGCCCTTCGGCGCGCTGGTCGACCGGGCGAACCGTCGCAACATCCTTGTGCTGGGCATCCTGTTGTGGAGCGCGATGACCATGGCCTGCGGTCTGGCGCAGGATTACCGGCAATTGTTCATTGCCCGCGCGGGGGTAGGCATTGGCGAGGCCTGTCTTGCCCCGGCGGCCTTTTCCCTGATCGCGGACTATTTCCCCCCCGCCACGCGCGGCCGCGCGATGAGCGTTTACAATATGGCCAATTATCTGGGCGTGGGGGCCTCGCTGCTGGTGGGCGGGCTGGTGCTGCGCTGGCTGGGCGATGCGCCGGTCACCGTCATGCCGCTGTTGGGGGCTGTGCGCACGTGGAAGGCGGTGTTCTTCCATGTCGGCCTGCCGGGGGTGGCGCTGGCATTCATCATGCTGGTTGTGCGTGAAGCACCGCGTATGGGCGCAGCGGCCGATGACAAGCCCGGCTTCGCCGCCTTCCTCGCCCATTTGCGGGGGCACCGGGCGGCCTATCTCGCGGTCTATCTTGCCTCGGCGATGACCGCCTTTGTTGGCCTCACCTTTGCCGCATGGGGCCCCAGCTTCTTCATCCGCAGCTTTGGCATGAAGCCGATGGCCGTGGGCCTGATGCTGGGTCCGGTCAATGCCGTGGCCGGGGCGCTGGGCTGTCTGGCCAGCGGCTGGATCAGTGACCGGGTGGTCGCGCGCGGTCGGCCGGGTGGGCGCTTTCTGGTGCAGCTTTTCTGGTGGCCGCTGGCACTGGTGGGGCTGCTGCTGCTGGCGTGGGCGCCGGGGCGCGGCGTGGCGCTGGCGGCCATTGCCCTCATCACCTTTGGCAGCGGGCTGGGCCTCGCCTCCATCGCGCCCACGCTGCAGGCGATCACGCCCAACCGTCTGCGCGGGCGGGCCATATCGCTGCATTTCATCTTTTCGGGCCTGCTGGGCATGGGGCTGGCCCCCACGCTGATCGCGCTGGTCACGGACCATATCTTCGGCACGCCGACGGCCTTGCGGGGCGCCTTGCTCGTCGTGCTGGGGCCGGTGGTGCTGATCGGCCTTGCCGCCACGATCCTGGGTCAGCGCCCTTATGAACGCGCGCGCCGCGCCCTTTCCGACAATCAAGCCACACAGATGGACCCAACACGATGACCACTGACACTTCCACCCTGTTTCTGACCGATGCCGATGTGCGCGCCGCCTTCGATTGGGCCGCGGCCAGCAAGGCGCTGGAACAGGCCTATGCGCTGCCTGCCAATGAAGCGCTTTATCCCCCACGCGCCATGGCGCGCGGCGACGGCGTATGGCTGCGCACCTTGAGCGGGGTCAGCGGCGATGGCGCGGTGATGGGGGCCAAGATGATTGCCGCATCCCCCCGCGCAGGGATCGCATCCTATCTCATCCCCCTGTTCGATCAGGCCAGCGCGGCCCTGATCGCCTTGCTGGACGGCAACAGCGTGACCGGTTTTCGCACGGCGGCCACCACGGCCCTGGCGGCGGACAGGCTGGCCCGGCCCGGCGCGATCCATCTGGCCGTCATCGGATCAGGGTTCGAGGCAAAGAACCACGTCCGTGCGCTGGCCGCCTTGCGCCCGATTGCCGGAGTGCGCGTGTTCAGCCCCAATCCCGACAGCCGGGCGCGCTTCATCGCTGACCTTGCCGATCTGGGTCTGCCCATGGCGGGCGCAAGCGGGGCGCAAGAGGCGGTCGAGGGCGCCGATGTCGTGCTGTGTGCGGCGCGCTCGCGCGATGAAACGCCCACCTTCCACGGGGCGTGGCTGCGCCCGGGGATGACAGTGCTCTCCGTCGGCTCGACCTTGCCCGAACAGATTGAGGTGGACGCGCAGACCATCGCGCGGGCCGACCTGATCGTGGCGGATATGGTGGATGAGGTGGCCCATGACACGGGCGACATGATTGCCGCCGCCCGCGTGGGGGATAATTTTGCGCCGCGCCTTGTCGCCCTGGATGCGGTCATTGGCGGCCGCCATCCGGGCCGCAGCAGCCCCGATCAGATCGTCCTATACAAATCTGTCGGTGCCGCGCTTCAGGATCTGACCGTGGCGGCCATGTGTGTGGAACGCGCGCGTCGACTGGGGCTGGGCACGATCCTGCCTGTCACCATCGCCCCTGTGCGCAAGGGGAAGTGATCATGATGGATCTGGCAGACAAGGGCCTGTGGCGCACCTGCGCGCTGATTGATGGTGAATGGAGGGAGGACGCGGCCTTGCCGTCGCGCCCGTTGCATAACCCCTCCACGGGCGCGGTTCTGGCGCATATCGCCCAAGGTGGCGCGGAGCAGGCAGACGCGGCCATTGCCGCGGCCCACCGCGCCTTTGCCCCATGGGCGGCGCGGCCTGCCAAGCAGCGCTCGATCATCTTGCGCCGCTGGTTCGACCTGATCGTGGACCATGGCGAGGACCTGGCGCGGCTGATCGTGATGGAGGAGGGCAAGCCGATCACCGAGGCGCGGGGCGAGGTGGCCTATGCGGCCTCCTTTGTCGAATGGTTTGCCGAGGAGGCCAAGCGCATTCGCGGCGACGTGATGGAAGCACCAGAGGCGGGGCGGCGGATCGTGACGCTGAAGGAACCGGTGGGCGTTTGCGCCGCGATCACGCCGTGGAATTTCCCCGCCGCGATGATCACGCGCAAGGCCGCGCCCGCCTTGGCCGCCGGCTGCACCATGGTGGTCAAGCCCGCCGAGCAGACGCCGCTGACCGCGCTGGCGCTGGGCGAACTGGCGATGCGGGCGGGGGTGCCGGCGGGCGTGTTCAACATCATTCTTGGCGACGCGCGCGAGCTTGGCGGCGTGCTGACCGGCGATCCGCGGGTGCGCAAGATCACCTTTACCGGATCGACCGAGGTGGGGCGCATCCTGATCGCCCAATCGGCGCCCACGATCAAGAAACTGTCGATGGAGCTGGGTGGCAACGCGCCTTTCCTCGTCTTTGACGATGCCGATGTGGATCAGGCGGTGGCTGGCCTCATCGCGACCAAATACCGCAACACCGGCCAAGCCTGCATCAGCGCCAACCGCGTGTATGTGCAGGAGGGCGTGTATGATGCCTTTGCCGCCGCGCTGGCGCGAAAGGTGGGCGCTCTGCGCGTGGGCGACGGGTTTGAGGATGGCGCGCAGCAGGGGCCGTTGATTGATGATGACGCGCTGGCCAAGGTGGAGGCGCATATTGCCGATGCCGCCGCCCGCGGCGCGCAGGTGGTCCAGGGCGGCGCACGCCACCCGCGCGGCGGCCTGTTTTTTCAACCCACGGTGTTGACCGGCGTTACCCCCGACATGCTGATCTGCCGCGAAGAGACGTTCGGCCCGGTTGCCCCGCTGATCCGTTTCGCCGCCGAGGAAGAGGCCATCGCCATGGCCAATGACACGCCCTTCGGCCTTGCCGCCTATGTCTTTGCACAGGACGCGGCGCGGATCTGGCGCGTGGCCGCCGCGCTGGAAAGCGGGATGGTGGGCATCAACACCGGCGCGATTTCCAACGAGGTCGCCCCCTTTGGCGGGGTCAAGCAATCCGGACTGGGCCGCGAAGGATCGGTCTATGGAATCGAGGACTATCTCGAAATCAAATATCTCGCGTGGGACGGCGCCCGCGCCAATGGAGGGAATTTGTAATGTTGCCTTATAATCGATCCAACGCCCGCGACTGGGCGCGTGAAAAGCTGGTCGGTGTGGTGAACTGCACCATTCCCTCCTTCACCGACGATCTGAGTGCGATCAACGAAAAGGCGATCCGCCATGACACGCGCCTTGCCATCGAACATGGTTTCTTGGGTACGCTGGGCGTGTCGGAAGTGTCGATCACCTTGCCCGAATATCTCGATTTCCTGCGCATCATCAAGGATGAAGCGGGCGAGCGCCTGATCGTCACCCACCATGCCAGCTGGAACAATCTGGCCCAGAATATCGAGGCGGTAAAAGGGGCCGAGGCGGCAGGTGCCGAATTTGTGCTGCTCAGCTACCCCCCCAACTTCTATCCTGAAAGCGAGCAGGACATTTACGATTACACCAAGGCCATGTGCGACGCGACCGATCTGGCGGTCATGCTGTTTCCCATGTTCCTGTGGGGCTTTTCCAGCCGCATCCACCCCTCCGACATTCCCGCCGCGCTGATCCGCCGTCTGCTCGATGATTGCCCCAACATCGTGGCGATCAAGGCCGAGGGGGGCTTCCCCTCGATCCAGTCGGTGATCGAATGCGATCGCCTGTTTGGCAAGGAAGTGGTGATTTCCATGCCGATCGAGGGTGAGTTGATCCCGCTTTCGCAAATCATGCCGATCCAGTTGTCGGCCACCAGCGACCATGAATATTACGGGCCGATGATCCCGCGCGTGTTCAACCTGCTGCGCGAAGGGAAATTCGACGAGGCGACGCAGATCTATTGGCAATTGCACCCCGCCCGCAAGATTAAGGGCGCGCTGGCCCAGCAAATGCACGGCGGCCATTTCATCAACCGCCAGGCTTGGAAGTTTCAGGGCTGGTTGCAGGGCTATAACGGCGGTCCGTTGCGCATGCCTACCCAGCGCATCCATGATCCCCAGATGATCGCGCTGCGTAAGGGGCTCATCGATGCGGGTCTCTCGCCCAGCATGGACCCGCTGCGCGAATTCTTCATCGGTCGTAACCCGGCCTGATCGCGGCGCCATGCGGCTCGACCGGCTTGATCTCAATCTGCTGGTGGCGCTCGATGTCCTGCTGTCCGAACGCAGTGTGACGGTGGCGGCCAACCGCCTTCACTTGTCGCAATCGGCCACATCGAGCGCCCTTGCTCGCCTGCGCGATTATTTCGATGACCGTCTTTTGGTGAATCAGGGGCGCGTCATGGTGCTGACCGAGCGGGGCAGGGGGCTGATCCGCTCGGTGCGCGATGTGCTGGACCGGATCCGCGACACGCTGATCATGCCCGCGCCTTTTGCCCCCCATGCCTGCGTGCGCGAGATCCGCATCATGGCGTCAGATTATGCGGTGACCGGGTTCCTGGCCGCCGGGCTGGCCGAACTGGCGGAGATCGCGCCGGGCCTTACCTTTCACATCCTGCCCCTGTCCGATGATCCGGACCTGTCACTGGCGCGCAGCGAGACCGACTTTGTGCTTCTGCCCGCTACGGCCGCCTCACCCCGCCATCCGCGCCAAAGCCTGTTCGTGGATCGTTTCGTGGTGCTGGGCGCGGCGGACAATCCTGCCTTGCGGGAAGGGATAGACGAAAGCACCTATCGTCGTTTGCGACATGTCGCAGCGGCGCCCAGCACCGCAATGCTGCTGGCAAAGATGATGCGGGGACAGCGGCCTGCCTCGGCCGCCGCATGGATCAACGCCATCGTGGCATCGACATTGACGCGCCAGGCCAGATCAGGGTCCTGTTCCGCCCTGCCGCCCGGAATGGTGGAAAGATGTATAAGCGCATCGCAACCATCTCCAAACACCTTTTGCAGCACCAGGGGATCGCGCAGATCGCCCTCTATGCCCGCGCGCCCGCTAAGCCTTGTGTCGATGGCGACAACCTCATGTTCCGGGGCGAGAAGCGGGAGCAGCGCCCTACCGACAAACCGCCTGCTCCTGTTACCACCACGTTCACTCGGCCAAACCTCCGCCCGTTTATGCATAAATCGACGGCCCGACAGCTTTGCCTGCGCCGGGCCGTCATCTGTTTCTTGCTCAGAACGCGTAACTTGCCCTCACGCCATAGGTGCGCGGCGCGCCATAGCTGGTGACGACGACATTGCCGGTCGTTCCTGCGAATTGCGACAGGGTGGGGATCAGGCGGTTGCCGATGTTCTGCATATAGGCGGTGATCGACCACTTGCCTTCGCGCGGGGCAAGGCGCAGCGAGGCGTCCGCCGTGAAGTCTGCCCCCGAATTTTCAAAGGCCAGATATTCAAAGGACGTGACGCGGTTCGAGCGATAGCGGCCATCGACCGTGGCAACCAGATCATAGTCGCCGATCGGGAAGGTTTGCTCCACCCCGGCGTTAAAGGCCAGCTTGGGCGAATTAAACCCCGGCTTACCCGAACAGTCCACGACCCAAACCGGGCTGGTGGCGCCGGTGGTCGATCCGGGGATCGGCGCGGCGCCCGCCGAAGTGGCGCAGCCCACCACCGGGGGCAGCGCGTTGTTGGTGCTGTTGCGCTGGGTGTTGTAGATAAAGCTGGTCAGCTTGTTGTCGAGCAGCTGTACCGACCCGCGCAGCAGCGTGTTTTCCGCGGCCTTGAACTGAAGGTCGAGATCGATGCCCTGAATGCGGGACCTGCCGATATTCTCGGTAAAGAACGAATTGCCGCCGGTGGAATCGAGGCCAAAATGGGCCACCTGCTGGTTGGTGTAATTCCAGCGGAACAGTTCGAGGTTGAGCTGCAGCCGGTTGTCGAACAGGCGGTTCTTCATCCCCAGCGTCCATGCCGTGATATATTCCGGGTCATAGGTCTCGCGGCCCAGCGCAAAGTTGAAGCCGCCCGAGCGGAAGCCGGTTTCATAGCTGGCATAAAGCAGCGAGCGAGGGGCGACATCAAATTCCACCGCGCCGCGCCATGTGGTGCGGTTGCGGTTCAGCTTCTGGTTGTTGATCACCGGCGTATAGAAAAGCCGATTGCCCGTGGCGCCAAACGCCACCCCGTTGGCCGGGCCGGGCAAGGTGGGCACTGTGATCATCCGCGACAGATCGACATAGGTCAGCGCCACGGGAACCGAGGGGCCGCCAAGGCAGGTGGTCGAAGGCTGTGTCGAGCAGGTTTCGATCAGATTCTTGCCGTCGCCTGCAAAAGTCTTGTCGTCATTGGTGAAGCGGATGCCCCCCACCAGACGCAGCCGGTCGCTGGCATGCAGGGTCAGTCGACCATAGGCGGCGCTCGACTTGTTATGGGCCTGAAAGATCTGGAACGAGTTGACGGTATACTGGCTGAACACCTGCGAACCGTTGACGTGTTCGTCGAAATAGAAGCCGCCGATCTGCCAATCGACCGGCCCGATCCGCTTGCCCGCGATGCGCGCCTCCAGCGTGAACTGGTTGGAATCTTCATGGGAAAGACCGCCGCGGAAGGCGGGACCGTTAAACAGGCTGCGCACCCGCGCATTGCGATAGGCGGGGAGAATGGTCACGTCGCCAAGACTGGTGCGCCAGGTCAGCTCGCCGCTGAAGCCGTAATAGTCATTGTTGACGAACGGGGTGTTGAGCGGGGCGGGGTTGATGCCGGGGCCGCCGATGAACACGTTCGAGAAGAACGCCGCATTGCTGGGCGAGAGCAGGCCCGAGCGCGGGTCGAGCCCGGTGGGCGTGATCGTGTAATTGGCGGGCGATGTGGCGGTAGCGGCGGTTCCTGGCGTGGCCTTGATGGTGTGGGTAAACGTCGCGCCCGGCCCCTTGCCGCCGATATGCGAATAATCGCCGATGATCCGCACCGTCAGATTGCTGGACAGATTGGCCAGGAACTGCGCGCGTACAGCATGGCCTTTTTCATCCGAGGTGCCGTCGCTGTAATAGCCGTCGCGGTCGAGCACCTTGCCGCTGATGCGTAGGGCTGCATTCTCGCCCAGTGGGGCGTTGATGAAGGCTTCGCCGTCAATGGCGTTGTAATTGCCATAGCTTAGCGCCACTCGCCCGGCCCATTTGCCCAAAATCGGCTTGGCCGTCAGCACGTTGATCGCCCCGCCGGTGGCGTTGCGGCCATAGAGCGTGCCCTGCGGACCCTTCAAAACCTCGATGCGGTCGAGATCGTAAAACGCGCCGATGGTCGATCCGGGGCGGCCGTAATAGACGCCGTCCACATTGAAGGCGATGGCCGGATCGGTATAGCCATTGTTGGTGAAATTGCCGACGCCGCGGATGAAATAGCTGGTGTTGGCCCCGCCGCCCCGGCTGATATAGAGCGAGGGCACCGCCGCATTGAGCGCGGTGCTGGAGGTTACGCCCGCGTTAAGCAGTTTGGTGGAGGAGACCACGTCGAGCGGGACCGCCGCCCTTTGCGAGGATTCCGAGCGGTGTTGCGCCGTCACGACGATTTCTGCCAGTCCGTCCTTGGCGCCGGCGGTCTTGGCGATCGGCGTGCTTTCTTGGGCCATGGCGGGCGTGCCAAGCGACAAGGCGCAGACCAGACCGGTCGATCCCAGAAGTAATGCTTTCATTGATCCCTCCCAGCGTTTTTGTGCCGATGACTTTGCATCGTGTTTTCACGTATTCTTCATCGGCCGATGCTATTTTGGTCAAATCGATAGTACTCGCCTCACCTATAAGCCGTGTGAATGGGGTGGCGGGCTCATCGCCCATTCCCCACCCGCAGCCGGGCGATCAAGCCGTCGCGCAGGACGAAATGATGGTGAAGCGCGGCCAGAATATGGCCCAAAACCAAAGCCAACATGGCCAGCGAGAGTACCTCATGCACGCCATGGGCCAGGATTGCGCGCGGCAGGCTGGCGCTGACGGGCAGGAAAGGCAGGTCAAACAGGCCAACGCTGATGGGATGCCGTTTGGGAAAGCTGGATGTTATCAGCCATCCCGAACTCGGCAGCGCCATCATCAAGGCATAGAGCGCGAAATGAACCGCCCCGGCCGCCTTGCGCTGCAATGCGCCGCCATAGGCCAGTGCGGGCGGACGATGGGCCAAGCGCCACACCAACCGCAGCAGGCTGAGTGCCAGAACCAGCAGGCCGACGACCTTGTGCAGGTTCATGATGGTGTCTTCAAAGGAAAGTTCCAGCCAGCCACACACGAAACCCATGACCAGATTGGCCAGGATCAGCACCGCGATGCTCCAATGAAGCAGCGCGGCAGTCTTTGTGTATTGCTGAGCCGACAAAGTCGGCCCAGCTTCCGGCAGGATGGCGCCGGTCACGCCGCCCATTCCGTGATGAAGGGGCCGTAGGTCGGCTTACCCTGCGTCTCTTCGGCCACCACCTTGTTGGTCTGACGGCCCAGATAGGTGATCTCGCTTTCCAGCACATCGCCCGGACGCATCCAGCGGTTGTTGTGCATCGCGCCATTGCCCGGCGGCGAACCCGTCAACAGGAAGTCGCCCGGCATCAGGCGAATACGCTCCGAGGCATAGGACAGGATCTGTTCAGGCTCGAAGATCATGTCGCTGATCGGCCAATCCTGCATGATCTCGCCGTTCAGCTTCATACGGATCTGGACCTTGGAGCGGTCGACGAACTGCTTGGGCACGATGAAGGGCCCGGCGGGTTTGAAGTTGGGCTGATGCTTGCTGATCCAATCATGGCCCCAGCGGACATCGGCGCGCCGGAATTCATCCACAGTGCCCAGATCGTTGACCATCACATAGCCCGCGATCAGATCGCCCGCATCCTCGGGGCGGATATAGCGGCCGGTGCGCGCGACAACGGCGGCAAATTCCAGTTCCCAATCGGGGTGCTCGCCTACCAGAGGCAGCGGAATTTCATCATTTGCGCCGCACAGCGAACTGTGCAGGCCGGTCCAGAAGAAGGGCATGCCTTCGCGGGCGCGGCGGTCGACTTCCTCAAGATTGCGCAGGAAGAAGCTTTCATCGCTCTCGCCTGGCAAGCGCTTGTCCTGATTGAACTTGTTATAGGTCATCATTTCGGCGACATGCTGGCGATAATTCGACCCGGCACACAGCATATTGGGGCGCGAGACGGGGGGCAGGCATTCGACATCGGCAAAGCGCAGGTCGGACCCGGCATCCTTGGCCGAAATATCGGCCAGCAGATCGAGCGCGCGGTCCCAATCCTCAAACAGGGCCAGCGTGTCGGCATAATGCGCGGAGAGATCATAGACTCCGCCGTCGGCCTGAACCAGACCGGCAAACACCTTGCCATGGGCGCGATAGGTGCCGATACCAAAGCTGCCCTTGATCAGGCCCGTGGCTTCATGGATGCCTTCGGGCTGGGGGGCCGGTTTCGGCTTGAGGTCATGCAAAGTAGTTTTGGACATCGCGGTCACTCCATAGATCCATTTCCATATGCTGGATGGCGTGCAGGCCCGCAGGCGCTGTGGCGTTCAGCAAATCGGTGTCTGAGAAGGTTTCGTAACGAAAGCCGTTGGGGTCTTTCCAAACGTCGAAAACATGGCTGCCGAGCGGGTGGCGGCCCACGCCCCACACCTCGTTGCGCTGGCGCTGGGTCAGCCAGCGGTGCGCCATAAACTGTGCTTCGGAATTGGGCACTTCCAGCGAAAGGTGGTGCAGCCCCTGCTTGCCGGGCAGGCCGAACATGCCCACGACGTGGTGATCGACAAATTCATCGCCGCGATTCAAGCGGTAGAAGCCGCCGACCTTAATGTTTTCGTCGCCCACATGGATGAGATCACTGGGGATCAGGCCCAGAACATCGCGGTACCACGCATCGGATGCCTGCCAGTCTTGAACATAGATGCCCACATGGCCCAGCCGGATGACCGGCGGCGGGCCGAGCGGCGACTTTTCCTGCGTGTTGCCGATGCGCGGCTTGTCATACCCTTGATTGAGCAGAAGCGAGGGGGGCAGCGGGTCCGGCGTGCGCTCGGCCACGCCATGGACCAGCGAAATCGTAAAGCCATTGGGATCGCGCAGATCCACCGCCACGCCGCCTCCCGGACCGCCCAGATGACGGATCGCGCCCGCACCATGCCTCATAATCGCATTGTCGAGATCGGCCGCGCTTTCGACTTCAAAGGAAAGGCCGGTGAAAGCGGAGTGTGTACCTTGTTCAAGCACGACAAGGTAGGGATGGCGCCCAAGGCCGCGCAGATAGGTGCGCGGCCCAATGGTATCGACGATGTGAAGCCCGAAATCCTGGGCGAAAGCAATGCCGCCCGACAAATCCTGAACAGCAAGATGAATGTGATGAAGGCCTTTGATCGCCATATCTGTTCTCCCGATGGGAGACATTTGGCCTCAGTGCTCGCATTCGTCTAATCGAAAGGCTGGGCCTTACCCATCGGTGTCATTTATGGGTTGCCCGAATTTGTCCGCGCTGCATGCTGCGATCATATTCTTTAACCACTGCATTCCCGCATCCCGGTTGCGGAGCCGATGCCAGTTCATCACCTGCTGGATGGGCGCGATGGGCACGGGCAGGGAATGGATGCGGATCGGATAAAAGGGCACGAAATGCTCGGCCAGTTTACGATGCATGGTGGCCAGACGGTCTGTTCCCACAACTGATTGGGCCAGCGCGGAAAAACTGGGCACGATCAATTCGATGCGACGCTGTTCGCGGAATTTTTCAAGCGAGAGTTCCGAAAGGGCCTGACGCCTGTCGCGCCCAAAGGATGCCGCCACATGGCCCGCGGCCAAAAATTCTTCGGTCGATATCGCATCGCCATGGCTCGAACCCGCCCATGAAATCAGCACATGCTCGTCCTGAAACAGCGGAACGCTGGGATGCTGGGCCAAAGAGAAGGGTTCGACGGTCAGCATCAGATCCGCTTCGGCTCGTTCAAACCGCTCGGTGGCATCGGTGCTGGGGCGAATGATCTCGAACATCACTCTGGGCGCCTCGCGGGCGGCTTGGGCAATCACTTGGGCCAGCAGGATCGTGTGAATGTAATCCGAGGCAATGATGACGAATTTGCGCGATGACTCTTTGGGGTCAAACTGGCCGGGCTGGGTAATCTCGCTGCGGATCAGTTCCAGCGCCTGACGCACAGGGGCGGCCAATTCTTCCGCCTTATAGGTCAGGCGCATCTGGCGCCCCTCTAGCACCAGCAGATCGTCGCCAAAATATTGCCGCAGCCGGTTGAGCGCCGATGTCACGGCGGGTTGGCTGAGATACAGGCGCCGCGAGGCTTCGGTCACGCTCTGCTCGCTGATCAGCGCATCGAGCGCGACGAGCAGGTTGAGGTCAAGTTTATCGAATCGCATCGGGCTTTTTAACACAAGTCATGGGCATATGCCGTCAATGGTGCTTGCCTGATGGCCCACGTCCAGGCCCAAAAGAGCGGCCGCGTTCAGCCCCAGGATTTTGGCGCGAATGTCGGGGGCAAGGTGGCTGTGGAACTGCACCGGGTCGGGCTCGGCCATATCAAAGGGATAATCGGTGCCCATGCACAGCCGGTCGGCACCATGGCTCTCGATCAGGGCGTCAAGCTGCTGGCGGTCAAACACCAGCGTGTCGAGCCAGACTTGGCGCAGATACTCCGAGGGCGCGCGGTGCGCATGGATGCGGCATTCCGGGCGCACGCGCCATGCATGGTCCATCCGCCCCCAATAGCCGGGCAAGAACCCGCCGCCATGCGCCACGCAAAGTTTGAGCGCGGGATGGGCGTCCAGCACGCCGGAGAAGATCAGGTGGCTCAACGCAATGCTGGATTCCAATGGGTTGCCGATGATATTGTCGAGATAATATTCCTTCAACCGCTCGCCATGGGTGAAGCCGAGCGGATGCAGAAACACCAGTACGCCCAGTTCCTCCGCTGCCGCAAAGAACGGGCGCAGGTCTTCATCGGCTAGTTCGCGCCCGGCAACATTCGAGCCGATCTCGATACCGCGAAGCCCAAGGTCCGATACGCAGCGCCGCATTTCGGCAATCGACATCTCGACATTTTGCAGCGGCACGGTGCCCATGCCCACCAACCGATCGGGCTGCTCGCCCACGGCCTGTGCCATCCGGTCGTTGACCAGCCGGGCGGCCTCACGCCCCACCTCGGGCGGAGCAAAATAGTAATATTGTCCCGGCGACGGACTGATGGCCTGCACATCAACCCCAAGGCGGTCCATATCGAGCAGACGCTCGTTGATTCCGTTCAGCTTGGCGCCGATTTCGGCAAACAATTTGGCATTGGTTGCCCGCGAAGCCGCCGAGACAAAAGTCAACGGATCGGGCGCATCGGGAACCTCTTCGCGGATATACTGATCCGCCGCGCCGACATTTAAATGACAATGCAGGTCTACTACCAATTCGCCCCGGCGCTTGGCGACCGGAATTCGCGGCCGGCAATTCCCGCAATCCACAAGAAGATCATGCGCCATTAGTTCCATCCCCTTTTACCATAAACACTGCTTGTCCATCCGGCCGATTCCGGCTGCTGTGAATGCGTTGACCGTTCCAAGTCAGTTTAGCGCCACGCCGATTGATCGTTGTATCGATTAGACATGCAGCATCCATCAATGCTGTTTATAAGTTTGCCCGCTAGACCACATGATCGCCTGAGGCAGGGTTCCGGTTGAAAAGGATAGCGCCCGACTTTAGGACCTCGATTGCAAGGCACGGCGTGAGGGGGGCTGCGTGGCTACCCTCGCAAAGAGCGTCAATCATGGCAGAATAGGCGTCCAGCCCAGTCGGGCGATGTCTGGACCTTGAGATGGCGCCATCGGTCTGGAGGTTGGCCCGCTGTCGCAGTGGCTCTATGCCGCGATGTTCGAGACGAAGTTGTCAGTGGTGTGCATCGAAACTCTCCGTCATTTTATGGAATTGCGATGGGTATGGGTTCTAAACACGGGCTCGCCCGGTTGGCATATCGGTGCGGTGTTCAGCGTGGTCGACGCGTATGCCGACGGGGCGAGGGCTATTTCAAGGACGAACTAGGCCTTTCGCAAAGCGATATCACGCGCCTGCGCGGTCTCTATCTTCAATAAAGGGCGCGCCCTGATCCGCTCCGGCGTCCTGTTCGCTCGCCGTAACCATCTGGTCTTTCTCGAAACAGCGGGCAATGAATTGCCGTGTGTGGCGACCGCCGACATCGCTTGCAATGTCTATCAGAGGGAGATCGGGCATTGCAAGGAGGCGCGCCTGCTGCAATTCAAGCACTTCCATATCCTCGGCAAAGGTGCGGGCGGTCTGTTCGAATACCACCTCGGGAATGCCGTTGGTCAGGATATTGGTGGCCATCGACCAGAAGTAGTGGGTGGTGGTTTCCGTTTCCGGAGTGATGCCGTGGAAGCCCAGCATGGAAAAGCCATGCTCGCGCCGCCCGTCATAGGCGCCGGTGCCGACATCGCAGGCACCCGTATGGATGCGGATCATCACCGGTTCGAATTCGATCTCCTGCCATCGGTCCACCTTGCCGGTAAAACCCGCGGCGGCAACATAGGTGGGCGGAGGGTCGGAATCGGGCATGTGGCGGCTGACGTGCACGCCATTGGGGCGCTTTTCCGATTGGGTTTTCGTGCGGAAATGCAGCTCCGGATTGCCCCCGATCGTATGGGCATGGATATAGGGCAGGTGGGAGAGATCCATCAGATTATCGACCAGCAATTGCCAATTGCCCCCCACATGGAAATAGGAACTGCGCCAGGCCAGAGCGGGATTCTCATGCACGGGATAATCGGGGATCAGCGCCGGATCGGCCAGGGCCGCATCGCCCATCCAGATCCACAAGAGCCCCTGACGCTCGACCAGAGGATAGGCGCGCACGCGGGCGATGTCGGGCACCTTGTCCTGAGCCGGAATGCGGGTGCAGCGCCCGTCGCCGCCAAATTCCATGCCGTGATAGGGGCAGCGGATCGCCTCGCCCACCACCGGTCCGCTCGACAGGGCCATGGCGCGATGGGCGCAGCGGTCATCCATGGCAAAGGCCTTGCCTGTCTCACTGCGCCACAGGACGACCGGGCGGTTCAGGAATGTTCGGGCCACCCGTGCGCCCGGCGCCAGATCGTCCGCCCAGCCCGCCACATACCAGACATTCTGCAGAAAGGCGGGTTTGCTCATACATTCTCTCCCTTATTATGGGCGACTGTATAGAAGGTTCTGGTATAATCCGTCAGACTGTTTGATGTGATCATCACAATCAGAACAACGGATCATGATCGATGGATTATCGCCGCTTCGACCTCAACCTGCTGGTGGTGCTGGACGCCTTGCTGGAGGAAAGCGGGGTCCATGCCACCGCGCGCCGTCTGGGCATGAGCCAGCCTAATGTCAGCTTTGCCCTTGCCAAATTGCGCAGGACAATGGGCGATCAACTTTTGGTGCGCGACGGGGCGGGGATGCGGCCCACCGCGCTGGGCGAGGCTTTGCGCGAACCCTTGCGGCGCCTGCTGCATGGGGTGGAGCATGAGATTCTGGCCGGGCGGGATTTCGATCCGGCCACGGCCTCGCGCCGGTTTGTGTTATCTACCTCGGACATTGGCGAACTGGTCTTCCTGCCGCGCCTGATGCAGAAACTGGAGCGGTGCGCCCCGCATGTCACGCTGGAATGCCGGTCGCTGCGCCCTGCCGAACTGTCGCGGGCAATGGGTGATGGCGCGGTCGATCTGGCGCTGGGCTATTTCCCCGATCTGGGCGAGGGGCCGTTCATGACGCAAAAGCTGTTCGACCATCCCTTCACCTGCATTGCGCGGTCGGGGCATCCGGCGCTGGACGCGCCATGGACAGCGCAGGCTTTTCTGGCACTGGGCCATATTGTTGTGTCGCAAAGCGGGCGCAGTCAGGAATTGTTCGAGGCGCAACTGGAGCGGATGGGCCTGCGCCGCCGCGTTGCTCTGCAATCGCCCCATTTCATGAGCGTACCCTTGCTGGTGGCCGGATCGGATTTGATAAGCACCGTGCCCAAGGCGGTGGGGGCGCTGTTCGCGCGGATGGCACCGCTGGTGCTGGTTGATCCACCGTTTGAAGCGCCGCTGATCAACATTCAGCAATACTGGCATTTGCGGGTTCAGGACGATCCGGGCGTGGTCTGGTTGCGATCGCTCATCGCGCGACTGTTTCTGGGGCGCGACCCGACGCCGGAGGATATGGCGTAAACCTGGCTTTCGCTGATCCGTTCGGACCATGCGCGAAACTGTTCCATCAGCCAGACAAGGCCGGAGGCCTGCGCGCGGGCGCGGTGGCACTGGATGACCTCGTGCGTGGTGGGAATTTCGACCGGCAGCGGCCAGTAGCGAATCGGCAGATAACGCGCCGCCTTGCGGGCCAGCGATACATGCAGAATGGCCGGATTGCCCATGCCTAACGGCAATTGCGGTACCCCGGCAAAAGTGGTCGTGGCTGACGTAATTGCAGGGGGCGATGAAAAGGTCGATCGAACAAGGGTTTCGGGCGAGACGACCATCGCGCCCGGTGTCGAGGTCCTGTCGCCGGGACGTATGAACAAGGTCAGGCCGTATTATCGGGGACAGCCCTTTGGGTAACTGTGCGTTTCTAGATTGGCCGGTCGGTTCGTTAAGGACATCTATCATGCAGCACCCTCGCGGTGACTGCGGACAGACGCATCAAGCCGACGACGTGATTAAGCCGAATCGGGATTGACAATCGGAGGCTTTGTTGCGCAATGCTTTGCGAACATAAAGTTATGATTATTTGTAATTATTATGCGACCCGCACGGTGTTTGGCATTCCGATTTGAGAGAAGCTATTGAGGATTGCAGTGCGGACTTGGAGCTCGGTTACGTGATGCTCGAAGGTGCGCGCCGCGACGCGTTGGCCTAGCAGCTTGAAACATTGAATCTTGATCTCGACGAGGCTGCGTCGATGGTAACCGCTCCACTTCGTCCAGATGGCCCTGCCCAGTCGTTTCATCGCGCGCAGCGTTTCGTTGCGAACCTCGCCGCTTCAGCGCCGCGTTATACTTGGGCCAATTGTCTTTTAACGAATGTCTTCAGCGCCCGACTGATGCGTGATAAAACGCCGTTCTGCCGCTTCGGGGTCGCGCGCCACCCGGCATTGAGCATCAATGATCATCGTTTCTCGCCGCTCCAGCGTATAGGCCGGCCATAGCGGCTGCCCCTGGGCTCCGGGGCGCCCGGTATGGGCAAATTGTGCCCACATTCGGCTCATGTTCTGGGCGGTTTTCAGGCGGGCGGGATCGCGCGGGCCAAATTCGAGGGCGGTGTTGAATTTCATCGGAATATCCGATGCATGGGGCGAACCTTGCGGATAGGTGGTTCCCTCAACCGGCGTGGGGTCTCGGTAATCAAGGAGATAGGCATAAGCCGGGGCGGATTTCTGGCACGCTTTGGCCTCGGCGATATGGATAGCATGGGCACGCCACGGCGCGGCGGTGGCGATGGCCATATAGAGCTGCGACGGGCTGGCATGGGGCCGGGACGAGCGAAAGGCGGCAATCCATTCGCCCGCGTGCGGCCCGGCCATGGCGGTCACGCGGGCACGCAGGCCCGCCTCATCCAGCCGGAAGGATGCCGGATCAAGCCGGTTGAAAAACACCGCCTCATCCTTGCACCCGCCGATAATCAGCGGTTTATGCGCGGAAATAGCCGGGGCCGAATGCGCAAAGGGTTCTTCTGGCAGGATGGTGCCGTCGATGAAGGGCCAGAACATGACGCTGGGCTGCGCGGATGCGGTTTGATCGGGCAATCGCGTGCCGGGTTGCGATTGGGGATCGCCCCCCATCTGCGCTCTGATCAGCGCCTCGGCGGGCACCGAGAGCAGGGCCTTGGCATCGCTGATCCCCAGACGCTTCATCACTTCGCGGGTGACGACGCTGGCCGCGTCCGGGTCCATATGGCCGGGGCCGATTGGGCTTTCGATCGAGGCCTTGTGAAAATAGGGGGCCGCCGAAGGCATGGCATAAAGGCAGGCCGTCTTGCCCCCGCCGCCGCTCTCCCCAAAAATCGTGACATTGCCCGGGTCGCCGCCGAATGCGGCAATGTTGCGCGCCACCCAGCGCAGCACCATCACCAGATCCATCAGCCCCTGATTGCCGGGATAGTCCTCGCCCAGCAATTGGCCCAGATACAGATAGCCCATGATGCCGAGGCGGTGATTGGATTCCACCACCACCACATCGTTTTCCGCCACCAGCCTTGCCGCATCCTGCCACGGCGTCGAACCGGAGCCGACGACAAAGCCGCCGCCATGCTGATAGACCATGACGGGGCGCGGCTTGCCGTCAAGCGCGGGAGTCCAGACGTTGAGGAACAGGCAATCCTCGGCAGGGGCGGGACGGCCCGGCCCCATCGGTTGGCCCGGAGGCTGGAGCGAGGGGGCGCCAAAACCCGAGGCATCGCGAATGCCCGTCCAAGGCGAAGGCGGCGCGGGCGCGCGAAAGCGGCGCTCTGGCCCGGAGACCGGCCCGCCATAGGGTATGCCCCGGAACACCTTGGCCCCCCGATCGTGGATGCCCAGCAACCGGCCATCCCCGGTTTCCACCAGCGGGCGATCAGGCGCGGCCCCGCGCAACAGGCCCGGCGCGCCGATCATGGCCAAGGCGCCGGTTTGAAGAAAACCGCGCCGGTGGAGCGCATCGAAAACCGCCATCACAAGATCCCCGCAAGAACAGCCGTTGCGCGCGAGGCTTGTGCCGCCCATGCGCCGCCGACCGGATGGGGTGGTTCTTGCGGCAATCGGGCGTGGCAAACAGGGTCCGAAATTAACTGCGCCCGACCGCCTCGCACAGGCCAACCATGCGGCGCGCGGCGGCGGTATCGCCATCGCATACCGCGCCGGCCAGCCGGCATGTGTAATCGAGCAGCATATCAGGCAGCGGTTCGAGGATGCGTTCCAGCGCCACGGCATCGGATTGCAATTGAAAGTAAAAAATGCAGCGCGCCAGCATATGCAGCACCCTGTTGCCCGCCACATCGCCCAGCATCCGCCAGATCAGCACCTGGCCGGAATGGTCGGCGGTGTCGAAATCGCGGGCCTTCAATTCGTCCAGCGTGGCGCGCAGCAGGTCGGCCTGTTCGCTCGTTCGCCATTGTGCGGCATAGGTTGCGGTGGCCAGATTGATGGACCAGATGATGTCGCGCGATGTTTCCCGGTTCAGGTTTTGCAGCACGAAATGCGGATAGAGGGCGCGCACCACCGCGCCGGGCGAGGGCTGGCGCAAGGCGATGCCGCCACCGCGACCGGGCACCATCTCGATCATCTCCAGCTCTTCAAGGATGCGGATCGCCTGAAGGATGATCGGCCGCCCGCTGGAATGGGCTTCCTCCAGTTCGACCAGCGTGCCCAATCTGGCCCGACCGCCCGCTGGGACGGGGCGGGCCTGCAGGTCGGCCACGATGCGCCGCGCGATGACCAGCGCGCGCGTGTCGCCTGCGGCAGGCAGATGGTTGTCGGCCCGGTCGAACGTCCGGGCCAGCGCGGCAAGGATGTCGCCCGCAAAATCGAGCGAGGCCGCCGGGCGATGCGCCATTTCAGGCATCAGGATGTCGCGGGCGGCCAGCACCTCGTCCCGCCCCGCGCCGATGGCCGAGAGATAGATGGCCATCAGTTCAGCCGATTCGTCAATGGCCGGAACCCGCAGCGCCAGCCCCCCATGCACCCCCCGGCGCACCGAGCCGAGAAAGCGCGATTCCAGAATGCGCAAAGCCTGCCGCACCGCCTTGGGCGAGGCTTGATAGTCCTGCGCCAGATCGCGCTCTGGGCCGAAAACCGGCCGTCCGTCGCGATGATGAGCCAGCAGCGCGGTTTCAAATTCAGCGACCAGTTGGATGGCGGCCTTGCGCGGGCCATGAGATGGGATTTGCGACGCGGTTTCAAGCGATTTTGTCAGCATGGAAAGGTTCCGGGGCGGGGTTGCTTGTTCTGGGTGCCGTCCCTGATGCGATTTTGGACCCTCTTTTCCCCTCCGCGCAAGTCCTAATGCATCGATCAACGGGTGGGACAGCTCTGTACGCAGAGGATTGCTTTCGACCTGTGATGAAAAAGTATCACAAGAATGATATAGAGTGGAGGGGCTGATTTATTCTCAAAATATTGGGAATGAAATGCCGTGGGCTTTTAAAAGACTTCCTCCTCCGCTCGATAAATTCAGGAGGATTGAAAATGAGGAAATGGTTTCTGCTTTCGGCCACGGCGCTGGCCTGCAATATTGCATGGGCAGGCGGGGCTTTGGCCCAGACTGCCACCGCGCCGCAGGAGGCCAAGGAGATCATCGTGACCGGCGTTTTCGCGGCCAAGGCGGCGGAAAAGGCGCCCATTTCGATCAATGTCGTCACATCCAAGGATCTGGCCCAGCAGGTGGCGGTTTCCTCGGCCGATCTGCTCAAGAATGTGCCGGGCGTCTTTGTGAATTCGGCGCTGGGTGAAATCCGCAATGTGGTGTTCTCGCGCGGGATTTCGGCCAATTCTCTCGATGGCGCGGGCGGATACTATTACGTTTCGCTGCAGGAAGACGGGCTGCCGGTCGATCTTCTGACGGCCAGCAATTACGGGCCGGATTATTATCTGCGTTCGGACATCAATCTGGGGCGGCTTGAGGGCCTGCGCGGCGGCACGGCGGTGATCACCGGACCCAATGCGCCGGGGGGGATTTTCAACTATATCTCGAAGAACGGCAAGACCGACCCGGGCGTGGCGGTCGATCTGAAATTCGGCCTTCAGGGCAATGGCAAGCTGCCGCAATATCGGGCCGATGCCTATATCGGCGGCCAGCTTCGCGATAATCTCTATTACTCGATTGGCGGTTTCCTGCGGCTCGACAATGGCACACATGATGCCGGTTATGCGCTGAACAAAGGCGGTCAGGTGAAGGCCAACCTGCTCTATGATTACGAGGGCGGTTCGCTGCAACTGACGGGCAAATATTTGAACGATGCCAATACCTGGAACGAATTCACGCCGGCCTTTGGCGGCACGCGGATCGCGCCGGGCTTTTCCAATGTGACCTCGAACCTGCAACCGGTATCGGGCAGTCATTGCTATCCGGTGGTGGGCGGGGGCACGGGCTGCTGGAACCCGTCGAACCTGGTGCAGAATGAATCGATCGCACTGGGCCTCAACTGGCGGCAGGATCTGGGCGGGACGTTCAAGCTGGATAACAAGCTGCGCTACACCTACAACCGCTCGAACTGGGGCGCGGGCGCGGTGCTCTCGGTGGTGTCGCTGCAGGACCCCATCGTTAATATCCTGATGGGCACGGCTTTCCTCCAGCCCGGTACGCTCAATTATTACAATGCGGGCAGCGGCACTCTGGCCGCCTCGATGCAGGCGGGCGGTTCGCCCAGCGTCTTTGCGCCCGGTTATTTCAATGTCACCGCCAACAATCTGCCCAATCAGGGGATCATCGCGAACAGCAATCTGCCCGGCAATATCGGCGCCTATGTCGGCTTCGGCAATGCGCAGAAATCATGGTCGAACCAGATCTCGGACCAACTGACGCTGACCGGGGACGTGGGCAACCATCACCTTGCGCTGGGCGGGTTCATCGGGCTGGCCAAGCTTTCGACCGATTATTCGGGCGCGCCGGGCATCGGGTTGATGACCATGACGCCCCAGCCCCAGATGCTGACCGTCACCTATACGCCCAATGGTTCCACCACGCCCTATCTGGTCACCAGTCCGGCCGGTTTTGGCGGCGTGGGTCAGCCTGCGCTGACCAGCTATAACGGGACGCAGAAGCAATATTCGATCTTCTTTGGCGACAGCTGGAAAGTGACTGACAAGCTGACGCTGGAAGCGGGGGGCCGCTGGGAGGCGATCAATTACGACATCCGCAACCAGTCGTGGGTTTCCAGCCCCTTTGCCCTGTTCCCCATGGGCTTTGGCACGCCGGTGGGCGGGATCGACGGCAACCCCTACACGCTTTACGACAATGGCGTTTCCAGCGCGGGGGCGGTTTACCGGACCAAGCGGGATTACAATTATTTCAACTACTCGCTGGCCATCGACTATGACGTGACCGAGAATCTGGCCACCTATATCCGCTATTCCAACGGCAAAAAGGCGCCCGATTTCGGCGGCATTCAGAGCATCAACACGCCTGGCCAGATCGCCACCGCTTTCCCCGCGCCCCAGCGGATTCAACAGGTCGAACTGGGCATCAAATATGCGCGCGGCGGCCTCAACCTGCAATTCTTCCCCTTCTACAGCCTGCTCCAGAACGTGAACGTGCCTGCCGTGTTCAACTACACCTCCGGCCCGCAGACCGGTCAGCAATATGTCGAACCGGCGTTTCAGGGTCAGATCAAGACCTTCGGTATCGAAATCGCGGCCGCCGCCCGCGTCACGCCCAGCCTCAACCTGCATGGCAACCTGACCTTGCAGGACCCCAAGGCCAGCAATTTCTACAACTGGGCGCAGGGGCCCAAGGGCGACGGATCGGACGATGTGAAAACGCTGATCCCGCGCGGGGATGCGGACAACAATCCCAAGATCATCCTGCGCGGCGGTTTCGATTATGCGCCCGTCGCGGACGTGAAGATCTTCGGCACCGTGTCCTATCTTGGCAAGCGGGCGGCCAATGCGGCCAATGCCTTCTATCTGCCCGCCTTCACCACGGTGGACATGGGCGCATCGTGGAACATCACCAAGAACATCAAGGCCCAGTTCAACGTGAACAACCTGTTCAATCAGGTCGGCATCATGTCTTGGTCGGCCACCGGCTTCCTTGCCAGCCTCAACCGTCAGGGGCTGACGGCGGCGCAATACAATCCCAATGCGATCTATCCGGTTGTGCCCAGTCAGGCTCGCTCCTTTGTCTGGACGGTGTCGGCCAAATTCTGACGGTTTGACAGACGACGTTCCTCTCCTGATCCTCCGCAGCCTCTTGCAAGACGGCTGCGGAGGATGCCTTTTTTGGAGTTTGCCCAATGCGCAGAACCGTTCCGCTTTTCGCATTGCTGGCCGCCAGCGCTTTGGCCGGACCGGCTGTGGCCCAGCCCTTGAACGAGGGGTTTCAAAATCCGCCCCCCTCGGCCCGCCCGCGTGTGTGGTGGCATTGGCTGAACGGCAATGTCACGCGCGATGGGATCGACAGGGATCTCGACTGGATGGCGCGCATGGGCATCGGCGGGGTGCAGAATTTTGACGCCAATCTGGCCACGCCGCAAATCGTGGACAAGCGGCTGGTCTATATGCAGCCCGACTGGAAAGAGGCCTTTCGCCACGCGGTGATCGCCGCCGAGCAAAAGGGGCTGGAATTCACCATCGCCTCCTCACCGGGATGGAGCGAGACCGGCGGGCCATGGGTGCCGCCCGAGGATGGCATGAAAAAACTGGTCTGGTCGCAGACCAACCTGCCGGGCGGGCAGAGGTTCAATGGCAAGCTGGCCGATCTGCCCCATGTCACCGGACCGTTCCAGAACCTGCCCAGTGCTGAGCCTTTCGCTTCGGGCAAGGACGGAAAATTGCCGGAAGCCTCGGGACAGGTCGCCGTTCTGGCGGTGCCGTGGCGGGCTGAGGCCTTGCCTGTGCCCCATGTGGCCGAAGGGGATGCGCGGTCCCTTACCGATGATGATTTGCAGACCGGGCTGGACCTGCCTTTGGGCGCCGATGGCACGGCGGCGTTGGAAATCACCTATGACCGGCCGGTTTCGCTGCAATCCCTGCGTCTGTTTGTCCATGATGCCCAGCCGCCCTTTGCCCCGCCGCGTTATCACGGACAGATTGAGGCATGGCTTGATGGGGCATGGCAGAAGCTGGGCGATGTGGCGCTTTCGGCGGTGCCCGGCACGGTGGCTTTCCGCCCGGTGACGGCGGCTCGGTTCCGTCTGGTCATCGCGACCACCTCGACACCTCCGCCCGACAATTTCCTGGGCAGCGTGGCCGGGGCCGAGATCACCCCGCTTTTCCCATCGAGCGGACCTGTCACCAAAGTCCGCATCGGCGAATTGCGTTTTCTGCCCGGCCCGGTCGTGCATCAGGCCGAGGCCAAAGCGGGCTTTGCCACCGTGCCCGATTATGCCGCGATCGACACGCCCATTGCCGCACAAGGCGTGGCACCCGACGATATTGTGGACCTGACGGGTCGGGTCAAACCCGATGGCACGCTGGACTGGACCCCGCCTGCGGGCAAGGAATGGAGGGTTATGCGCTTCGGCTGGTCGCTGACCGGCAAGTCGAACCATCCGGCTACCGCCGAGGCAACCGGGCTGGAGGTGGACAAATATGATGCCGAGGCGGTCGAACGCTATATGCGCCGCTATCTGGCCCTCTACCGCGATGCTGTTGGCTCGGAATGGATGGGCGCAAAAGGCATCCGCGCGATCCTGACCGACAGTATCGAGGTGGGGGCCTCGAACTGGACCCCGCACCTGATGGAGGAATTCCGCCAGAGGCGCGGTTATGATCCGCTGCCCTTCCTGCCCGCCCTGACCGGAATACCCGTGGGTTCGACCGGCCAATCGGACCAATTTCTGCATGATTTCCGCCAGACTCTGGCCGATCTGATGGCACAGGCGCATTATGGCACCGTGGCCCGCGTGGCGCATGAAAATGGCCTCAAGGTCTACGGCGAGGCGCTGGAGGCGGGGCGGCCCGTCTTGGGCGATGATATGGCGATGCGGTCCCATGCCGATGTGCCGATGGCGGCGCTCTGGGCATGGACGTCGGGCAAGGGGCCGCGGGGCAGCTACCTTGGCGATATGCGCGGGGCCGCCTCGGTCGCGCATTTCTATGGGCAAAATCTGGTGGCGGCGGAATCGATGACTTCGGCCTATTCGCCATGGGCCTTTGCGCCTGCCGATCTCAAGCCTGTCGTTGATCTGGAATTCGCCTCGGGCGTCAACCGGCCCATCATCCACACCAGCGTTCATCAGCCTGAGGACACAAAGCTGCCGGGCCTGTCGCTGGGCATTTTCGGGCAATATTTCAACCGGCATGAAAGCTGGGCCGAGATGGCGCGGCCATGGGTCGATTATATCGCGCGCAGTTCCTATCTGTTGCAGCAGGGCCGGTTCGGGGCTGACATCGCCCTGTTCAACGGCGAGGATACGCCCGTCACGACTGCCTTTTCGACCGCAATTCCCAAGGGTCTGCCCCGGCATTACGGCTATGACTTCCTCAACGCCGAGATGCTCGGGGCCTTGAAGGTTGAGGGGACGACCGAAGGAAAGCGTGAGGCGGTCAGTCCCGGCGGCGTGCGCTATCGCGCGATCATGCTGGGCGGCACCAGCCGGTTCATGACCATTGGCACTTTGCGCCGCCTCAAGGCACTGGTCGAGGCGGGGGTGCCGTTGATCGGCGACAAGCCGCTGCATTCGCCCGGCCTTGGCGACGATCCGGCCAGTTTCGCGCGTGAGGCAGACGCCTTGTGGAACCATCCGCAGGTGATGCCGGGCGGCGATATCGAGGCGGCGATGGAAAGGCTGGGCATCACGCCGGACTGGCAGGCGTTGACGCCGTCGGGCGCGGATCTGCAATTCGTCCATCGCATCCTGCCTGACGGCGATATTTATTTCGTCAGCAATCCGAGTGATCGGACCATCAAAGCCGAAGTAGCCCTGCGGGCAGCCACCGCGCCGCAGGTTTGGAACCCGCGTGATGGGTCCGCCATGGCGGCTGGTGCGAGGGCGGATGGCGCGCGCACTATTGTCTCGCTCGACCTTGCCCCCCACGATTCCCGCTTTGTCGTGTTCGGTGCGGCACCGGGTATTAAACCCGCGCCCAAGGCCATCGGCGCCGCGCATCGGGCAATCACCATAGCGACGCCATGGCGGGTCCGCTTTGCCGGTCTGGCCGCTCCGGCGCCTGTGGTGATGCCCCGCTTGGTCGCTCTGGAAAAGAGTGCCGCCAAAGCGCAGCGCTATTTCTCGGGCACGATTACCTATGACAACAGCTTCATCCTGCCCCGTGGCCAGCGGCCGGGCATGCCGTTGCGGATCGACCTTGGGCGCTATGGCGATGTGGCGCAGGTGCTGGTCAATGGCCGACTGGCCGGGACCGTGTGGTTCGCGGGCGACCGGGTGGATATTGGCGCCTTCGTGCGAAAGGGGCGCAATGAACTTAGGGTGCGCGTGACCAATCTGTGGGTCAACCGCCTGATTGGGGATGCGCAACCCGGCGCCCGACCGGTCACCTGGACCGCCGTGCCCACCTATCGCCCCGATGCGCCCTTGCGGCCGTCCGGGCTGATCGGCCCGGTACGGATCTTATCGCAAGAAAAGCCTTGATTTGAATGTCTTTGGAGTCTCCATCCATGAAACGCCTTATTCCGCTTGTGTTTTCCGCCCTTGTCGCCACCCCCGCGCTGGCGGCCAGTCAGGGGGCCGATGTTGCCCGGATCGAGGCGGGCACCTATGCCGCCGATCCGACCCATACCGCTGTTGCCGCGCGGGTCGATCATCTGGGCTTTTCCAAGACCACCCTGCGCTTTGCCAAGGCGGGCGGGGAACTGACCTTTGACCCGGCCAGGCCCGAGGCGGCCACGCTCGATGTTTCGGTCGATGCCGCATCGCTCAGCACCGACACGGAAGCGCGCGACAAGGAATTACGCGGCCCCGGTTTCTTCAATGTCGCGGCCTTTCCCGCCGCGCGCTATGTTGCCGCCGGGCTGGTGCGGGTCGATGCCACCCATGCGCGGGTCAATGGTCGGCTGACCCTGCTGGGCGTGACGCGCGAGGTGCCGATGGAGGTCACGCTGATCGGGGTCGGCACGGGGCTTGCCAATGACAAGCGGATCGGCGTGACCGGCCATATGCAGATCAGGCGGTCGGATTTCGGCATGAAAACCTTCCTGCCCTTTGTCGGCGACGAGGTCAGCATCGACATTGACGCTGAATTTTCGAAGAAGAAGTAAATTATGAGCAACACCCCCCTCCGCTATCGCCCCATGGCCATCATCCTGCACTGGGCGATTGCCGCGCTGCTGCTGTTCCAGCTTGGGCTGGGCTGGCATATGGCCGACATGCCGCGCTCGGCGGTGATGTTTGCCGCGTTTCAGTTCCACAAGAGCATCGGCATGGCCATTTTGCTGCTCTCGCTGCTGCGGGTGGCGGTGCGGGTGGCCTGGCCCCGGCCCGCGCCGGTGGAGGGGCCGCGGTGGCAGACAAGGCTGGCCTCGGGGGTGCATGGGCTGCTCTATCTCTTCATGATTGGCGGGCCTTTGACGGGATGGGCGCTGGTGTCGACCGCGTCGGTGGCGGTGCCGACCTTGCTGTTTCACACCGTTCCCCTGCCGCATCTGCCGATCAATCATGGGTGGCATGACGGGATCGAGGCGGGCCATTCGCTGCTGGCATGGCTGGGGGCGGGGCTGATCGTTCTGCACATTGGCGGGGCGCTGAAACATCAGTTGGCGGCTCGGCGTGAGGAATGGGTGGTGCCGCGCATGATGCCCGCGCATGTCCGCTCTGTATGGGGCGCGGTGGTGCTGGCGCTGGGCGTTCTGGGGATCGCTTTTGCGCTGCCGTGGGTGCTTTATCGGGCGCCGTCGGCGGCGGCCGCGCCTTTCGCGCCCGCTGCGCCCGCGCCTGCCGCTTCTGAAGCGCCGCCTGTCGAGGAAACCCCGGTGGCCACCGCTTCGGCCGAGCCGGACAAACCGCTGACCCACGATTGGGCCATCGAGCCGGGCGGGCGTCTGGGCTTTTCCGCCACGGTCAACGGCGGGCCTGTCGAGGGCCGCTTCGGCAAATGGACCGGCAAGGTCACCTATGACCCCGATCATCCGCAGGCGGCGAAACTGACCGTCACGGTGCAACTGGCCAGCGCGTCGAGCGGGGATCAGACCCGCGATTCCATGCTGCAGGGGCCCGAATTCTTCGGCTCATCCCCGATGGGGCGGGCGGTGTTCACGGCCTCCGGGTTCAAGCCTCTGGGCAGCGGCAAATTTTCCGCCGACGGCGCCTTGGCCATCAATGGGGTCAAGGTGCCGGTCACGCTGAACTTCGACCTGAAGATCGCCGAGGACAAGGCCACCGTTAAAGGCAGCGCCCGGCTCGACCGGATTGCGCTGCATGTCGGCACCGGGCAATGGAGCGCGACCGACCAGATCGGCGCCGAGGTGGGCCTGTCGTTCAGCCTGAAGGCGCATCGACTGTAAAACAAGAGAGGGAAGGGCATGAAATCATACGTTCTGGGCGCGCTGGCGCTGCTGGTTGCCGGACAGGCGCAGGCGGCCGAGCCGCAGCTGGAATTCGCCTTTGAGGAGGTGGTGACGCTGGCGGGCAATGTGCCGGTGGGGACAACCGCGCTGGGCGGGCGTAACATCGTGCCGATC
Source organism: Novosphingobium humi (assembly GCF_028607105.1). Classification (GTDB taxonomy): domain Bacteria; phylum Pseudomonadota; class Alphaproteobacteria; order Sphingomonadales; family Sphingomonadaceae; genus Novosphingobium; species Novosphingobium humi. The sequence goes on along the minus strand of NZ_CP117418.1, from coordinate 789,586 downwards.
ACCGGGGGCACGTTCAGCGGTCCGGGCATTTCGGGCAAGGTCATGCCCGGCGGGTGGGACTGGCAATTGCGGCGCGCCGACGGCTGTTTGCAGATCAAGGCCGATTACATGCTGCAAACCGACGACGGCACGATCATCAATGTCCTCAATCAGGGCGTGTCATGCCCGCCCGAGCCGGGCCGGGCGCCCGGTGTGCGGACGTTCCCGGTGTTCGAGGTGCCGATGGGCAAATATGGCTGGCTGGCCAAGGAAGCCTTTGTCGGCATTCTGGTGCCCGAGACCCAGCCGGGCGGGGTCCGTTCGGTGCGGATACGCTTTTACCGCGTGAATTAGGGCTGGCCTACACCAGCCCGGTTGCGAATTTATCGGGGTGGCGGGGGCATCAGCGTGGCGCTGTCCCAATGCTCGTCCGCTTTGCCATCGACAAAGCGCCACATGTCGAACCAACTGGTCGTATAGGGTTTGCCCGGGGTTCGAGGATCCGGCAAGGTCGATACCGTCACCACTACCACGTAGTCACCTTGGGCCAGAACCTGAACTACGGGGGCGGATAGCCGAACCGGGATCGGTTTGGGTTTGGTCCTGATGGCCGCAAAGAAGCCGACCACTGCGGCGCGTCCTGTGGCCTGCTGCGTGCCTTCGGACACCAGCAATGCCACCTGCGGCTTCCAGAAAATGGCCGTCGCATACCAATTGCCCTGCAGCGTGTCGCTGGGCTCTGGCGACGCAAAGGCAGCCTTAATCCGGTCGCGCAGCTTTTGCGTGCAATGCAGAGTGAACATCGCTGAAAGAGGCAGACGGGTTCACCTGACATATCCAGCCAAGCTCATCGCCGCCAAACGGCTATACAGAGCTATTGGCAGCGAAGTCGAAAGTAGTCACAGGTCCAAAAATCAAAGCAGCGGCGTCGGTTGTGTCCTTCCCATGGCGTCTGCGGAAGTATGCTTCAGCCAGCCAAACTCGTATTTGCCAGCATTTGGCATAAGCTCCTACGCAGAAACGGAAAAATGACAGCGGCGATGGGGAGGCGGAACGACAACAGCGCAGGATCGAACGCGGAGGGCCTGGAAGCACCGCATCCGAACAATGAAAATGCCATGCGGCGCAGGCTGCACGCACCTGTCGTCCAGTTCAGACTAATTGCTCGGCTTTCGCAACCCGGACCTGACCGAAAGTCATCGTGACAAGCCCTGCCCCTGCTGCACCACCCATTCGGGCATGACCGTCAATGCAACAACCTCAACGCCTGCTGGATAACCTCCAACCCCAATTCATCTGGCGCAGGCTCGAGCGGATAGGCTCGCAACATGGCCCGATTCGACTGGAGTGCGTAGCCAAATACGGCGCACCATATCGTCGCGATGCGCACGGCACGCTCACGGTCTGACAAATGAGTCGTCAATGCGGTCACCTCACCGCGCAGTTGCTGGAAACCCTGCTCCTGCGCGGTGGCCAGTTCGGGGGCGAGCTGCGGGCGGATCAGTTCGCTCTCGTACATCAGCGTGAATGTGTGCGGATTTTCGACGGCAAATCGAATGAAGCCCAGAAAAGAGTGGGAAAGCGCCGTCTCGCCGGTCATCTCGCTGTCGGAAGGAATCGCGGTTTTTTCAAACATCGTGCGATACCCTTCCAGCGCGACAGCGATCAGCAAGGCACGCCGGTCGGCGAAATGATGATAGGGTGCTCCCGGAGAAACCCCGACAATTTCTGCCAGCCTTCGCATGGTAAGCCCTTCGTGCCCTTCGCGCGCAACGATTTCGACGGCAGCGGCGAGCAGTTCTCGGCGCAGATCCTCGCGGTGCGACGGTTGGCCGCGTCGCTCAATCTTTGTCACTTTTTTCGGCATCGACAGCGCTCTTGCTTTGATTCGGACCGACTTGCAAGCGCGAAGGAAAGGCGCGGATCGGCTGGGCAATCATCTGGACATATCGCACCGAGTCATCGCCAGGCCACACCCAAACCGAAAACGCATCCCCTCCAAAATTTCCCTTGCGCGCGGATTGAACGGCATTTAATAGGGGGTCTAATAATCGCTGATTAATAGGGCTGGTGCGAGTCCGACGGCGACGGGAGAGAGCATATGACAGGTTTTCGGTACGGCGTTTCGCTGTACAGCTATACCGACGATTTCGGCACGGTGATGACGCTTGATGATGCGTTCGATCATGTCGCTGACACAGGTTCCACCGGAATCGAAATCCTGGGTTAGACAAGCGTCCCGCTCTATCCCGAGCCGCCGGTTGTCTGGATCGACCATTGGTTCGCGCAACTTGAGCGTTACGGCCTCGAGCCGACGAACTTCGCCTGCTGGGTCGACACCCGCATCCAGATCGACCGCAACATGAGCGTCGAGGAAGGCGCGGTGCAGATCGCCCAAGACCTGCGACTGGCGCATCGTCTTGGCTTCAAGTTCATTCGCCCCAAGTTCGGGGTGATTGATCGCACGTTGACCCCCGACCCTATCTGGGAAGGGGCGGTCGAGCGCAGCCTCGATCTGGCGCAGCAACTCGACATGATGATCCTGCCGGAGATCCATGCCCCCACGCCGATCCGTCATCCGGTGACAGAAGGCTACGTCAACTTCATCGAGCGTACCGGCACGAAGAACTTCGGGCTGATGATCGACACGGGCATTTTCCAGGACCGGCCGCTCGATGCCTGGGGCGGTGGGGATTTCGAGGCGATCAAGAAGGGCGCGCCCGAGATGGTCTATGGAACCAAGGTGCCGGTCGATCACCTCGACGACATCATCCAATACGTGCCGTTCATCCAGGCCAAGTTTCACCGCATCGACGAGAACCTGCACGACCATCAGATCCCATGGGACCGGATCGTGCCGAAGCTCAAGGCGCTGGGCTACACCGGCTACCTCTCCAGCGAATACGAAGGCGCGCGCGATCCGTGGGTGGCGATCGAGCAGGTGCGTCGTCAGCACGCGTTGGTCCGCAAACTTGAAGCCGAATATGAAGCTGCCAACGGAGGCCTCGTCGATGCTTGAGCGCACCCATATCCAGAGCACCGGTTTTCGTAACGTTGGCCCGGTTGAGGCGCGCACGGGCTTCGAGGTCCGGTTGCTTCAGGCCAATTATCGCAGCAGCCGACTCAGCCTGATCGAGGGCGTTGACATCACGGTTGACGGGGTAACCTATCCGGCCGAGCAAAGCCGCATCCGTCTTGGAGATCGCGAATACACCCACGCGGAAATGGCCGCTGAAACGCAGGCCCGGCTTTACGTCGGTGACCATTTCACGGTCATCGTGCCCAAGCCGGGCGGACTGGAGGCGGGCGTCCATCTGGTGGCGAGCGCCATCCGCTACCGCCACCCCTATTTCCCGCCCGAACACCAGCCTACGATTGCGCGCAACCAGCGCCACGCAACGATCGTCATGCGCTGAACAAGTGCCCGGCTGCAGGATGGGCATGCGAAAATGTCATGCAGCCCCGACAACTCTGAAAGGAAGCAGGATGCAAACGAGGCAACATTTGCTGTCAGCTCTGGCGACATCCGCGTTCGCCATGTTGTCCATCGGCACGGCGACGGCGCAAGCCCCGCAACAGGCATCCACGCCTGCTCCACGCGCAGAATGGGTTACCCTGGGCACAAGCGGTGGGCCGTCGGTGCAGGCCGAGCGGTCGCAAATCGCCAATGCGCTTGTCGTGGGCGATGCGGTCTATCTGTTCGATGTCGGCAACGGGGTTCAGCGCCAGATGGCCAAGGCGCATATCCCCGAGCGGAACGTGGCGGCTGTGTTCATTACCCATCATCACCTCGATCACAATGCGTCGCTCGGTCCGATCATCGTGACGCACTGGTCGTTCAAGTCGGGTAAGCTGCCGATCTACGGCCCGGCGGGAACGGTTCACTTGGCGAGCGGGCTGGCCGCAGCCAACACGCCGACCGAACTCGCCGGCTTCCCCACCGCAGGGCCTGCCAAGCCGCCGGCCACCGCCGAGATCGAACCGCATGATCTGCCTGACGATATCCAGCAGCCCACGCTCGTTTTCCAGGACAGCCGCGTGCGCGTCTGGGCAATCGGAGTGGATCACTATCAGGTGAAGCCATCGATCCCGCTGGCGAAGATGCCTCAGGCGGTTGCCTATCGGGTCGAGGCCGGGGGACGGGTGTTCGTCTTCACCGGCGATTCAGGGCCTTCGGCGCGGTTGATCAAGCTGGCCAGCGGCGCTGATGTGCTGATCAGCGAGATCGTCGAGCCAGAGGCGGTCGCCAACCAGTTGATGAAGAACGCGATGGGCGCAGCGCCCAGGGTGCGCGATGCGGTCATAAACGGGATGAGCCACAACCACCTGTCCTCTGCCGAAGTCGGCAAGCTTGCAAGCACGGCGCAGGTGAAGCGCGTGGTCCTGACCCATTTTGTGCCGTCTCCTGAAGTGGTCAGCGACCGCAGCGGTTTTACGGACGGAATCTTCCCGAGGAGATGGCTTGTCGGTCAGTCCACCATATCGGCCACCAGGCGCTGCATTTCGGCGGCAGTAAGAACGCCCGAGGACAACGGGACCGCAACGGAAGGACGGATTGAAGAAGATTTCAAAGAGAAAGCGATATATTTCAGAATTGCACGCATATAGATTATCAAAAACTCGGGTAATTCACCGCCCGGACGGCGGCATACGGATAGAAAAGGATGGCATCCCGCCTCGGCAAGCAGCGCAAGACAGGCAAATTTCCCGCGCCCGGCCCGCGATCACGCAATGCGGATCAAGCAGGCCAGACACGGGCCGTCATGTCGAAAGGAAACCCTTCGTCACGACGGACAGTTCCCGGTGCCCCTGCGGACACCGGCGAACAGCTTGATCAGGCGGCAACCAGATTGACAGCGGACTGCTTGCCGCGACGATCGGTTTCGACCTCATAGCTGAGGCGCTGATCCTTGTTCAGCGTGGTCATTCCGGCCTGCTGAACGGCGCTGATATGGACAAAGCTGTCATTGCCGCCTTCTTCGGGCGCAATGAAGCCATAGCCTTTATCAATATTGAAGAACTTGACGGTGCCGATGGTCATGGGTGTTTCCTTTTCACGAAAACAAGAGAACCCACCCGCAAAAGTGCAGGGTGGAGCTGGCAGCATGTGAAAGGAAGAAAAACCGAACGAATCGGAGTCAAATTCCGTCGCAGGCGACGTTAGCGGAAGAACCTTTAGACCTGCGCCGCGGTAAAGTCAATTTAAGCCTTCATCAGCCGAATAAACCGATTATCATGGCAACCTTGGTCAATATCGCCTAGCAACAGGGTTCGGCAATCAGGCCAGCTTAACGATTGCCATATCCCCGCCCCAAAAACCGGCAAGTTTCGCGACGCATCGTGGATCGACCCGCGTCCCTGCCGGAGTTTCATGCCCATTTCCGCGCCCCTATCCAGCCCCGCACTTCAAGTTCTGGTCGATGCCGATGCATGCCCGGTCAAGGATGAGATCTACAAGGTCGCCCTGCGCCACCATGTGTCCGTAGTCGTGGTCAGCAATCGCCCCTTGCGCGTGCCCGATCACCCGCTGGTGCGCCGCGTGGTGGTCAGCGATTCCTTTGACGCCGCCGATGACTGGATCGCGCAGGCCAGTGGGGCGGGCAGCGTGGTGATCACCGCCGACATCCTGCTGGCCGACCGCGCGATCAAGGCCCAGGCATCGGTTCTGTCACCGACCGGCAAGCCCTTTACTGCCAGTTCGATAGGCGGAGCCATCGCCACCCGTGCCATCATGGCCGATCTGCGCGCCGGGGCCGTGGGCGAGGCCATCGGCGGACCGCCGCCTTTTTCCAAGGCCGACCGGTCGCGCTTCCTTTCCGCGCTCGATGAGGCGCTGACCCGCCTCGCACGGAATGCCGGACGATGATGAGGGAATATGAGGTGGTTGACCGGGCGCAGGTGCCCGGCGGCGTCGAATTGCAATTGCTGCGCAGCGGCGATGAGTTCGCCATCGTTTTCGGTCAGAACGAGCTGATGAGCAGCGACATGTTCGCCTCGGAACAGGCGCTGGCCACGCTGACCTGCGAAAGGATCGCAGAGCAAAGCGCGCCACAGGTGCTGATCGGGGGCTATGGCATGGGCTTTACCCTGCGCGCGGCGCTGGCCGCGCTGGGCAGCGATGCCAATGTGACCGTGGCCGAACTGGTGCCGCAGATTCTGGTCTGGGCGCGCGGGCCGATGCATCGGCTGACTGATGGCTGCCTTGACGATGCGCGGGTAACGCTGGTGATCGACGATGTCGGGCTGCTGATCCATTCGGCGGCGGGCGGCTATGATGCCATCCTGCTGGACGTGGACAATGGCCCGGAAGGCCTGACCCGGCGCCGCAATGACACGCTCTATTCTCCCGCCGGGCTGGAGGCTAGCCGCAAGGCGCTGCGGCCCGGCGGCGTGCTGGCGGTATGGTCGGCCGATGGCGATGGAGATTTCACGCGGCGGCTGGAGCGCGCAGGATTTGATGTGGCCGAGGTCAAGGTCAATGCCTTTTCGACCGCCGATCAAGTGATGGATGGCAAACAGGTGAACCATCATATCTGGTTCGCCCGCAGGCACTGATTGGCATGACCCGACCGGCGGGGTCATCCGCCGGTCGGGCAATTTGCACGCCTCTTCCGTTTTAGTCCCGGCGGGCGTGATAGAAGGGGAAGCGCTTGACCCGCCCCTCGATCAAATGCCCTTTCAGACGGTGACGCATTTCCTCGGCGCCTTCGCTGGTGACGCACACCAGATGCGTGCCGCCAGAGGGCAGGGTTTCAATGTCGCTGATCCGGGCCCCTGCCTGTTCGCACATGGCCGCGACCTGTGCTTCGGGCAGGCCGATGTTCATCGCGCGGCTCATTGCCCGTCCTCCGGTTGCCAGGAGAGTGCGGCGGCCGCCCCCGCATTGGCCTGAAACATGCCGATGCAGCGCGCAATTCCTGCGGCCGTCGCCTCGTGGTTAAGGCTGGCCTCATCGTCCGAGGCGCAACTGGCCCGCATGAGCAAAAGCTGGTGCCGAAAATAAAGTTGATTGAGATCCATGATCTGTCTCCCTTGCGTAAGCGGGAGCGCATCTGTCTCTCAGTCGCGGCTGCCTACGAGATGAGTGCCGCAATGCGATTTATATAAACGTTTGAAAGAAAAATGTAAGGTCCAATTGTAGAAATTACGCTCCGCCTTGAGTTAAATTTATTCCCGCCGTTTTCGTTCGAACGAGAAAAATTTCCGACGGTGGGTAAAAAATTGAGGAAACTATCCACGACTATTCATGCTATGCTGGCCCATCACGCGATTTTCGGCCGCAAGCTCCCCTGTGACAGAGAGACTTATGTGCTCCCGCTTGCCAAGCAGGAGGACAATCATGTCCGCCACTTACGATCATGCTCCTTCCGGTCTCCGATGCCGACTCGGCGGGCACGAAGCCCAAGTTTACATGGATAACGCCGGTGGCCATGCGGACCTTAGCGGGGCCCCGCCTTGGCGCTCCATACCGTTATGGGTTTCCAATGACCGCGCGGAAACCTATTTTGAAATTTATCAGGTCAGTCACTCGCCCACGCTTTCCGGCTCCCATGCGGGCGAGCAATGGCGATGGCGCCTGTGCACGCCCGATGGCCATGTGCGCGCAGCAAGCGGGCCTTATGCCAATGCGCATGACTGTATGGACGCCGTCAACGCCCTGCGCCAATCGGCCGGCACCGCCAGAATTCGGCATTTGAAGCCGGAGTGATCCGGCTCAATTCCAGACGCTCGGGGCGCAAGGTAGTGCCGTCGAACGCCATCATACGTTGAGTCGGACAAAATCGGTAACCAACGACAAATTCAATGGAGCGCGCCACCAAGCGGGTGGACGGCAGATCTAGACCGTAGACTCACACACGCGAACCTTGGGCGATTACGCTGATACTATGCCATCTTTCTTCGAACAGTAGTGAGGGCATACTGAACCGCCCATTGGGCGAACGACAACTACTGCCGGGACCAGCCGTTCGCCGGAGTGAACGCGAACGGCAAGGATTGGTCGGCAGGAGAAACGCTAAGTGTGGTGAGGATCTCTGCGGATTGGCCGCCAGCGCGGACCTTTTCACGGCTAACCGTCGTAATTCGATGATGTCCAATCTTCCCGACCATGCCGGACACGCAGAATGATGACCTCGCCCTCATTTCCTACATCATAAATCACCAGGTGGGCCTTGTAGGGATGCACGCGAACAGGCGGCGAGATTTCCTCTCGCAAGCGCGCGGCATGGGGATAGTCTGCGAGAAACGCGAAAATCGCGCTCAGCCCTTCGTGATAAGCGTCAGCCTGCGGCAAGCCAAACTGCTCGATGCCTTCCAGAAAAATGGCTGTCAGATCGTCGGCTGCGGCGCGTGTTAAGTGAAAACGTGGCACAGTCAGGCTTGCAGGCCTGCCTGGCTGATCGCTCGCGCCCGGATATCCGCCATCGTCTCATCGCTCAGACCGCCAGCTCGGGCGTCGTCGACAAGGCGCTGCATGGCGGCAATCTTGTCGGCGCGTTCCTGGTCACGGCGGATAAGATCGCGCACATAGTCGCTGGCATTGCTATACCGACCAGTATCAGCTTGCGCTTCCACCCATTGCTTCATCGGATCGGGCAGTGAGATGTTCATCGTAGCCATGGCAACCTCCATGCCCTGAAATAGCAAAGATTGGCAAAGCTTGTCAATTGCTGCTCAGCCATGACCTACCCCCACGAATAGGGACAATTATGCAACCGACGCCTCGCAGCACCTCCCCCTGCGGCTGCCAGACGTTCTTCCGTTGGCCAATTCTGGCTATCGGAGAATGAACATGGAAATGCCTGAAACCCAACCCACATCCGCCAAGCGTCAGGTCTGGAACGCAGGTCGCGCTATCGGCGCGAAGCGGGCGCTGAAGCCGAAGCAAATTTGGGAGATCCGCTTCTACCTCAATCAGCCTCGTCGCCTTCGAGACCGGGCTCTGTTCGACCTGGCGATCGACAGCAAATTGCGTGGTTGTGATCTCGTGCAAATGAAAATCGGCGACATTGTCAGCGGCGGGCAGATCCGAACACGCGCCATAGTGATGCAGCAGAAAACCGGCCGCCCTGTGCCGTTTGAGTTGCTTCCTGATGCCCGCGCCAGTCTGCTGGCGTGGCTTGAACGTCGTGGCGGCACGGTGGACGATTATGTCTTTCCAAGTCGGGTCGATCGCAACGGCCATCTCAGCACCCGCCAATATGCCCGGCTTGTCGATGAATGGGTGACCGGTGTGGGCCTGATGCGAAGCGAATATGGCACCCACTCGCTGCGCCGGACGAAGGCGTCTATCTTCTACCGGGCAACCGGCAACTTGCGCGCCGTCCAGATCCTGCTCGGTCATAGCAAAATCGAAAATTCGGTGCGGTATCTTGGGATCGACGTGGAAGACGCGCTTGCCCTAGCCGAGAATACCGAAATTTGAACCGTTGGCTCCCCGCACCGCTGGCGGGGAGCCAACTTTGGGACAAGTACGAACCCGCTGGCGCGGGAGTGGCGCATGTTTTGAGGTCTGGCCAGTAATCGGCGGTCTGGGTCTAAGTTGAGGTGTGGGCCAGGTAGGCAGACGATTGCGGCTCCTTTCAACCAAGGAGTCGTACCATGACCAATGTTTTGTCTGATGCTCCCGTCACTTCCCTGCGTCAGCGCATGATCGAAGACATGAACATGCGCCGGTTCGCGCGGAAGACCCAGTTCGACTATGTGCGGCACGTCGCGAGGTTTGCAACGTATCTTGGGCGTCCTCCCGATACTGCGACCGTAGAAGAGCTTCGGCAATTCCAGGTCGAACAGCGCGAGGCGGGCATCGGCATCCCGACCATGAACAGCATCGTTTCTGCGCTGCGTTTCTTTTTCACTCACACCATTGATCGCCCGGATCTGTCCCGCAAGCTCTACACGGTCAAGAATCCGCGCTCCTTGCCCGTTGTCCTCAGCCGCGACGAGGTCGTGCTTCTGCTCGGCGCGACCAACTGCCTGAAGCACAAGGCTGCACTGTCCGTTGCGTATGGCGCTGGCTTGCGCGCCGCCGAAGTGACGATGCTGAAGGTCCGCGATGTCGACAGCAAGCGGATGCTTCTGCGAGTGGAGCGCGGTAAAGGCGGGCGCTATCGCAACGCGCTCCTGCCCGCTGACCTTCTTGCCCTTTTGCGTGAGTGGTGGACTGTTGGCCGCAAACAAGGCGTCATGCATGCCGATGGCTGGCTGTTCCCGGGCATGCACTATCTCAAGCCGCTTAGTACGCGACAGCTCCATCGGATCGTTGTCGATGCTGCCGAAGCTGCGGGTATCAAAAAGCGGGTCGGCCCTCACACTCTGCGGCACAGTTTCGCCACGCATCTGCTGGAAGACGGCGTCGATATTCGGATCATCCAGGCGCTGCTCGGGCACGCGAACCTCGAGACAACCGCTTTCTACACCACGGTCGCAACCCGAACGGTGCGCGCGGTCATCAGTCCGCTGGACAAGTTGACGACGCTGATCGAGGCGCAGGTGGCTCCTCCCGGCTGAGCCGGTGCGCGCCTCGCTCGAGGTCGCCGATATCTTCCGTAGCGCCGGGCCCGCGTATCGGGCGGCCCATGCCGGGCATCTCAGCCTCGGCCAGCTCAAGGTCATGACGGCCATCGAGAATTGCCGCACCGCCGCGCTGGGCGGTCACGTCGAGGCCTGCGACGACTGCGGGCACTGGCGGATTGCCTACAACTCATGCCGCAACCGACACTGTCCCAAATGTCAGGGCGCCGCCGCGCGTACCTGGCTGGCCGCGCGCGAGGCCGACCTGTTGCCGGTCGGTTACTTCCACGTCGTGTTCACTGTGCCTGCCCAGATCGCCGACATTGCCTGGCAGAACAAGGCGGCGGTCTATGACCTGCTGTTCCGCGCGGCTGCGGACACGATGCTGACCATCGCCGCCGATCCCAGGCACCTCGGCGCGCGGATCGGGATCACCGCCGTGCTGCATACGTGGGGATCGGCCCTGACCCACCATCCGCATGTGCACATGATCGTGCCGGGCGGCGGCATCGCGCTGGACGGCACGCGCTGGGTCTCGTCGCGCCCCGCCTTCCTGCTGCCGGTGCGCGTGCTTGGCGCATTGTTCCGCCGGCTGTTCCTCACCCGCTTGTTGGCGTTGTTCGATGCCGGCAAGCTGGCCTTCTTCAGCACCTTGGCGGGCCTCGCAACACGCAAGGCCTTCCTGCGGTATCTGTCGCCGATCCGGAAAAAGCGCTGGGTGGTCTATGCCAAGCCACCCTTCGCCGGGCCGCAGGCGGTGCTGGCCTACCTCTCGCGCTACACCCACCGCGTCGCCATCTCGAACCGGCGCCTCATCGCCTTTGACGAGACCGGCGTGACCTTCCGCTACAAAGACTATCGCCGCGATGGTGCCGAACGCCAGCAGGTCATGACGCTGGCCACCGACGAGTTCATCCGCCGCTTCCTGATCCACGTCCTGCCGCGCGGCTTCCACCGCATCCGGCATTACGGCCTGCTCGCCAGTTCGACGCACAAGGAGGCTATGGCGCTCGCACGCAAACTGCTGGGCGTAGCCGCGCCAATCCACGAGCCCGAATCCGAAGAACCGCCCGACCATCGCCCACCATGCCCATGTTGCGGCGGGCATATGACCATTATCGAGGACTTCGCTCGCTGGTGCCAGCCCCGCGCTCCGCCGCAATCGGCGCCGCCGACCCGGAGGAACACGCCATGATCCGGCATGGCTTACCCTGCATGATGGCCGTGAACGTTGCGCCCCGGCCCATGGGGATAGGTGTGTCGACGCCGCCAGCACAGTCAAAACTGGGCTCATTGCCAGCAGGATCAGCGGCGCTTCGAGCACAATGGCCATCTCACTTTTATACTGTTCCGCCCATCACGGGCTGGCCGGTAGGCTTGCTTCAGTCACCCCAATCCACACCAAAGCCCTTTTACCCATAGACCTGTGCGAGCCTCACCGCGGGTCGTACTTGTAAGACTTTCGTACGCCTGTCGGCGCCCGAAACCCTTCGACATTGCGGCCGTTCATAATTCATGGTGCCAACGACCGTTTCCGTCAGAGCCCGACATCGATCTTCCGTCCATTCCTCACATGTTCTTGAAACTTGCTCGATATTGCTGCGGCGTAACATTGAGCCGCCGCTGAAAGGCGCTACGCATCTGGTCCGGACTGGCGAAGCCGCAGTCGAAGGCGACAGCCTTGAGTGCCAGGTCCGAAGATTCGAGCAAGCTGCGAGCCTGATTGAGACGCACGCCCTCGACAAATTCATGCGGGGTCACATCCAGTTCGCGAACGAACAACCGCGCGATGCTGCGTGAGCTGACCCCAGCCAATTCGGCGAGGCGCTCAACGGGAAAGGCTTCCCGCACGTGGTCCATGACATAGGCTTGCACCTTGCCGAGCGGCGTCTGCGGGTCACTGGTCGATACCAGCAGCGGGCTGAACTGGGACTGCCCGCCCTGGCGCTGCGCCACCACCACCAACGCCTTGGCGCAGGCAAGCGAGATCGCCGGACCATGGTCTTCTCCCACCAGAGCAAGGCTAAGGTCGATGCCTGCGGTGACTCCTGCCGATGTCACAAGGCGATCGTCGCGGGCGTGGATACGATCGTGCTCAACCCGAGCCTTTGGAAAAAGGGTGGCGAGTTGGGCTGAGCAAAGCCAGTGTGTTGTGACCGTCCGCCCGTCGAGCAGCCCCGCGTGACCCAGCGCAAAGGCCCCGGTGCAGATTGAACCATATCGCCGGGCCTGGACGGCCCACGCGCGTAGCCAAGCCGACATCGCTTCGTCGGCGGCGCTGTCGGGCAGGTCCGGTCCTCCAGCAACCAGAACCGTATCAAAAAGGCCCTCGGCCTGCGCGAAGCTGAGGTCGGCGACCATCCACATGCCGTTCGAGCAGCGCACCGGCGTCGTGTCGCCCGCGACCAGAAGGCATTCGTAGCGATCCTCTTCCGGTAGGAAACGATTGGCCACGGCAAAGACGTCGAGTGGCCCGGCGACGTCGAGCGCCTGGACGCCCTCATAAATGACGAGAACAACGACTTTCTTTGCCATCAGATTCCTGATCCTTGCGCGGAATCACCGAACTCCTTCGGACGCCGGAACGGTGATAGCCAGCCCCAGGCAGCTTATCACGCACGGTTGGCAGTTTCTACCGGTTCACCGTCATTGCTGCCAAACCGCATTCCTGCGATTGAGAAGGGGCAAGGCGCAAGGCGCGTTCAAGAGCCAACCCGAACGTCTTTCCCACTGCGGCAATGATCGTCGGCCAGGCCCGTTTACGGGGTTGGCGAAGTGTGTCCGCCATCCAAGGAGAAGACCCTATGACCGCCTCACCCTTCAACGGTATCACGATCCCCGACAGCGCGCTGGCCCGCGCCATCGCCGAATTCGTCCGCGATACTGAAACCGAACTGCTCTTCAACCACTCCTCGCGCGTGTTTTTCTTTGGCGCCATAGCAGGGCAGCAGCGCGGCCTGACCTTCAACCCCGAGCTGCTCTATGCGGCAACGATGTTCCACGACGTGGGCCTGATGCCCTCGCACAGCAGCGACCATCTGCGTTTCGAGGTCGATGGCGCCAACGCCGCGCGCGACTTCCTGCAAAGCTACAACCTTGACCCCGCCGACATCGAAAAGGTGTGGACCGGCATCGCGCTGCACACCACGCCCGGCGTTCCCGAATTCATGCATCCCGTCATCGCGCTGACCACAGCGGGCGTCGAGATGGACGTGCTGGGCCTGACTTACAACCAGTATCCCGATGCGGTGCGCGACGCGGTGGTCGCCGCCTTCCCCCGCACGCCGACCTTCAAGGAAGACATCATCCAGGCCTTCTACGACGGCATCAAGCACAAGCCCGACACCACCTTCGGCAATGTGAAGGCCGATGTGATCGCCGACAAAGAGCCGCATTTCCATCGCGGCAACTTCTGCTCGGTCATCCGCTGTTCGCGCTGGCACGGCTGACCCTTCCCCCAACATCATCACGCACATTTCAGGAGAACAACAATGACCATTTCCAACGCAATTCTCGTTCACGGCGCATGGGCTGACGGCTCCAGCTGGGCCAAGGTCATTCCGCTGCTCGCGGCCAAGGAAATGACGGTGACCGCCGTGCAACTGCCGCTGACTGGCTTTGACGACGATGTGGCGGCTGTAACCCGCGCGATCGACTTGGCCAATGGCGATGTGGTGCTGGTCGGGCACAGCTATGCCGGCGCCGTGATCGGTCAGGCAGGCAACGATCCCAAGGTGGCGCGCCTCGTCTACATCGACGCCTTTGCCCCCGATGCCGGTGAATCGGCCGGATCGCTGTTCGCCGGCTTCGCAGACGCCCCCCTTGGCGGCGAAATGCGCCCCGATGCGCAAGGATTTCTCAAGCTGACCCCGGCGGGCGTCTCCACCCTGTTCGCGCAGGATTTGCCAGAGGCCGAGCAGGCCATAGTCTATGCCACGCAAGGGCCGATCAACGGCGCTGCGCTGGGCGGCACGCTGACGCAGGCGGCATGGCGCACGCGTCCGACTTTCTTTCTGATCGGTCAGGAAGATCAGGCGATCCTGAGCGATGAGCAGGAAAAGATGGCCACGCGGATGAACGCCACCATTGCCCGTGTCGCATCCAGCCATGTGCCAATGCTCTCACAGCCCGGTGTCGTTGCCGACTTCATCCTTCAGGCCGCCGCCTGACACCTGTCCCGGGAGCCATCTCATGAGCACTGCATCGAACACCATCAAGCTCCATGTCGAGGATCTCGGGACAGGCGCGCCGGCGCTGGTCTTCCTCCATTACTGGGGCGGTTCATCGCGGACATGGCGACATGTTACGCAGGCCTTGGCGCCTGCCTTTCGCACCATCGCGCTCGACCAGCGCGGCTGGGGCCAGTCGGACAAACCCCTTGCGGGCTACACGCTGGCCGATCTGGCCGATGACGCCCAAGGGCTGATCGAGAGCCTCGCCCTCGATCGGTATGTTCTGGTCGGCCACTCAATGGGGGGCAAGGTCGCGCAATTGCTGGCATCGCGCCGTCCGGCAGGGCTGGCGGGGCTGGTTTTGGTTGCACCTTCGCCGCCTTCCCCGCTCAACATGCCGCTTGACGTCAGGCAAGACATGGTGGGCGCCTATGACAGTCGCACCAGCATTGTGACCACGGTCGAGCAGGTGCTGACATCTACCCCGCTGAACCCCGACGATCTGGAAACAGTGGTCAGCGACAGCCTGCAAGGATCGACCGCAGCCAAGGCAGCCTGGCCGCTTGCCGCCAGTCAGGAAGACATCACCGCGCAGGTGGCCCTTATCCGCGTCCCCACCCTCGTCATCTCGGGCGAGAAGGACCGGGTCGATCCGCCCGCCGTGCTGCAGCAGGAACTGATGCCGCGCATCCCGCAGGCGACACTGTATACGCTGCCGGGGATCGGCCACCTCTCGCCGCTGGAGGCACCCGCCGATCTGGCGGCTCTCATCCAGAAATTCGCGGTGCCCCTGTCACAGCAACACTAAGCGCGTTCGTCCGCAGCCACAGCGCGGCGTCACCGCCCGTACAAGGAACTTCCCATGTTTGACACTCAGATCATCACCATCCCTATCCTGCCATTCGGCATGGTCAACGCCCATCTCATCCGCAGCGAGGCAGGCTGTATCCTGATCGACGCGGGCATTCCGGGGTCGGAACGCAAGATCGGCAAGGCTCTGGCACAGCATGGATTGTCATTCCCCGACATCAAGCTGATCGTCGTGACGCACGCCCACACCGATCATGCCGGCAGCGCGGCCGCCCTGCGCCGCCTGTCTGGCGCGCCCATTCTGGCCCATCAGGACGATGCGGATTTCTACAGCCGCAAGGAACCGATGACCTATTGCACGACAAGCTGGGTCGGCAAGCTGTTCCTGAAAACGCCGGTTCCACATGAACCTTACGACGGCTTCGTGCCCGATATCATGATGACCAACGGCGACACGTTCAATCTCCTCGACTTCGGGGTCGATGGCATCGTGCGGCACACCGGCGGCCATACACCCGGCTCGATCGCAGTGGAGCTGGCATCGGACGATATGATGGTCGGCGACCTGATCGCTTCGGGCATCCTGATCGGCGGCATGATGCGCAAGGCGCGCGCGATTCGCCCCCCGTTCGAGGACGATCCCGCCACCGTATCGCGCGAGCTGATCCGCATGGTCGAGAGCGGCGGCAAGCGCTTCCACATGGGCCACGGTGGGCCGCTGGAGGTTCCCGAAGTCATGCGCCACGCCCGCGCCTTGGCCAGGCTGGGGGGCGATCCCTGTGCTTCGGGCCAATGCCACCATGCACATTGAACCACCAACCCGCCGGACGAAACCGGCCAGGCTAAGGATATATTCCATGAAACCAACTGATCTTCCCTCGCTCAACCACTTGCGCGCCGTCACTGCTCCAGAAGGCGCGCCGCCCTTCCATGTCGGCATCATCATCGGTCCGGGATTTGTGCCGATGGACATGGTGGGCGTGCAGACCGTGCTTGGCCTGATGCCGGGGGTCGAAATCCATCTGCTCTGGAAGACGCAGGATCTGGTCGAGGGTTTTCCCAACTGGTGGACAAAGCCGACGACGACCTTCGCGGACTGTCCTCAGACACTCGATGTCCTGGCCATCCCGATGCTGGCCCCTGAGGTCCAGAACGATCCCGAGGTGATTGCCTTTGTCGCGGACAAGGCAAAATCGGCGGGTTACGTGATTGGCATTTGCAATGGAGTGCTGGTGCTGGGCGCGGCGGGCGTGCTCAAGGGGCGCAATGTCACGGCCAGTCATAACGCCCTGCCGATCCTTGATAAGTTGGGGGTCCGCGAGGTAATCCCGGCCGGCAACGGCGTGACCATCGACGGCAACCTCTTCACTGCCGGCCCCGGCGTCGGCAGCTTCGAAGCGGCGTTCCTGGTTGTCGAGGCGGCGTTCGGCCGGACCGCGGCCCAGTTGGCCGAAGTCATCATCGAATACGATCCGCACCCCATTTACGGCATGGGCATTCCGGCCAATGCCGATCCGGCCCTGGTCGCGCAGTTCGAAGCCATCATGGAACCTCTCGTCGCCGATTACCGCAAGGGCTCAATCGACAGTTTCGAAGCAATGTCTGTCTAACGGGACGTCAGAGACGTCATCGATGGTGGAATGTCTGTGACCCCGGCACGACCGGCGTTGGAGACATTCGATCCTGCCGACGCCGGCGGCCTCAACCCGACAGCCTCATCATCTGCGGACGACTGCTCTTTTCAGGAGCGGTCGTTCACCCCGCCGATGGGTAATGGCTTGAACTGGTCGATTCCCGCTGTTTCATCACGCAGGGCACATTAGCGAGATGTCATGAGCAAACTGTACCCTTTCAATCCGATATTCGCCAAAATTCGTTTGTCTGTGCCCGTCCCTTGCGCTTTAATGTCGCAGGGTCTGGGAGGGGGCTTAGACGGCGTTGGTTCAAAACTCTGATTTCAAGGCGATTGTGCCTAAAGAAATTGTGCACTCCGCTTCCGCAGGTCACGTCCAGGCCGGGCTACCGATCCCAAAAGCCTCCCGCGTGCAGATTTTCTCTCCGGATGACTGGGAGGGATTCACCGAGGAGTGGGCGAGTTCTCTCACGGGCTATGCCATAGTGCGCCGCTTCGCTGGCTCTGGAGACATGGGCCTCGATGTTGCCGGCTTCACTGATGCTGCAGGCTTCAGCTCGCCCTGGGACAACTTTCAGTGCAAGCGCTACGATCATCCGCTGCGTCCTGCAGATATCCATGTCGAGATCGCTAAGATTATCTACTATTCGTGGCTGGGTGAATAGTAAGCGCCGACGGAATGCGGCGTTGACACGGCCTATTTGGCCTTTCGTGTGCGCGGCGCCCATTTCTTTGCCAGCGCGGCGAAGCTGGCGTGGATCATATCAATGTTTGGCGGTGCGTGTGGATCATGGTCATCGCCCAAGGCATCGAGAGCCTCCTCGTGATACTCATGAGCGGGATCCGCCAGCGCTTCGAGTTTCTCGGCGTAACCCCAGGGACCGCCTGAATCCTCTGGTGGCCGCATGCCGGTGGCGGCGATTAGACGCGGATAGATTTCGTTGGGATCGGCAGGGACGATGCCCTGGATTTTGACGCTGTGCTCCCACGCATCGCCAAAGTCATAGAGGTAACGGAAGGTCTTGCCCCGCATGCCCTCGAGTGCCTGAGCCAAGGTTGTTTTGCGGGCATCAAGCGGGCCATCAAAACCATAGGACGGATCGGGAATGCCGAAGCCCGTGTGGCCGAAGGTCAATTCCCACAGGTGGCTGTCCGTCCACGCCAGCGCGGCCTGGAAGGTGCTGTGCAGCCGGTCGAGGCGGATCCCCAGCGGCACTTCGATCACGCGGCTCACCACCGGCGTTACATCATCCAGCGTGATCGTCATCCGTGCGACGAAGGCGTTGCTCAAGCTGCCTGCTCCAGGTTCTGGATCTCTTGAGCTGCCTGCCAGTTCCAGGGGAGCAATTCGTCGATCCGGTTGATGGGATGATTGCCGATACGCGCGATGACGTCGGTGAACCAGGCCTCGGGCTCCACACCGTTAAGGCGACAGGTCTCGACGAGGGAATAGAACAGCGCCGAGGCATCTCCGCCCTTGGTCGAGCCCACGAACATCCAGTTGCGGCGGCCAAGAGCAACACCGCGCAGGGCATTCTCGACAAGGTTGTTGCTGATCTCGAGCAGGCCATTGTCACAATAACGGGCCATCGCCGCCCAGCGATTGAGCGGATAGCGGCATGCCTTGGCCAGCGCGCTGTCCGCAGACAGCCCGCGCATCTGTGCTTCGAGCCATGGCCGCAAGGCAGCCAGTTTTGGGGCGGCCAGTTGCTGGCGGACCCGCCGCCGTTCGTCAGGTGGCGCGCCCTTGATGTCGCGCTCGATCGCGAACAACTCGCCGATCCTCACGACGGC
Source organism: Novosphingobium humi (assembly GCF_028607105.1). GTDB lineage: Bacteria > Pseudomonadota > Alphaproteobacteria > Sphingomonadales > Sphingomonadaceae > Novosphingobium > Novosphingobium humi. The sequence continues at coordinate 770,686 of NZ_CP117418.1, read as the reverse complement.
TTCCGCTGCGACCGGCGACGGGTTCTTGGCCAGGATATCGGTAAACTTGCGCCGCGCGTGGGCCCAGCAGCCGACCTCTGTCACGCGGCGCGGGGCTTTCGTTTTGGGGTTGCGATACAAGACGTTGTAGCCGCCATAGCCATCGGCCTGAAGGAAACCCTCATATCCGGCAAGATGGGCGGCAGGATGTTCGCCGCCACGCCCGGTTGTAAAGCGGAAGGCCACAGCAGGCGGGGTCATGTCACCGCTGGAACGGCCATCGCGCAAATAGACCCAGAAATAGGCCGTGTGGCTGCCATCTTCGCCCATGAGCAAGGTGACCGGCGTCTCGTCGCCATGGATCTTGGGGGCTTGGAGAATATGAGCCAGCAGTCGCTCGCCAAGCGGGGCCATCAGCCAGGCCAGCTTGCGGGCCCAGCGGCCCATCACATCACGATCAATGTTCACGCCCTGCCGCCGCAGGATCACGGATTGGCGGTGCCATGGCTGATGGTCAACGAAGCGGCTGACCACCAAATGTGCGAGCAGCGCGCTGCTGGCCATCACCTTGGGTAAGGGCAGATCGATGGCAGGCACCTGTCGGATTGTCTCGCACGATCGGCAAGCGACACGAGGCCGAACATGGCGCAGAACGCGGAAGCGGGCCGGTACATAATCCAGCACCTCGGTGACATCTTCGCAGATGACGGTCTCCACCCCGCCGCAACTGCACGGTTCCGGACGATGCTCTGCGGTCAGGCGCGGTATATGCGCCGGAATTGGCGCGCGGGTGCCGGCCTTGCGCACCGATTCCGGTTTCGGCGCTGCGCCATCATCGTTGGCCGGCTCAGGGGTACTATCGATTTCTTCGAACATCATGCGCAGTTGCGCGTTGTCCATCTTCTCGGAACTGCGCCCGAACTGAACGCGCAACAGCCTTGCAAGACGGTGCTCCAGCTTTTCTATGGTCAGACCCTGGGCTTTGACGGTCTGCTTCGCAACCTTCAGCGCATCCCGTTCCGCTTCCATAGCCTGCACCATCTCCCGCAGCATTTTCTGCAGGAGAACAGGGTCTGTGGGAAGGCGATCAAGGTCGAACCGCATGCCTGCCCCTATAGTGTTGAGTAGCGCCGAGAATTGACCCGGGATTATCACTGAGAATTGACCCGGGTTGATGCGGGGTATGTGCTGCCCAGAACGGGCAAGGTCAAGGTTTGGGTTTATCCCTTTCTGGCTTTGGGAGCGGCGGAACTGGCCCTGAAGCGGAAGCTGTCATTGCCGGTTTCGAGGATGTGACAATGGTGAGTAAGCCGATCCAGCAGGGCGGTGGTCATCTTGGCATCACCGAAGATGCTGGCCCACTCGCTGAAGCTGAGGTTGGTGGTGATCACAACGCTGGTGCGCTCATACAGCTTGCTGAGCAGGTGGAACAGCAGGGCCCCGCCTGATGGACTGAATGGCAGATACCCCAGTTCGTCCAGGATGATGAGGTCGAGCTTGAGCAGTCGCTCGGCCAGTTGCCCAGCCTTGTTGGCCGCCTTTTCCTGTTCCAGCGCATTGACCAGATCGACGGTGGCGAAGAACCGCACCTTCCTTCGGTGGTGCTCGACAGCCTGGACGCCAAGGGCGGTGGCGATGTGGCTTTTTCCGGTACCGGGCCCGCCGATCAGCACCACATTGTCGGCGCTGTCCATGAAGTCCCCACGGTGGAGTTGGCGTACCAGGGCCTCGTTGATTTCGCCGGCGGCAAAGTCAAAGCCGGCCAGATCCTTATAGGCCGGGAAGCGAGCAGCCTTGATCTGATAGGCGATCGAGCGGACTTCGCGTTCAGCCATCTCTGCCTTGAGCAACTGGGACAGCATGGGGACGGCCGCATCGAAGGCTGGTGCACCCTGCTCGATCAGGTCACCGACGGCCTGAACCATGCCGTACATTTTGAGGCCGCGCAGCATGACGACGACGGCGGCGCTGGCGGGATCATGACGCATGACGCATCTCCCTCAGCGTATCGTAGCGACCAACATCGGCTTTGGGCTCCTTGCCGAGGCGCAGAGCCTGCGGTGCATCGATGGGCGGCGCTGGTGGCGCCTTTCCGTCGATCAGGCGGTGCAGCACGTTGAGCACATGGGTTTTGGTTGCCACCCCATCCTCAAGCGCCAGTTCGACGGCGCGCAGGACGGCCTGTTCGTCATGGTGCAAAACAAGGGAGAGGATCTCGACCATCTCCTTGTCACCGCCCAGCCGCTTGAGCAGCTGGGACTGCAATTGCCGGAAGGCTTCGGGCATCTCCAGGAACGGCGCGCCATTGCGCAGGGCGCCGGGTTTGCGCTGAACAACAGCCAGATAATGTCGCCAGTCATAGATCGTGCGTCCCGGTTTCTGGTGGGATCGATCAATGATCCGCCCGTGTTCGCACAGGACTTGTCCTTCCGCCACCAAGATAAGCCGTTCAGGGTAAATGCGCAGGCTGACAGGCCGATTGGCGAAGGAAGCCGGCACGCTGTAGCGGTTGCGCTCGAAGGCGATCAGGCAAGTGGGTGACACGCGCTTGGTCTGCTCGACCAAGCCATCGAAGGCACGCCCCATGGGCATCAGGCTGGCCACCTCTTCGGCGTGAGCATCGGCGATGGTGCCGGGGAGTGCGCCGTGCTGGATTTCTGCCCATTGCGCTATGCATCGTTCCTCAAGCCAGTCGTTGAGAGCCGCAAGATCCGGGAAGCTGGGCATAGGTTGCCACAGGCGGTGGCGTGCATCCTGGACGTTCTTCTCGACTTGTCCCTTCTCCCAGCCTGAAGCTGGATTGCAAAAGTCCGTCTCGAACAGATAGTGGCTGGCCAGAGCCGCGAACCGGGCATTGACCTGGCGGGCCTTGCCGCGGCCGATCTTGTCGACCGCCGTCTTCATATTATCAAAGATCCCACGCTGCGGCACGCCGCCCAGCACCCGGAATGCCTGCGTCAGGGCGTCGAACAGCATCTCGTGCGTCTGCAGCAGGTAGGCCCGCACAATGAAAGCGCGGCTGTGCGAAAGCTTGGTATGGGCCACCTGCAGCTTGACCTGCTTGCCGCCCAGAACCGCATAATCCTCGCTCCAATCGAACTGGAAGGCTTCGCCAGGCTGGAAGGCCAGCGGCACGAATGTCCCGCGCCCGCTGGTCTGCTGCTCATACTGGCGTTCACGCTTCCAATTTCGCGTAAAAACGGCCACGCGGCTGTAAGATCCATCATATCCCAGCGCCACGAGATCTGCGTAAAGCTGCTTGGCCGTCCGTTTCTGTTTGCGCGACTTGCCCGACTCCACCCTAAGCCAACCCGTCAACTTCTCGGCAAATGGGGCCAATTTGCTCGGCCGGTCTGGAACTCTGAAAACCGGTTCCACCGCGTCGGCGCGAAGATATTTACGGATCGTGTTACGCGATAAGCCGGTTCGCCGCTTGATCTCGCGAATGGGTATGCCTTGGCGGAAATGCCAGCGGCGGATCACACTGAGTAGGTCCATGTCGATCACTCCGATGCCTCCCGACTGTCAGCCGGGGGCGAGGAAAGCATGGGTCAATTCTCAGTGATAATTTCTGCCACTCCCGGGTCAATTCTCGGCGCTACTCAACACTTACCCAATATCCCCGAGTTGAACTGCCGGGTCTGGGTTTGCCGGAAGCGACGCTGGTAACCGTCGATTACAGCGAGGGTGCGAACGTCGGGTATCGCGCCTTCGCGCGGACAAACGAGAAGCCTTTGTTTCCCTTCGGTTATGGTTTGAGCTACAGCAAGTTTACGCGATCCAAGCTGGCGGCGGCCAAAGGTAAGAAACTCAGTTTGAGTTTCTCGATCAAAAATGTCGGCGAACGTGCGGGCGCGGATGTTGCGCAGCTTTATCTGGTGCAGCGCGACGGTGAACGGCTTCTGCGCCTTGTCGGGTTCCAAAAAGTCATGTTGAACCCTGGCGAAAGCCGATCTGTCACATTCACAGTTGACGACCGCCTGTTGGCGCAATGGCAGGACGGTGCGTGGTCGATCCCTGCGGGCAGCTACACCTTTGGGCTCGGTGAAAATGCAGCAAAGCTAGATCCGACGATCACAGTTCGTTTGGCCGGGCGGCGCTGGAAGGATTGATTGGGGAGGCCTCTGTCGTAGAATTGGCCGGACATTCGATTAAATCGGCTCCCGCCCGCCGCGTCTCTCGTGCTTTTTGTGCCGCCTACGTCTGACGCGCCATCTGGGTGTTCGACCGGAGGATCAGACGCGGCGGCATGGGACCGGACTGGAATGAGTCCAATGGGCAAGATGTTGCGACTGCGCGTCAGCTCATCAACTGCATTTCACAAGGCTCATTTTCAACATTGCCACGTTGGCTTGGTCAGGCGCTTGTGTCGCCCTGATCAAATTTGGCGCGTATGTGGTTTATCATCGCGCCGATGCGGGCGGGAACGGCCGGGGTGGGGGCGTGAACGGCAAATATGCCGACATCCTGCGATCCCTGGTATTGCGGCAATACGCGCCTGAGGTGGCCCATCTTCAGCGCATCGCGCACATCCCACAGCGAGCGCAGGGCAATGCCGCAGCCGCCGAGGGCAAGTTCACGCACGACTTCGCTGGAATTGGTTTCGATATGGCTGCGCCCCTGATGGATCACCGTGCCGTCGGGGCCGTCCAACTCCCATGGGATCTGTTCGGTTGTCGCTAATATGCGGTGACGTCTAAGATCACTCAACAGGCCGGGAACCCCGAAATCGGCGAGATATGAGGGTGCTGCACAAAGAACGCGATGGCTGGTGCCCAAGCGATGGCCGACAAGTCCGGCGCCGATGCGGGCCCCGATGCGAATTGCCAGATCGCAACCACCGTCGAGCAGATCAACGAATTCGTCGGACAGTTCGATAGCCAGTTGGACTTCCGGGTATTGGGCGAGGAAGGAGGGGAGCATCGGCACAATATGCATTCGGCCAAAAGATGTCGGGGCTGAAATTCGCAAGCGTCCGCGCACAAGTTCGTGTCTGCCGCTCAGTCGTTCCTCGGCTGCCAAAAGCGAGGCACGCATCGGCAAGAGTGCGTGATGCAGATCCCGCCCCGCTTGGGTTAGCGCCAGCCTTCGCGTTGTGCGGTGCAGCAGGCGGACCGAGAGTCGTTCCTCCAGACGTGCTAGCCGCTTTGACAGCGCTGCTGTGGACATGCCCCGCGAACGCGCCGCCGCAGAGATGGAACCAGCTTCGACAATATCGAGGAATAGATCAAAATCGGGATCAAACATTGTTAACCTGAGGGATCAGCTGCTTTGAATTTATTCTTACTACCGCACATTGCGCGCTGCCGATACCTATATGCGAAACATTCAGGAGAAGCGGATATGACCGGATATGTTTCGAGGGCCGGGCTGCAGGTCGCAGCGTTGCTGGCCGATTTTGTCGAACAGCGCGCCTTGCCCGGCACTGGGGTGGCTCCAGACGCATTCTGGTCGGGCGCTGCCGATATTTTCAATCGCTTTGTGCCGCGCAATCGGGTCCTGCTGGCCAAGCGCGACACGTTGCAGGCGCAGATTGACACCTGGCACAAGGCGCGGGCGGGGCAGGCGCAGGATATCGCTGCCTACAAGCAGTTCCTGAGCGACATCGGCTATCTTGTGCCTGAGCCGGAAGCCTTTTCAGTGGCGCCGTGCAATGTCGATGTCGAGCTGGCGCAGGTGGCCGGTCCCCAGCTTGTCGTGCCCATTCTCAATGCCCGCTTTCTGCTCAACGCCGCGAATGCTCGCTGGGGCAGCCTGTATGATGCGCTTTACGGCACCGATGCGATCCCCGGCGTGCCGGCGGGCCGTGGTTTTGACGCCGCGCGTGGAGCGCAGGTCATCGCATGGGTCAAAGCGTTTCTGGACGAGGCGGTGCCGCTGACATCTGGCTCATGGGCGCAATGGGATGGCGGCGAGCTGAAGCTGCGCGATCCTGCGCAATTGCTTGGCTATTCCGGCGCGAACATGCTGTTTGCCCACCATGGGCTGCATATTGAGGTGGTGATCGACACGGCCCATCCGATCGGCAAAAGTGATCCGGCAGGCATTGCCGACGTCGTGCTGGAATCGGCTCTGACGGCAATTTGCGATCTGGAAGATTCGGTCGCTGCGGTGGACGCCGAGGACAAAGTTGCCGCCTACAGTAACTGGCTTGGCCTGATGCAGGGCGACCTTGAGGAAACCTTTGAAAAGGGCGGGGCGCTGATGACCCGCCGGCTCAACCCCGACCGCAATTATATCGCCGGGGATGGCAGCATTCTGACCCTGCCTGGCCGCTCGCTATTGCTGGTACGCAATGTCGGGCATCTGATGACCAATCCAGCAGTGCTGCTGCCCGATGGCCAGGAGGCCCCAGAAGGCATTCTCGACGGCATCGTCACCAGCCTGATTACGATGCACGATCTGAAGGGGAACGGGCCGCTGCTCAACAGCCGCAGTGGGTCGGTCTATATCGTCAAGCCCAAAATGCACGGGCCCGAAGAATGCGCTTTTGCCAATGATCTGTTCGATGCGGTTGAGGATCTTCTGGGCCTGTCGCGCCACACACTGAAGATCGGCGTTATGGATGAAGAGCGACGCACCAGTGCGAACCTGGCCGCTTGTATCCATGCCGTGAAGGACCGGGTGATGTTCATCAACACCGGTTTCCTAGATCGGACCGGCGATGAAATGCACACCTCAATGTATGCCGGGCCGATGCTGCGCAAGGGCGACATGAAGTCGTCTTCGTGGATACAGTCCTATGAAGACCGTAATGTGCAGATCGGCGTCGCCTGCGGGTTGTCGGGCCAGTCGCAGATCGGCAAGGGGATGTGGGCCATGCCGGATCGGATGGCCGACATGCTGGTGCAGAAGATCGGCCATCCGCGGACCGGCGCCAACACCGCATGGGTGCCATCTCCGACCGCGGCGACATTGCATGCCACGCATTACCATCAGGTGGACGTTTTCGCGCGGCAGGACGAGCGCCGCGCCGAGCCTATCGCCAGCCTTGATGCCTTGCTGACCATTCCGGTTGCCCATGGCCATAACTGGTCGGCGCAGGAGGTCCGTGAGGAAATCGACAACAATGCTCAGGGCATTCTGGGCTATGTCGTGCGATGGGTCGATCAGGGGGTCGGTTGCTCCAAGGTGCCTGATGTCAACGATATCGGCCTGATGGAGGATCGCGCCACGCTGCGCATCTCCAGCCAGCATATTGCCAACTGGCTGCTGCACGGGATCGTGACGCCTGAGCAGGTGGATGAAGCTCTGTTGCGCATGGCCGCAAAGGTGGACGCGCAAAACGCCAGTGATCCGCTCTATCGCCCGATGGCCGGTGACCCTGCTGGCAGTCTTGCCTTCCAAGCGGCCCGCGCCTTGGTGTTCGAAGGGCTGGACCAGCCCAACGGCTACACCGAGCCTTTGCTGCACAAGTTCCGTCAGCGCGTAAAGGCGGCCTAAACGGCTTTGCTGGACGCTGTCGGGCGGGTGCGAATTTCGCCTAGATTGCTGCGGGCGATGCTTTTGGTTTGGCTTCAGAGGCATCGCTCGCCCGCGCGGCGGCGCATTGTTTCAGTCTCCAGCATGGGGTATTTTAAGCCGTGTCCTCAAATCGCATCGCTCGCCACCCGCATCCCTACGCCTTGGCGGCTTCGCTGCCCAAGACATTGCCCGACGCCCGTATCCGCTATGGCGAGGACAGCCCGGTTCAATTCGCGGACCTGCGGATACCCAAGGGGCATACACCTGCAGGCGGTTTCCCCGTCATCATCTTCATCCATGGCGGCGGCTGGCTGGCGGATTGGACGAAGGACTACAGTGCACCCTTTGTCGAGGCGCTGACATCGGCAGGTTTTGCCACCTGGGATGTGGAATTCCGCCGGATGGGGAACTGCAAAGGCGGTTATCCCTCGACATTTCAGGATGTTGCCCGTGCAGCGGACCATGCGCGCGCTTTAGCGCCATCCTTCCCGCTTGATCTCGACCGGGTTATCGCGATAGGCCACTCGAGCGGTGGGCATCTTGCGCTGTGGCTGGCGGGGCGGGGTGGATTAAGCTCCGAAAGCCCGCTCTATGCCGCCGATCCGATCAGGCTGAAGGGCGTGATCTCCATTGCCGGGGTCAACGATCTTGATTATGCGCTTGAACATGGCACGCGCGCCGATATTCTCCAGTTGCTGGACACCATCAGGGAGCAGGCGGACCCGTTGATGGCTCAGACTTCACCGGCGCGCCTGTTGCCGATGGACGTGCCGCAAACACTGATCGTTGGCACAGCCGAGGATCGCTGGCGCCGAGACATGACACACCACTATGCGCAGGCTGCGCTGCGAGCCGGCGATGCAGTGCAATTGCTGGAGCCGGAGGGGCTGGACCATTTTGATGTGGTCGATCCAGCCGGGCCTGCGTTCGAACTGGTGGTCGCTGCGGCTAAGGCTATGGTATGAAGAACAAGAGGCGCCGTTAGGCATTTGCCTTCCTGCCCGATGCCCATGCGGCTAGGGCAACACCCAGTAGGATTAGTGCCATCGCTACGCCGTGGTAACTGCGCAGCGGTTCGCCGAGCAGAGGCACGGCCAGGCCGGCGCCAAACAGCGGCATCAGACAGATCGCCTGGCCCGCTGCGCCCGCGCCGATTTCGGCCACCGCGCCATTATAGAGAAAATAGGCGATCACCGAAGGGAACAGCGCGACGTAAACAAGGGCGCCCGCCGTGCCCCAGTTCCAGACCACCTGCGCGCCGCGCGAGGCTTCCAGCGTGGCCAGCGGCGCCATAGTGAGAACGCCAATTGCAAAAGTGATCCATACAAAGGTTTCGGGCCGCAGGTCCGGGCGCAGCCTGAGGCAGACAGTATAAAGAGCCCAAGCCAGGCAGCCGCACACCACAAGCAGATCACCCTGCCCCACATGCAATCTCGTGAGCGCGCCAGGATCGCCGCGAAAAACGATCACCGTCACGCCGATGGTTGACAGCAGCACGCCCAGCATTTGGCCAAACGCCGCCCTGTCTTTGAACAGCAATCGCCCTAGCACAAGAACCAGCGGTGGGATGGTAGCCTGCATCAGCAAAGCGTTGGTGGCGGTTGTGTAGCGCAGACCGGAATAAAGGAATGCGTTGAAAGCGCCCACGCCCAGCCCTCCGAGCAGCAGAAGAACATACACATGGGCGAGAATTTTGGCGCGCTCCTCGATGGCCTTGCGCAAGGCGAAAGGCGTAAGCACCAAAAAGGCTCCGAGCCAGCGGCCAAAAGCCAGCGTGAAGGGCAGTACAGTCTCGCGCACCGCGCGTCCCACAATCGAATTGCCCGCCCACAGCAACATCACGATGCCCAGGATGGCATAGGCTCGCGCCCGAGGTGTCTTTATCAATCTCCTGCCCCTGTCCGTGTCGGCATGGTCCTGAGCGTCTGGCGCCCCCGTTTTGACCTATCGGTCAGGACCGCGCTGCCCTTTAACGCCAATCGCTGATGACAAAAGCGTTTTTGGCAAAATAGCCCGCCGCATTGCCGCGATGCATCGCAACGCCGGTCATTTGCAGACGATAGCCAAGGCCGAGAGCGGTCTGATATGCCTCGCTGCAGGTCGTGTTGATCCCTGCTGCCACGGTGCTCAACCCAAGGCGGGCGGCCGCGCCTTCGCAAGCGGCCAACAGTTTGCTGAAATGCTCTTGCCGACCGGGCAAGGTTGCAGCAAATTTGATCAGCAACTTGTCGGGCCCCGCTTCGGTGCCGGAGCCCGCATGGCAAATGGCAAAGGCGGCAATCGCGCCATGTTCTTCAACCACGACCAGCTCTCCCATATTCTGGTCCCATAATGCGAGGATCTCCTCGGATAGGTCCAGACCGGGAAAATTGGCGTCGGTGATGGCCTTTGCCTGGCGCAACAAATTTTGCCCCTCGCCGCGAAGGGGTGGGGCGTGTGGTGATACGGCATGAACAGGCTTTACCATGATCGCGGTCAGGCGCTGCGGCCAGAAGTCAAATTTCTGGTAGAGGCCGAGATGCTTCGTGCTGTGCGGGAAGGTGAAAAGGCCTGCCGTATCGACTTCCCATTGCGCAAACTTGGCTATGGTCGAGGCCATCAAAAGTTGCCCAACGCCTTTGTCCCAATAATCCGGTAGGACTGTCAGCGGACCAAACATGCCGAAGCTGCCCCAGCGCGTAATGATGTTCGATCCGACCAGCCGCACCCCATCATAGGCACCCAGCACTACATTATGCGAGTTTGCGCGCCAGCGCGTGCCAACGATGTTAGCCCCTGCGGCAAACTGCATGGGATCGGGCAGCCCCAGAAAAGTGCCGAAGGCAAGGCGGAAAATGTGATCAGCCTCTTCGAGATCGATTTCCTGCAGGCGGCGAATGTTGATGGTCAAGAGCGCTACTCCTAGCAACTTTGCCGGAATGGGGCGGCCATGCCGCTGCATTCTCTCCCTGCCAGTGCCATATTGACGCGGCCAATGCCATGGCAACAGAGCCTCGTTCTAAGGCTTCTAGGCAGCTTTCTCATGTTATGAGAAGGCCGAGTCGCTCAGCCCGCCAGTTGCTTTGCCAACATATACCCTGAGCCTGCGCCGGTCCCGGCGCCGGGCCATGTCGAGGCGCCGACCATGTAGAGGTTGCGGATAGGCGTACGCCAGCGTGACCAGCCGGGGAATGGACGAAAAAGGAAATTCTGGTCGAGATGATGGCTGCCGGCCAAACTGTCGCCGCCGACCAGATTGGGGTTGATACGCTTTAGGTCAAGCGGTGTGAGCACCTTGGAGCCAAGAATTTTGCTCTGCAATCCGGGCGCATATTGCTCCAGTTGGTCGATGATGCGCTCGGCAAATGGCGCGGCTACCTGCGCCCAGTCGCACGTTTCGATCGTACCGGCGGCATCGCCATGGATGGCATAAGGAACGGCGCGTATCTGCACCCATAGCACATGCTTGCCCGCAGGCGCGCGGCTGGGATCTACCGCTGTAGGCTGGCCAACCACGAGGACAGGCGCGGTAGGCAAAAGACCTCCGAGCGGTTGCTGATAGGCCGCTGTCATGGCGTCATAATTGTCGGCAATATGGACATAGGCAAATTGCTGAAGCTCTGGGCCAGCTCGCCATTCGGGCAAGCTATCGAGGACAAGGTGGAGCATCATTGTTGCTGGCCCGGGGCGAAATTTGCGTGCCGATTTTGCGAAATTCGGCGCTATGCAGGGAACCAACCGATCAACGAGATTGCGAGGATGGACCCCGGCGATGACGGCCTTTCGCGCCTTCAACTTGCGGCCGTCGCTCAGGCTGACCACACTAGCTTTCCCGCCTTCGACCTCGACGCTGGTCGCCTCCACGCCGAGCATAAGTTCGCCGCCCAAGGTTGTCAGGGCGCTGGTTATGGCTTTGATGACAGTATCGGCGCCGCCTTGGCCGATCTTCATGCCAAAATTCTGACAGGACATCGCTTCAAGATAAGGGAATACGGCGCCACCAGCGCTGTCTGGCGCAAAATCAAGGTGCATGGCCCATGCGGCTAACATGGTGCGTAGCTGGGGGCTCGCGAATCTGGAGTCAAGGTCATGGCGCGGCGAAGAAAGCATCAGGCGGATCATTTCCAGGATCCACGGCAGTCCTTTCTCGCGCCACGCTTTCAGCAACCATTTGGCAAGGGTCAGGGACGGCATCGGCTGGGACAGGATCCAGCCGATATAACTTGCCTCCGTCGGAAAGGCCTGCGCCTGTGCTCGCCATTGCTGTGCGTCCTGTGGCGAAAATCTCGCGATCTGCGCGCAGGTTTCCTCGATGTTTGTCGAAACGCCGAGCTATTCGCCAGAAGAAAAAACGCTAGCAAAAGTGTCCGCCACACCGATCAAATCAAGGCCGTGGGCATCGAGCAAAGCCTTGTGTTCGCCATAAAAGGCCGAGCCTGCAAACATCGAAAGGCTCATTGCAAACAAGGCGTGGCGGAATTCGGGCAGGGTCACTTCCTCGGTTCGCACGGCCCGCCCGCATATTCGGCGCGCTCCACCACGGCTACCCGCCACCCTCGCGTTGCAAGATGGACGGCAGCAGCCAGCCCGTTAATCCCTGACCCGATGACCACAGCGTCAAACATTGGCCCCCTCCCGATGGGTTTTGATCTGAAGGAGGAGGCTATCGGATTAAATTGCATATGTAAGTAATTTCAGCGGCTTCATTTGAACCTTTTTGCGCCCCCCCCAAGCCATGCCGGTCTGTCCGCGGAACAAGCAGTCCGACATGGCAAAGGCTTAAGTATCAGAGTTCGAACTGAACCACAGCCGCGCCCGATCCCCAGGTCGCACCATAGCCAAGCGTCATGGCGCCACGGAAGCCGCCGGTCGCGCCCAACACCCATGCCAGATGTTTCATGCCCATGTCGGCACGGGTCGCCTTGCTATATTCAGGCAGCCAGCTTCGCAAAGCCGCTATATCGCCGCTCTCCAGCAATGACAACAGTTTGCGATTGAGGGCATCATCTTCATCGCTCGCTACACGATCCGTTGCAATATCGATTTTGGCGTCGAAGTAGTTGCCCGAAAGGCCCCCGATGCCGACCACGGCTACCCGCTTGCCCTGCAGTTCGGCCTGTTCAGCAGCGAGCTGGCCCAGTTGCTCGGTTTCGTCAAAGCTGTAGTAAAGGTTGTTCGCCATTACCACCGCGGGAATCTTGCCGGTGGGATTGAGATAGCTGCCTGCCACGATGGTGCCGCTGTCGATCGGGAACTCGTCATAATCGACCGCCTTGGAACGGAAGCCGGCTTTGTTCGCAGCGTCGATGCAGGCGTTGGCAAGGGCGGCGTCGGCGCGCAGATCCGTTTGCAGGTCACCAAATTCATACCAGTTTTCGTCGACATGGATGCCCGTGCTGTGCTCACGGGTTTGCCAGAGCTGGTCGAGAACAGCCATCCACTGCGTTGAGTAGATCAGTAGCACATCAGGATTGGAAGCGGCAAGCGCGCGGCCCGCGGCTTGGCCAGCATGGTGGAGCGCCGCCCATGCCGGGTTGTCGGAGCGCAGATAAGGCAGCGGGTTGCCAGGCAACAGGAATGCGGAAACAACAGTCATTGGAAAATCCCTTTCACCATTCAGGATTATGCGGCGGCGCGCCATTCCATCACGGCATTGCCGGTGCCAATCACGGTGCCATAACCGTGCAACTGCGCCGCATAGCTGGGGTAATCCATGGCAGCCATCATCCACGGGAACGAGCCAGCCTTTGTTTCAGAGTAGGATTCCTCGACCCATTGCGGGAAGATCTCCATCAGCTCGCGGATCTTGCCCTGGCGCATCATCTCGATGACTTTCACATCCCATTTATAGCCGCGGTAATTTTGCGGATGTTCCTTGCTCATATCCTCAGGGATGTCTGGTTCGACACGGAAATGGTGATGCGAGAAGGAGTTTGAGGCGAGTAGTACGGCCCGCTTGCCACTCTTGCGGATGGCATCTCGGGTGGCGATGCCCAGACGCTCCATTTGCTCTACGCTTTCATCCAGCCGCAACATATAGGGCGAGTTGTTGGCCGAAATACCGACGATGGGAATGTCCCATTGCGGACGCACCATATGCAGCGTGGTGATCGTGCCATAATCGACCCGGAAGTTGGGGTTGCGCATCAGCTGCGAGACCAGCCCTGCCGCCTGCGCTTCGGCGCAGCATGCTTCTGCAAGAACGACATCAACCTGCAAATCGAAGTTATAGCGGAAGAGGTTGGGGAACACCGGGTCGACCGACTTGCCCGTGAGGTGTCGCACGCCGAGGAAGTGATGGCCAACCTTGGTGATCCAGTGGGGCGAATGGACCAGCAGCACATCGGGCTTCAGCTCTTCAATGCTGGCCCGCACCTTTTCATAAGCCCAGCGAAGTACTTCCCAGCCGCCTTCGGAGACAGGCTCATTTTGCGGAGGGTTTTCGCCATAGACAAGATGAGGCGGGTGGGGTGCAACAAATCCTGCGAGAATTTTTCCTTCTTGCGACATAAATTGTGCCTCCATTTGGTGGGATCATTTGAAATATTCACGAAAAGCAGGTTTCGAGAATTGCCGGTCGGCACTCCGAACAGATTGAGATCTGTTTTTCAAATTTTTCCGAGTGCCGCAGCCAAGTGTGGAGGGATCGGTGAGAGCATCATTGATCTGTCGCAAAAATGTGGTAATTAATCTCTAATTTGTAATCATAAATCTCATTAAATGAGATTTATCGCGGCGCGCTTAGTGTCTGGCTCTGAGACCAGAGGTGGGTGGTTGCCATGACTTGTCGCTTGCAATGCGAAGCAGCGGTTTGGCTGCTGCAAACAGCTTTTCCGATCACAGGAGGTTTATGATCAAGGCTTTGACTTCGATTTTGCTGTGTCAGCTTGTCGGCGAGGTGATCGCCGGAATGGCGGGGTTGCGCGTGCCCGGAGCGGTCATCGGTTTGATTCTGCTATTTGGCCTTTTGCATATTGGGGGAGAAACATCGAAGGGGTTGATGAAGGCAGGAGATATGCTTTTGTCGAATCTGTCGCTGCTGTTCGTTCCTGCGGGGGTGGGGGTGATGGCGCATTGGACCCTGCTGATGCACGATGGGATGGCGCTGTCCGTTGCTATTGTCTTCTCAACGCTTATCACGATAGGTGTTACCGGCGCCACCATGGCCTCATTTCAACGTGCTAGGACGGGCAAGCAGGATGCTGCTCATGACTGACCTGCATGAGATCTGGGGGCGTTTGAACGCCAATCCGCTTTTGCACCTCACGATAACGCTGGTTGCCTTTCGCATGGGCGACTGGCTATATCAGCGCAGCGGGAAAAATCCGTTGGTCAATCCGGTACTGGTCGCCGTTGCCCTCATAATTGCGGTGCTGACGGCAACAGGTACCTCTTACGCGACCTATTTTGCCGGAGCGCAATTCCTGCACTTCCTGCTGGGCCCTGCCACGGTGGCGCTGGCTATCCCGCTCTATCGGCATTTCGACCACGTGCGCCGTTCAGCGCTTGCCATTTTTGTCAGTTTGCTGGTGGGCGCGACTACGGCGGCAACAACTGCGGTTGCTTTTGCTTGGACATTGGGAGCAGGTCACCTGTCTGTCATTTCGATGGCTCCAAAATCCGTGACTGCGCCGGTCGCAATGACGATTGTCAGGCAGTTGGGCGGCTTGCCTTCATTGACGGCGGTACTTGTGATCCTGACGGGCGTTGTCGGTGCGATGCTGGGGCCGCTGGTGCTCAACGCTTTGGGGATCAAGGATTGGGCCGCGCGAGGCTTTGCGCTTGGCGTGGCCAGCCATGGGATCGGCACAGCCCGCGCGTTGCAGGTCAATGAAGAGGCTGGTGCTTTTTCGGGGCTGGCGATGGGATTGAATGCCATCGCGACGGCCATTTTGCTGCCGGTTCTCTGGCAACTGATCTTTGGATAAGGCAGGAAAGGCCAGCCCCGCGCCGAAAAACGCAGGGCCGGATAAGACTTACGGCCGCTCGACCAGTGCCAGGACGCGGCAGGGGCTGCCCGAACCCTTGATGATCTTAAGCGGAGGCGTGATCAACACGGTGCCGGTGGCGGGCAGCTTGTCCATGTTGGCAAGGCTTGAAAGGCCGTAGCGGTTGGTGCCATGCATGTGGTGGTGGCACGGCCAACCGGTTTCGAACGAGTGCGCTGCCCCTGCGTCGGTGCCGACGGGTTCGGTGCCGACGCCAATGACCTTGCGTTCATGGGCGAGGAAGCCGGGAACGTCGGGGTGCTGACCGGGCCAGCGGCTGTTGTCCAGAAACTTTTCGGTCGGATAGCGCGACTGCCAGCCGGTGCGAACGAGCACCCAGGCGCCCTCCGGAATAATGCCGTGCTCGTCTTCCCAAGCTTTAACATCGTCCAACGTCATCAGGTATTCGTTGTCGGCATCAACTTTGTCGGTAACGTCGATGACGATAGCCGGGGCGATCAGCTTTTCGACCGGAATCTTATCGACCGAGCCATCGGGATAATCGCGGCCCGTGATCCAGTGGATCGGCGCGTCGAAGTGGGTGCCGGTGTGTTCGCCCAGATGGATATTGTTCCAGTACCAGTTCGGGCCGCGCTCGTCGAAGTTCGAGATTTCTTCAATGCTGAACGGTAGGGTCTGGTTAAACGGCTCGGGCAGCTCGATGACCGGCGTCTTGGGCTGCAGAGTGTGGCTCATATCGATGATCTCGATCTTGCCCGACTTCAAGCTCTGCGCAAATTGTTGAAGAATGGAAGTCATTTACATCTCCTCATGATATTTTTGGCCAAAGTCATGGTTGTGACGTGCCGTACAAATCTATGTGAAGCGCGCTGTCGACGCGAAAACTGCTGCTGTCTGCGTTGCCAAGCAGAGACAGTATTCCCTCCGACATGAGAGCCCCATGGTCCAGCTTTGGTGATTTCCATCCCCGTCCACGGGTGCGCTCTCAAGCCTCCCGCTCCACCGTATGTGATGCAAAAATATCTCAACATGTAAGATTGATCAATTATGCAATGAGATCGTGCCAGCAAGTTTGAGCCGTGTCAATGCGTCGCTTGGGATGTGTAAAAATGGCGGAAATGCCGGTCGCTGCGCCGGTTTCGTACGCCATTGGCCTTGCTTGCGGGCTTTGCCGCTGATAGTGCCCAAAGATACAGTGTAATGATTTTCATTGACCTAGGAGTGAAACCATTAGAGGTCCCCTGCTAACGCCCAAGAACAGCTCTGTCGGAAAAGCTTTCTCGCTTCTCCGCACGATTGCAGCCATGGGGCGAGAGGTTTCCGCGACCGAAATCGCCCAAGCGACTGGCGCGAATCTGGCCACCGTTCACCGCTTCTTGCTAACACTCGAAAGTGAAGGTGCGATCATGCGTACGCGCAACGGCCGTTTCCAGCTTGGCCCGACGCTGGCCGATCTTGGTGGCAAGGTTGACGGCGACACAATCCTGTTGGATGCCGTGCAGCCCCATCTGGAAGAACTTGCGGGTGAATTCCGTGAGGCCTTGCATTGTGTCGTGCGGGTCGGCAATGAGGCAATGAATTCAACCATCGCGCTGCCTGATCGGTCGCTGCTGATCAATCAGGATGTCGGACGGCCATTCCCTTTGCATTGTACCGCCGGGGGCAAGGTCTTTCTGGCTGCGATGGGAGAGACGCAACGCCGTTCGTTTACCGACAATCTTGAACTGACCCAGTTTACCGATAACACCATCGTTACCCACGAGCGGTTGGTCGAAGAGCTGAACCGGGTTGCAGAACTCGGCTATGCGGTGGACAATGGTGAGTGGGAAGATGGTCTGCGTTCGGTTGCGGTTCCGCTTCACAATGCGAGCGGCAAGGTCATTGCCGCCATCGCCTTGTCCGCACCTGCGTCGCGCTTGGATGACGAACGAGTTGTTCAGGTTGCGCGGCGACTGAATGAGACAGTGCAGAATATTGAGCGACACATGTTTTCGCAGAGCAAGACGTTTGGTGACCGCGCCCGTCCGCTCGGGAACTATCCGCACTTGAAACGAGTCGATAATTTTATCTTCATTTCCGGGACTAGCGCCCGGCGTGCCGATAACACCTTTGCCGGTGTCGAGGTCAACGAGGATGGGACCTTCGAGATCGATTTCCGCGAACAGACGCGCTATGTCCTGAATTCCATCTCAGAGATGCTGAGCGATTTTGGATCAAGTATCACCGATATTGTAGATCTTCAGGCCTATTTGACCGATATGTCGGCATACGCCATTTATAACGAGGTCTACGCGACCTTTTTTCCGCCGGATGGCCCGACACGAACGACGGTGGGCGTGAACGAATTGATGCATCCCCATCAGGGCATTATGGTGCGCGCGGTCGCCTATCACCCGCAATAGAGGAGGTTGGGGCGGCTATCGCATCAGATCGGATTTTGCGATGCCGCCCACGCCCCAATTGCACGGGTCAATCTCGCTGATAACCACGCGCACCTGCCCCGCCTCGACGCCAAGCGAATCGATGATGGCTTGCGTGACCTGAGCGATCAGGCGTTTGCGGTCGGCTTCGCTGCGCCCTTTAAGGATCTGGATGTTGGCGATCGGCATGTTGGTATCCTGAAGGTTTGATGTCCGGCCAGGCAGCATGGCATGGTATGCACGGGCAGCAAGTTGCAAAGCACCCCGGCCACGACCTGCGGTGTCCGGGGTGTTCGCTGCGCTGCTTCCTGCGAGAAGGGATCAGAACGTCAGGGCGGCGATACCGGCCTTGGCGCAAAGCTCGTCATTGTCGCTGATGTCGCCGGTGACGCCAATGGCGCCCACCACTTCAGATTCAGCGTTGTAAATCAGCAGGCCGCCCGCCGCCGGCACAACGCCCACCGGGCTGATGGTGCTCAGTGCATTGATAAAGGTTGGGCGCTCTGCGGCCATTTCGCCCAGAATGCGCGTGGGCAGGCCGAGGGCGAGGGCGCCTGCTGCCTTGGCGATGGCTATCTGCGGGCGCAGGTTCGACGAATTGTCCTCGCGGGCAAAAGCCAGCAGGTGGCCGCCTGGATCGAGAACCGCGACAGTGAGAGGCTGATAGTTCTGGGCGCGCCCTTCCTTGAGAGCGGCGGCGACAACCGCCTGTGCCTGTTCGAGGGTGATGCTGCGTCCTGCCATAATACTTACCTTTGTTGCATGTTGTAGAAATGGGATGGGACTCAGGCTTTCGCTTGAGTCAGAAGCTT
This sequence comes from Novosphingobium humi, assembly GCF_028607105.1. GTDB lineage: Bacteria > Pseudomonadota > Alphaproteobacteria > Sphingomonadales > Sphingomonadaceae > Novosphingobium > Novosphingobium humi. The sequence continues at coordinate 752,083 of NZ_CP117418.1, read as the reverse complement.
GAACTGCTGAAGGCGAAGGAGAGGATAGACGATCAGGCACACGGCCAGCGTGGTGATCCCTTCGACCGGAAAGATGCCGTGCAGCAGATAGTGCGAAGAAAGCACCGCAATCATCAGAGTGATAACGCCCGACCAATTGATCGATTCGGTGTTGACGAAAGATCCTGTCAATTCGGTGTTCATGATCCGACGCACGATGTAGAAGTCAGCCACGATGATCCCGGCAAAGGCCGTGGTCAAAACGCCCAGCATCGTTACCCATGAATTGATGAGTTCCAGCAGATTGCCGTAGATCATCAAAAGGCCCAGCACATTGCCCATGACCACAAAGGTGAAGCGGCCCGGGCGGAAGTGCAGCGCGTCAAACAGGTTTGAGAGTGAGAGCGAGGCGCTGTAGGTATTGAGCACCTGCGTCTTGCCTTGGGCCAGCACCAGCAGGAGCGTCCCCATCGCGCCGCCCAGAACGACAAACGCCGCCGTGATGCTGTCGGGGCTCTGCAACGCGGCGTGTCGCGCGGCCTCCAGTGTCATCCCTTGCGAATGGGTGTAAAATTCGATGAGGGCGGGGCCGCCAGCATACATGATGACGCCGCCAACCGAGAGCATTAGCAAATCCATGGCAATGTTGCCCATCAGCGCGGCAATGCCGATGTCGATCGAGCGGCGAGCATAACGCCCCAAATCCGCGTCAAACAGCGCCAAAGCCCCCGCCGAGCCGATCAGGATGTTGACCGCAAAGATGAACTTGTCCTTGTCGGTCACCACGCCCATCTGCTGCAGCGCCTCGGGCGAGAACTGCGAGCCGAACGAGAGGAGTTGGCTGAGGGGCATCGAGCCGCCGGACACGGCAACCTTCATCACATAGGCCAGCACCACCAGCGACAGGATCAGTGCAACCGAAGACACTTTGGCCACCAGCTTGAAGCCATAGGAGGTCAACAGCACCCACAGCAGCGTCATGCCGCCATAGATCAGCACTTTGGTCGTGACATTGTCGGTGAGCTGAAAATAGAAAACAAAACCATGATACAGGAGGGCATTCTCCAGAGCGAGAAAGCCGATGATCATGAACGCGAAAATCAGTGAAGCGATGACCGAGCCTTGTCGGCCAAAGCCGAAATAGCGCGAGAGCACCGTGCTGGACAGGCCCGAGCGATAGGCGATGTGCCCGCAAGACCAGCCCAGCAGTGCGCCGATTACGGTCACCGCCACGCCTGCGGCCAGCGCGATGTGCAGCCCCGCGACGAAGGTGACCAGTGCGCCAAAGAACAACTGGACCAGCGAGACAACCATGCCGGTTGTGCTCCATGTCAAAGACAGCCAACCTTGACGCAGATCATCAGGAACAGGTTCCAGCGCATGATCTTCCATTTTTTCCGAAACACTTTCATGCGTCATGTAGGGGTGCCTCTCTTTAGTCGTACGAATGGACCTTCGTTCGGTTTGCGATACTGACGTGAGCAGGCGATGTGCGCCTGATCCGGTGCAGCGGTGGAAATCAACCGGCCGGGCAACAGGCTTCGGGTCAATCTGGGGTATCAAGGCGTTGCCAGCCTAAAGGGGTAAGCGCTCAAACAGCGCGGTAAGACCGATGTTTTTCGCCCTCACCTAACCTTTAAATCTTCATAATAGAGATTTATATTTTCTAAGATAAGATATATTTCGTATCGACCGCGCCGTCAAGCTGTGTTGCGGAGGCGAAAAATGCTTGATTTTCAGGTCAAACCGACGCTGCTCAACACGCAAAAAAATGCAGATAAGGCATATATATCAGAGATTAAATGGCAGGCTGTGCGTCAAGGCGTGTGCCGTTGGTCCTCATGCTGCAATTCGTGAAACATGACAGGTTGACGACATGGCATTCCAATGTCATGATCGATTCACGAAATATGAGCATTGGCTCTCACATATCAAGATATGATGGAATTCAAGGAGGTTCAGCTAATGTCGGAAGAGGGTAAGATTGTCGCCGGGTTTGTGGCACCGCACCCGCCCCATCTGGTGTACGCGGAAAACCCCCCCCAGAATGAGCCTGAATCCGAGGGTGGCTGGGAAGTGCTGCGCTGGGCCTATGAAAAGGTGCGGACCGCCATTGATGAGCTGAAGCCTGACGTGCTGCTGGTGCATTCGCCGCACTGGATCACCAAGGTCGGGCATCATTTTCTTGGCGTTCCGCATATGCAAGGCAAGTCGGTCGATCCGATCTTCCCGAACCTGTTCCGCTACAACTTCGACATGAAAGTTGATGTCGAACTGGCCGAGGCCTGCTGCGCTGAGGCAGAGGCGGCTGGGCTTGTCTCGAAGATGATGCGCAACCCCGATTTCCGCGTCGATTACGGCACGATCACCACGCTGCACATGGTTCGTCCGCAATGGGACATTCCGGTTGTGGGCATCTCGGCCAACAATTCGCCTTACCTGCTGACGCTGGGCGAAAGCGTGGAGCAAATGGAGCGGCTGGGGGTGGCAACTCGCGATGCCATCCGCAAGAGCGGCAAGCGCGCGGTGCTGCTGGCTTCCAACACGTTCTCGCACTATCACTTCCGCGAAGAACCTGCGCTGCCCGAAGATATGAGCAAAGAGCATCCCCAGAGCTATATCGGTTACAAGTGGGATGTGAAGGTCATCGAGATGATGCGTAAGGGCAAGATCCGCGAGTTGCTCGATATCTTCCCGCAGTGGGTTGAGGAGTCCTTCTCCGAGACGAAGTCGGGCGCTTTTTCGTGGATGATGGCCGCCATGGACTATCCGGATTATCCGGCCGAACTGCACGGTTACGGCACCGTGATTGGCACGGGCAATGCCGTGATCGAATGGCGCCCCGGGGCCTGATTTCAGAACAAATGAGGGTTTGAGAAATGAGCGTTGTCTCTGCTTTTCTGCTTCCCGGCAATCCGTTGCCGTTCCTGCGTCCCGAAAACCCGGCTTGGGCAGGTCTGGCAAATGCCGGACACGAGGCTGGACGCGCCCTTGCTGCGTCCAAGCCTGATGTGCTCCTGATCTACTCGACGCAGTGGATGGCGGTGCTGGATCAATTGTGGCAGACCCGTGAGCACAGCACCGGTATTCATGTCGATGAAGACTGGTATGAATTCGGCAATCTGAAGACCGATGTTCGCGCCGATGTCAACCTTGCCAAGGCCTGTATCGAGGCGGCCAATCAGGCCGGCTTCCCGTCCAAGGCGGTTGATTATGACGGGTTTCCGATCGACAGCGGCGCCATCGTCGCCAACTCGTTCCTGAACCCCACCGGCGAGATCCCGGTCGTGATCATGGCCAACAATCTCTATTACAGCTTTGATGAAACCGAGAAGCTGGCCAAGCTGGCTGCTGATCAGGCGGCATTGCAGGGTAAGCGGGTGGCTGTGGTTGGCGTGGGCGGTCTTTCCAGCGGCTATATTGACGCCAAGATCGACGTCACGACCGACCATATCGTGACGGAGGGCGACGACCAGCACAACCGTAAGCTGCTCTCGGTATTGGAAAGCGGAGATATGGCAGCATTGCGTGCATATTTGCCCGACTATGCCAAAGCGGCGCGCGGCGAAATGGGCATGAAGCATCTGGCGTGGATTCTTGGCGCGACCGGCGGTTATCGCAGCGCAAAGACGCTCGCCTATGGCCCGACCTATGGTGCGGGCGCTGCTGTCGTCCAGTTCGAACTTTAACGGGCTTGGCCCGATCTACAAGCCAGCGGAGCGGCAATGTCTAAAACCCAATATCGCAACTTCGTAGGTGGCCAGTTTGTGGCCACCGATCGTTGCTTCGACGATATCAACCCCTCGACCGGTCAGGCCTATGCCCAAGTCCATGAAGCTAGCGCCGAATTGGTCGATCAGGCTGCGGATGCGGCACACAAGGCTCTGAAAGGCGAGTGGGGCAATTCCCGTCCCGAGCAGCGTGCGGCGCTCCTTGATCGCATTGCCGATGGTATCGACCGACGCTTTGACGAGTTCCTTGCCGCCGAAGTGAATGATACCGGCAAGCCTGCGGCTTTGGCCTCATCGCTCGACGTGCCTCGTGGAGCAGCCAATTTCCGTGCCTTTGCCAGCATGATCCGGACCGCCGGCGGCGAGGTGTTTGAAACGCCGACCCCGGACGGTTCGATCGCGCTCAACTATACGATGCGTCGCCCGTTGGGAACGGTGGGTATCATCTCGCCGTGGAACCTGCCGCTGCTGTTGTTTTCGTGGAAAGTGGCTCCGGCGCTTGCCTGCGGCAATGTGGTGATTGCCAAGCCTTCGGAGGAAACTCCCGGAACGGCAACGCTGCTGGCAGAGGTGATTGCCGAAGCTGGCGCTCCCGATGGCGTGTTCAATCTGGTGCATGGCTTTGGCCCCGGTTCGGCGGGCGAGGCGATTGTGAAATCGTCCAAGGTCAACGGCATCACCTTTACGGGTGAATCCGGCACCGGCGCCACTATCATGCGTCAGGCGGCCGAAGGTGTGCGCCCCGTGTCGTTTGAATTGGGCGGTAAGAACGCGGCGCTCGTCTTTGCCGATTGCGACTTTGAGGAAACCGTGGCGGGCGTCGCCCGCTCGACCTTCCTCAACACTGGCCAGGTGTGCTTGTGCACCGAGCGGGTCTATGTTCAGCGCCCGATCTATGAAAAGTTCGTAGCGGCGCTGGCCGAGGCGGCGCGCAAGCTGCGGATCGGTGATCCTTGGGCGCAGGGAACCGATATGGGGCCGTTGATCTCGAAGGGTCATCGCCAAAAGGTGCTCGATTACATGGCGCTGGCCAAGCAGGAAGGTGCTGAGGTCGTGACCGGCGGCGGCATCCCGGCTGTGGCCGAGGAATTGGGTGGCTGGTTCATCGAGCCGACGGTCTGGACCGGCCTCGCTCAGAACTCGCGCTGCATGCAGGAGGAGGTCTTCGGTCCGGTCTGCAACGTCTTCCCGTTCGACACGGAAGAAGAAGCGGTCGCACTGGCCAATGACAGCAAATACGGTCTGGCCTGCGCGATCTGGACCTCCAACCTGAAGCGCGGCCATCGTCTTGCTGCCCAGATCGAGGTTGGCCTGGTCTGGTTGAACACGTGGTTCCTGCGCGATCTGCGGACGCCGTTCGGCGGTGCCAAGCTGTCGGGCCTAGGTCGCGAAGGTGGCCATCACTCGCTCGATTTCTATTCCGAACTCAAGAATGTCTGTGTGAAATTATGACAACTCCAATCAAACAAGCCGCTGAGCATTTGCGCCAGGCAGAGGCTAATGGTCAGCCTTGCGCCCCGGTGCGTTCGCTTCTGCCCGCTGATGATATCGCTGCGGCCTACGAGGTTCAGAAGGTCAATGCCCAGATCGCGGTAGCCTCGGGCCGCCGCATCTCGGGCAAGAAGATCGGCCTGACCTCGGCCGCCGTGCAAAAACAACTGCGGGTCAACCAGCCCGATTACGGAGTGTTGTTTGCGGACATGGAGGTGCCGAGCGGCAGTTCGATCTCCTACGGCCAAGTGCTCCAGCCCAAGGTCGAGGCCGAGATTGCGCTCGTGATCGGCAAGGAATTGCGCCACGAGGACACTACGCTGGCCGAACTGATCGCCTCAGTTGAATTCGTCGTGCCTGCGCTAGAAATCGTGGGCAGCCGCATTGCGAACTGGGACATCACGATTGTTGACACCATCGCCGATAACGCTTCGTGCGGGGCCTATGTGCTCGGCAACCGGCCGGTAAAGCTGGCCGATGTGGATCTGGGGCTGTGCGGCATGGCGCTGTTTAGCCGCGGAGAACCGCTGTCGGTGGGGGCTGGGGTGGCTTGCCTTGGCCATCCGCTGAACGCTGCCCTGTGGCTGGCGCGGACCATGGCGCGCGTCGAGCAACCGCTGGTGCCGGGCGATGTGGTGTTGACGGGTGCTCTGGGCCCCATGCTGTCGGTGGTGGCGGGCGAAACCTACGAGGCCAGGATCAACGGTGTAGGCAACGTTTCGGTTCATTTCCGGGCTGCGGCCTGAGTTCAACTGTTCATTGGATTTGATCTCCTCATCCGGAAGCCCGCAGGTTCTGCGTTGCTCCGTCGGATAATCGAGATGACTGCGAGGAGGAAGTAGTGGTCGATATCTCTGCAATGGCTGAAGCCGTCGATAATGCGGCATTTCACGCCAAGCCTATCGGGCAATTGGGATCGTCGCTGAATGTTGAGGATGCCTATCGCATTCAAACGCGGTCTATCGCGCGGCGTATTGCCCGCGGTGAGCGCCGCATCGGCGTGAAGATGGGTTTCACCAGCAAGGCCAAGATGATCCAGATGGGTGTTTCCGACCTCATCTGGGGGCGCCTGACAGATGGCATGCGGGTGGATGATGGCGGCACCATTCATATGGCGCGCTATGTTCATCCCCGCTGCGAGCCGGAAATCGCGTTTCTGATTGGCAAGGAAATTGCCGGGCCGATCACCATGCTGGAGGCGCAGGATGCGGTTGCCGCCATCGCGCCCGCCATCGAAATCATCGATTCCCGCTATGAAGGCTTCAAGTTCACCTGGACGGATGTGGTTGCCGACAATGCCTCTTCTTCGGGCTTTGTGGTCGGCGCCTGGCAAGACAAAGTTGTCGATATTGCCAATCTTGGCATGGTGATGCGCTTTGATGGTGCGCCGGTTCAGATCGGTTCGAGCGCGGCCATTTTGGGCCAACCGTTCAGGGCGTTGGTCGACGCAGCGCGTCTGGTGGCACTTGAAGGCGAGCGCCTGATGCCAGGAGACATCGTACTAGCCGGTGCGGCCACTCCGGCAGAGGCCCTGCGCCCAGGCCTTCATGTTTCCCTTGATGTCCAAAACCTTGGCTCGGTCGAATTTCAGGTGGCAAGATGACTGCAAAAACACTCGCTTCTTCTCTCGATGGTGATGCACCGGCGAAAATCATTGAGGCCGAAGTCATAACCGGCCGGGCCGCTCCGCGTGGCGCTTTTCCGCATTACCGCCGCGCAGGCGATCTGGTGTTCGTATCGGGCACTAGTTCGCGCCGTGAGGACGGCACGTTTGAAGGCGCAGAAGTTGATGCCTCAGGTGTCACCAATCTGGACATCAGAACCCAGAGCCGCGCCGTGATCCGTAATATTGGCGAGATTCTCGGCCACGCCGGATTGTCGCTCAGTGATGTCGTCGAAGTCAGCTGCTTTCTCGTCAATATGAATGACTTTGGCGGCTTTAACGAAGTCTGGTCCGAGTTTTTTGGAGAAACCGGTCCAACCCGTACCACCGTTGCGGTTCACCAACTGCCGCACCCTCTGCTGCTGGTGGAGATGAAGGCTGTGGCGTACGCGCCCAAATGATTGAAATTAAATAATTTCATATTGGAAATTGCGATGTTTTGGGCTCTTCTCGTCACAGCGACGGGAGGGGGTGGAATTCTGTTGATTGGATAAAGCTATGAACCGTGAGATCGTCGTCAGAAGATATCTCGAAGCCATGGAGAAAGGCGATTTGTCTGCGACGTACTCCTGCTTTGATCAGGGCGGTGTCGTAAAGTCTCCGGTTTATGGCAACATGCCGTACGAAGAATTTTATAAGAAATTATATGGCGACACCGTCTCGTCGAAGGTGGATATTCGACATATTTATGAATCAACTTCGGATCCATGCTTTTTTGCCGCCCACTTTGATTACAAGTGGGTCAAGGGCGATGGCGTTTCGCTTTCATCAAGCTTGGTCGATTTGTTTCGATTTTCCGAGGGTACGGATAAAATCAAGCATCTTGAAATTATCTTCGACCGCGGAGTGATGAAGTAAAATAAAAATAACATAGTGGTTCTGTGCGTACAGAGCGGATTTATTGTGTTCTTGCTTCAATTCTGGAGCGCAGGAGGAACACAGCAACCCTTTGTCAACTTCAAGAAGTGAGGGGACTTTTCATGAGGAAGTTTAAGTCTATTCAAGTTCGAGCGGGCGCTTTAGCTATTGCTGTTTCTTTGATTACGCCGTCTGTGGCCTACGCCCAGACGCCGGTAACGCCGAAGGAGCCTGAAAGTGTCCTTGGCGAAATTACTGTAACGGCGCAAAAGCGTGAGCAAAAGTCGCAGGATGTGGGCATCGCGATTGCCGCCATTTCGGGCTCGCAATTACGCGCCCTCAACGTGGTGGACTCGCGCGACATTGCCCAGCTTACCCCCGGCGTTCACATCAGCGGCAATCTGGCCGGTTTGAACGTTCAATACACGATCCGCGGCGTTGCCCAGAACGACTTCTCGGACATTTCCGAAGCGCCCAACGCTGTCTATCTTGATGAAGGCTATATTGCCGTTGGTCAGGGTCAGTCCTTTGCAACCTTCGATATTGATCGCGTCGAAGTGCTCAAGGGCCCTCAGGGCACGCTCTTTGGTCGTAACGCGACGGGTGGTTTGGTCCACTTTGTGACGACCAAGCCTACCTTTGATCGCGTCAAGGGCTATGCTGAAGTTCGTGGCGGCCTGTTTGACACGGCTGCCAACGCCGGTGTCTTCCACGGCGAGGCTGCGCTCAACATTCCGCTGACCGATACTCTTGCCATCCGCTTCGGCGGCCAGTGGAACAAGCAGGGCGCCTTCATCAAGAACCTCTATCCGGCGGGTGCTGTCGGTGCCGCGCCGTGGCCCGGTGCCGGTGCGAACCTTGGCGATAATGACACGATTTCAGGTCGCTTCACCGCTCTCTATCAGCCCAGCTCATCGGCAAAGCTGACCCTGTCCATCAACGCCGCCCACACTAAGACCGGTACCGCGCCTTATCAGAACAAGGCCACCGTCAATGTGTTCGACGCCAAGGGTGAACTGGTCGACGTCGTCAATGCGGCCCCCAATGAAACGCGCGCGTCGATCTGTGCCAATGGCCAGGACTGCGGTTCCGACATGGGGAACACCGGGCATTTTGGCGCGCCTTATGGCCGTCCGGTCCCTGGCGGTGACTTCTTTGGCTATATCGCGCCCGGCGGCTGGAACACGTCGAGCGACTTCAGCTTCAAGAACGTCAACCATATCGACACGTTTGGCGCCAATCTGACCGGCGAGTTCAATATCGCCAGCGACATCACCTTGACCTCTGTCACCGACTACAAGCAGTTTAAGAAGCTGGTGCTTGACGACGTGGACGGTGGCCCAGAAAACCAGCTCATCAATTACGCTGGCCTCGACGCTCACACCGTCACGCAGGAACTGCGGTTGAATGGTAAGGCCGAGAACGTGACTTGGGCGACCGGCCTGTACTATCTGTACATGGACAACCGGAACATCTTTGGTCTTGGCATTCCGCCCAACAGCACGGTGCCCGGCGGTCCGATCGACATCGGTCTCAATGCTCGTCTGGTTTCCAATTCCTATTCGGCATTTGGACAGATCGATTGGAAATTCGCTCCCAAATTTACCGTGGTGATCGGCGCGCGTATTGTTCAGGAAGAGAAGTCGTTCAACTTCCGTCAGGGTCTTTGGTCTGCGCCTAATCCGCTTCTGCCTCAGCCGGGGGAACCGTTTGCCGTCATTGGGCCGAACAACGGTGCGCCCTATGCGGCCAAAAGCGGTCAGACGCTTTGGGCGGGCAAGTTCCAACTTGAATATCGCCCGGTTGGCGGGCTGCTCCTCTATGCTGGCGTGAATCGCGGTGTGAAGGCCGGCAGCTTCAACGCGCCTTTGGCCGGCGGTCTGCCGATTACGGTCGACTATTTGCCCTATAAGGCAGAAGTTCTGTACAACTATGAAGGCGGCTTCAAGTACACCTTCCCCGATGGAAAGACGCGCCTGAATGCCTCGGCTTTCTATTATGACTACAAGAACTATCAGGCGTTCCTGTTTACGGGCGTGTCGGGCGTTGTCATTAACGCTCCGGACAAGACCTACGGAATCGAAGGTGAACTGCGCACCAGCCCGATCCGCGGTCTGGACATCGGCCTGACGGCTGCTTACACGCACGCCACGGTCGAAGGTGTGCCACTGCGTCTTGGCGGACCTTACACCCGCAACGTCCAACCGACCTATTCGCCGCGCGTTCAGGCCAATGCGATTGTGCGCTATGGTTGGGAAGCGCTTGGTGGTCGGTTCTCGGTCGGCGGCGACGTCGATTACACCGGTAAGTTCTATTACAACCTGCGTAATTTCACGGCTGATCAGGTTCCCGGCACCTGGATGGTGAACACCAGCGTGGATTACAAGGTTTCGGACTGGACCTTTACGGCGGCGATCAAAAATCTGACTAATGTGCGTGTCGGCGTCATCGGGTTCGACCTGGCGGGGCTGTGCGGATGCAATCAGATCTCGTACAAGCCGCCCCGTCTGTTCAGCTTCAGCGCTCGCTACGAGTTCTGATGCGGGGCAGAGTCTAAATCTCTAATGGGGCCCCGACTTTCCTGCGAAAGTTGGGGCCTTGTTACTCTTTCAACAGTTAGCTTATGATTGAGGACGGCGTTTCAATGAGCGAGATTCGGCACCACGGCTTCTGTACGCTTTGCCGTTCACGCTGCGGCGCAGTCTTTGTGACGCAGGACGGTCGTCTGCGCGAGGTGCTTCCTGACGATCAACACCCGACCGGCGGCGCGCTTTGCGCCAAGGGGCGCTCTGCTCCGGAGATCCTCGCTGATCGCGGCCGTCTGACCCAGCCGCTGCGCAGAAAGAACCCTAAGACCGAGGCCATCCCGCTGTGGGAGACTGTGAGTTGGGATGAGGCGCTGAGCGATATTGCCTCGCGCCTTTCCGCAATCCGCGATGCCCATGGCGCGGACAGCATGCTTTTTGCCAGCACCACGCCCAGCGGCACCGCTATCGGCGATTCCTTTGAATGGATCGAGGCGTTCATTCGTGCCTTCGGTTCGGCCAATTTTGTCGTGGCGATGGAAATTTGCAATTTCCAGAAGGACTTCGGTCCTGTTCTGACCACAGGCGGCTCGCTGGGGACGCCTGATTACAAAAATGCCGATGCCATAGTTCTGTGGGGTCATAATCCCGCTCGCACATGGCTGGCCGCATCGTCCCAGATCAGTGCGCGCGCGGCAGGCGTTCCGCTGGTGGTGATTGATCCCCAGCGGCAGGGCAGCGGCAGCAGTGCCGACATCTGGCTCGGTTTGCGTCCCGGCAGCGATGGAGCGCTGGCGATGGGCGCCATTCATCATCTTCTTGTAACGCAAACTTTTGACGTCGATTTCGTGCGGGATTGGACTGACGCGGCGCTGCTGGTCAACCGAAAAACGGGCAAGAAGCTGACGCCGCAAGAGGTTGGGTTGGCGGGTGAGGGACTTGTTGCCATGACGGCCGAAGGCCCGGTGGTGGTAGATACCGCGCTCGCGCCGCGCCCCGATCTCGACCCGATCCTGATCTTCAGCGGCGAGGTTCAGGGTGTCGCCTGCGACAGCGCTCTATCTCTGCTTGAAAGCAGTGTGGCGCCATGGACGCGCAGCGCTACTGCGCAGGCGACCGGCCTCTCGCAAGACGCGATCGACAGCTTCTTCGCGCTACTGTCGAGCAAGGCTCGCATTGCGCTTGGCCACTGGTCGGGCCTTTCGCAAAGCGCGGTCTCGACCCAAAATGTGCGTGCCATCACCGCTCTGTTTTCGCTGCGGGGCGATGTGGATCGTATTGGCAGCAACCGCTGGTTTGCCGGGGTGCCGGTTCGCCCATTCGTGACCAAGCCGATCGGCAAGCCTTTGGGCGCAGACCGCATTCCGATGGGGCCGCCGCGCTATGGCTATGTGACCATGCGCGATGCGCTGGAGGCTATCGAGACCGGCATTCCGTATCGCCCACGTGGGTTCTTCACCTTCGGCACCAATCCGCTGGCCTCTTATCCGGATTGGGAGCGGGCTGCCAAGGCTTTGGCTTCGCTGGATTTCCGCGTACATTGCGATGTGCGGATGACGCCGATGGCCGACAGCGCGGATTACCTGCTCCCGGTAACCTTGCCATGGGAACATGCATCGCTGCGTCCCGGTTTCGAACTGGATGAAGTCAGCGCGGTGCATGTGCAGTACCGCCCGGCCGTCGTGAAGCCGACAGGCGACCAGCGGCCCGATTACGAAATCATACGCGAAATTGCGCGTAATTTGGGCTTTGAGGACCCCATGTGGCATGGATCGATCGAAGAGGCGTGGAACCTGCGTCTCGCGCCCAGCCGTTTGGACATTGCAACGCTGAAGGACCAACCGCGCGGTGTAACCCTGCCGATCAAGCACCCTGTCCGGAGCTATGCCAGCACAATGGACGATGGTCGTGTAAAAGGCTTTGGCACTCCCTCGCGCCGCATCGAATTCCATTCCACCCTCCTGGCCGATATAGGCGAACCGGCGTTGCCGGTGTGGGTCAAGCCCGCGGTCGATCCGGCCTATCCGCTGGTGTTCACCACGGCCAAGCGCGGTGTATTCACGCAATCCTCGCTGCGTTATGTGCCTTCGCTAGCGCGACGCGCCAACGCGCCCGAAGTGGCCATAAGCCCCGCCACCGCGCGCGAAGCTGGGCTGGTTGCGGGCGACTGGTGCCGGATCATCATTCCCACAGGGCATGTCCTGATGAAGGTGCGTCTGGATGAGGATCTGGCCGTTGATGTCATGGTGGGTGAACATGGCTGGTGGCAGCAGGCTGACGCCGGAGACGCGCTGGGCGAGGGGAGCAACATCAACTACATTCTGCGCAACGGCGCGGATGATCCGGTCAGTGGCGCGGTCGAGTTGCGGCGCATCGCGTGTCGGATCGAGAAGGACGAAGCCCGCTCGCGTGGGCATTGGACCGGCAAGCGGGATTTCCACATTACGGACCGTCGCGATCACGCCGGCGGCATTGTTGAACTGGTGATGGAGCCGGTTGATGCCGGCTGGGTGCCTGCCTTTGTTCCTGGCCAGCATGTTGCCTTTGCCATTCCCGAGCTGGATCTGGAGCGGCATTATTCGCTTATTTCGGAGGGCCACTCGGCATCCAACGCACTTTCTGTGGCCATCCGACGCTCCGGCGCGGGCGGGCTTTCGGATCATGTGTTTGATCATGTCTTTGTTGGTTCCAAGGTCCAGCTTTCTGTTCCTAATGGCCGTTTCCGGTTGCCGGTTCGCTCAACGCGACCGGTGGTGATGTTGGCGGGCGGTATCGGCATTACGCCTTTCCTGGGCTATTTGCGCGCCTTGGCTGCCCAGGCTGGGGAGCAGACGCCGCCCGCCGTTACGCTGATTTATGCCTCGCGCGATGCGGCGTTTGACGCCGAATTGCGTGCGCTCAAGGTGCCGAACCTCACTTACGTGCAGGTCGAATCCGGGCGCAACCTTGATCCGTTGCTGGAAGGGGCGGGGCCGGGCGCGCGGGCCTTTCTTTGCGGTTCTGAGCCGTTCATGCAGGCTGCGCGCGATGCACTGCTGGCGCGCGGCGTGGATGCCGCCTCGATCCAGCAAGAGCATTTTGCCGCCCAAACGCCCGTGACCACCGGATTGGAGGCGGCCAAGGTCACCCTGGCGTCATCGGGCCAGAGCTTTGAGTGGCGTCCCGGTCAGATCTCTATTCTGGCGGCAGCGGAGGAGGCGGGCTTTCGCTTGGCGGCCGGTTGCCGTGCGGGCGAATGTGAGAGCTGCGCCCTGCGGCTGCTGGCCGGTACGGTCTGCCACACACGCGAAGTTGATGAGGACGCTTGCCTCACGTGCTGCGCGGTTCCGATAGGTGACATCACCCTTGATGCGTGAGGATAACCAAGCGGCCCGTGGCGATTTCTCCGTCGCAGCGCGTGGAGGGCAATGATGGCTGGAGATGTTGCGCACGGAACGCCTACCATTGCGGCTCTGGCGCGCAGTTTGGCTATGCTGGAAGCGATTTTGAGTGATCGGGACGGGCGGAGCGTTGCCGCGATTGCAACTGCCATCGGCCTGCCGGTCGCCACGGCGCATCGGCAGGTGGCAACGCTGGTGGCCGAAGACTTTCTTGCCCGCTTGCCGGCAAGGCAATTTGGTCCCGGCAAGCGCCTGATGCGTCTTATTCAGATGTTTGATGAAAAGCAGGTAATTGCAACTGCAGCGGCAAGCACGCTGCATCGGCTTGCCGCTGATCTGGATTGTGTGGTGCAATTGGGCACGCTGGAAAGCGATATGGTCACCTATCGCATCAAGACCGGGGCAAAAGCGGGTGATTTGTTCACCCGGGTTGGGTTGCAATTGGAGGCCTATTGCAGCGGCATCGGCAAAGTGCTGCTGGCCCATTTGCCTGAGGCGCAGCGCGAAGCCTATTTGGCCACGGGGCCGTTTCCTGCCTTGACGGCGCACACCATTACATCTCCTGCAAAATTGCGGCAGGAACTGGTGCAGGTGATGCGCGATGGTTTGGCGCGCGACATGGAAGAGACGGCAGAGGGCCTGTCATGCGTGGCGGTGCCTGTGGCCATGCCTGACGGGCGTGTGTTGGTTGCGATTTCGGCATCGCGGACTACCCGGAATATCCAGGCTTTCAGCGCCAATGATTTGGGCAGATTGCGAGATGCGGCCAAGAATATCGAGGCAGCTGTTGCCTTGGCAAAAGGGATGACGGTGTGACTTGGTTCAGGATGCTTTGCGCACCATTGCATCGTCTCATTGTGTGAGAAGTGGGACCGGCGCAGGGCTAGCCACCCATCCTGATCTAAGTTAGATAAAATGCTGTATCGCGCTTCGAAATTGTTATTAAAGCTCCACCCTTGGCCGAGGTTGGCAAAATAATTTTTAGATTCATGCTCGATTATTTGGGTTTTGTGCTTTTAATTTTCTGCTGCCTCGGCCCTTTTGAAGCAGTCTCTGCTGCCTGATGAGCGTTGCAGGGATCGATTCTGTTCACACCTTTCAGTCTAGTTCGGAAAGTGACGCAATGGCTGTCCAATCGAAAACAAAAACCAAAGTGGCGATTATTGGTTCGGGCAATATCGGCACCGATCTGATGATCAAGGTGATGCGACTGTCGAAGGTTCTGGAAATGGGCGTCATGGTCGGCATTGACCCTGAATCGGACGGTTTGGCCCGAGCGCGGCGCATGGGGGTGGCCACAACCCATGAGGGCATTGATGGCCTGCTGAAAATGCCCGAATTCGCTGAAATCGGCATTGTGTTTGACGCGACTAGCGCAAGCGCGCACAAGCGCAACAGCGAATTGGTGCTGGCCGCGGGCAAGCGGATGATCGACCTGACGCCTGCGGCCATCGGGCCCTACACAGTTCCCCCGGTGAACGGCGAGGCAAATCTGGACGCGCCCAACGTCAACATGGTGACATGCGGCGGGCAGGCGACCATCCCGATGGTGGCAGCCGTCAACCGCGTGGCCAAGGTGCATTACGGCGAGATCGTTGCCTCGATCAGCTCGAAAAGCGCTGGGCCGGGTACGCGAGCAAATATCGATGAATTCACCGAGACGACCAGCCAGGCGATCTGCGATGTGGGCGGAGCCACGCGTGGCAAGGCAATCATCATCCTGAATCCCGCCGAACCGCCGCTGATCATGCGCGATACCGTCTATTGTCTGTGCGAGGATGCCGACCGCGATGTCATTCGCCGCTCGGTCGACGACATGGTGGCCGAGGTGCAGAGCTATGTGCCCGGCTACCGGCTGAAGCAGGCGGTTCAGTTTGAAAGCATTGGCGATAACCAGCCGCTGCGTATCCCCGAGATGGGGGGCTCCTTCACGGGTCTCAAGGTCTCTATCTTCCTTGAAGTGGAAGGTGCCGCGCATTACTTGCCCGCCTATGCTGGCAATCTTGACATCATGACCTCGGCAGCGCTGAAAACCGCCGAAAAGATCGCCGAAAGGGTGGCTGCATGACTTTTGATCCGACGACGCAAAAGCTCTATATTCAGGATGTGACCTTGCGTGATGGAATGCATGCCATCCGCCACCAATATGGCCTCGACCATGTGAAGGCCATCGCCAAGGCGCTCGACCGCGCCAAGGTTGATGCCATCGAGGTTGCCCATGGTGACGGCCTGCAAGGTTCCAGCTTCAACTATGGCTTTGGCGCCTACACCGATTGGGACTGGATCGGCGCGGTGGCCGAAGTGCTCGAACATGCGGTGCTGACCACTTTGCTGTTGCCGGGCATCGGCACGGTGCATGATTTGAAACATGCCTGCGAAATGGGCGTGAAATCAGTACGCATCGCCACCCATTGCACCGAGGCCGATGTGAGCAGGCAGCACATTGAGGCGGCGCGCAATCTGGGTATGGACGTGTCGGGCTTCTTGATGATGAGCCATATGACCAGCCCCGAAGCGCTGGCCCAGCAGGCGCTGTTGATGGAAAGCTATGGCGCGCATTGCGTTTATGTGACCGACAGCGGCGGCGCGATGAGCATGCGCGATTATGCCGCGCGGGTTCAGGCGTATGACCGGGTGCTCAAGCCCGAAACACAGCGCGGCGTTCATGCCCACCATAACCTGTCGCTGGGCGTGGCGAACTCCATCGTCGCGGTCGAACATGGCGTTGTGCGTGTGGATGCCAGCCTTGCCGGCATGGGCGCGGGCGCGGGCAATGCGCCGCTTGAAGTGTTCATTGCCGCGGCGGATCGCATGGGCTGGAACCATGGCTGCGACCTCTATGCACTGATGGATGCTGCCGAAGAACTGGTGCGTCCGCTTCAGGATCGTCCCGTGCGGGTTGACCGCGAAACGCTGACGCTGGGCTATGCTGGCGTTTACTCCAGCTTCCTGCGCCATGCCGAAAAGGCGGCGCTCGATCACGGGCTCGATACGCGCTCGATTCTGGCCGAAGTGGGGCGGCGCAAGATGGTTGGCGGTCAGGAAGACATGATCGTGGATATCGCCCTCGATCTGGTTAAGCAGCAGGAGGCTGCAAAAGCCTGATGATGCGGATTGCGGTCATCGGGGCTGGCGCCATAGGCAGCGCGGTGGCCGCAGCATTGGTTGGCGCAGGGCGCAATGTCACGCTGGTGGCGCGTGGATCGCGGCTCACAGCGCTCCAACTCGGCCCCCTTCGCATCGAAAGTGACGGCCAGATTGCCGAAAGGGCGGTCAAGGCGGTTGGTTTGGATACGTTGGGGGCCGGAATTGATCTGGCCATTTTCTGCGTTAAAGCGCCCGATCTTGCGACCACATTGCATGCTTGCAGGCCGCTGATGGCGCCCGGCTCCCTTGTACTGACTCTGCAGAATGGCGTTGAAGCGCAAGATATGGCCCAGGAAATCTTGCCCGGTACGGCGGTGCTGGCCGGGCGGGTGCATGGTTTCTTTGAAATGGAGGGGCAACTGCTGCGCCATGTCGGTGTGGTGCCTTCCATTGTGATGGGATGTGCGCGCGGCGATCCGGTCACATCCGAAACCGCTTTACTGAGCACCTTTGCCGAGAGTGCGATGCGGGTTTCGCTATCACCAGACATTCGCCGCGCCCTGTGGGAGAAATTCCTGATTGCGGCGGGCTTGGGCGGTCTTGCTGCCGCTTTGCAGGTTCCGGCCGGATTGGTGCTGTCGCATCCTGGTGGTGAAGCACTGCTGCGCATGGTATTGGCCGAGATTGTGGCCATTGCTGCGACGCAGGGAATTGGCTTCGATGGCGATGATATTGAGCGCACCATCGCCTTCATTCGCGATTTTCCGCCCGATGCGACAACCTCGCTGCAACGCGACATAGCTGCGGGACGACCCTCTGAATATGACGCGTTGACGGGAGCCGCCCTGCGCATGGCGCGATTACATGGGGTAGCGCATCCTGTTTTGGTCCGGATTGATCGAGCCATAGATGTGGGCGTAGTGCTGTTGGCCTGAACTATGCGGGTCTAGCGTGCTGGGCCCACGCTGTCTCGCCGGATAAGGTGGTGGTCGAGCACCAGTTGACGTGGTCTTTCCGATCCGCCCCGGTTCAGCAATTGCATCGCGGCGGCATGGGCCATGGCTTCAACCGGCTGATGCACAGTAGTTAGCGTGGGCAGAACGAGCTTGGCAATCCAACTGTCATCAAAACCGCAGATGGAAAGGTCATCCGGGACGACAAGCCTCATTTGCTGGCAGGCGGCAATAATACCCGCCGCCATGTCATCATTGGCAGCGAAGATCGCGGAGGGGCGGGGCTGGACGCAGAGCAGTTCCCGCGCCGCGGCCACGCCGCTGCCGAAGCTGAAATCCCCTTTTGCCTCAACGACTTTCACCTCAGGCTGCATGGTCTTGAGGTGTTCGATGAAGCCGCGGCGGCGCAGGGTGGCTGCGCTGAGTTGATCCGGCCCGCTAACAAAGCCGATATGCCGGTGGCCAAGGCTGTACAATAGGTCGGCAACCTGCTTTGCGGCGGCCAGATCATCCATATGGACAGAAGGTGAGCGGAGCGGGTCGTGGAGCGGCGCGATTCGGCTGTAGCGAATATCGCGCGCCTCCATCAACTCAAGCACCCTAGCGTTGTCGCACAGCGGCGGCGTCAGTATAAATCCGTCTGAGCGTCCGTTGCTGACTATGGCATCGAGCCTTTCAAGAAGGGCTTCGGATGGACCGTTGGAATCCACATGGTCAAAACGCAAATGATAATGTCGCTCCACGCAGGCGGCATAAGCGCCGGACACGATTTTCATGGTATAATGTGGGCTTGGGTTGTCGAAAATGACGCCTATCACATAGTTATGCGCCCCGGCGAGGCTGCGGGCGGCCATATCAGGGGCATAGCCCAGTTGGGCAATCGCTGAGTCCACTTTAGCGCGCAGCCGGGCAGTCACATGCGGTTCGTTGTTAATGACCCGACTGACGCTCTTGAGCGAGACGCCAGCGCATTCTGCAACGTCGCGCATCGTCGGCGGCTGGGACTTTCCCAAAAATCTGTCTTTGTTGTTGGCCATTACCCACTCCGGATTGCGGCGATCCATAACGAAATTTGGTCTGCGCCGTATAGTATAAAAGGGCCGAATTTCATCAGGTGAGAGATATGACAACGCAGTCTTGACAACGCGAGACAATTTCACGACCCCTGCGCGCTATTGAGGGAGCCCAAAATTCCAAGGGCAAAAAAAGGGAGGTTCGTGTTGAAAAAATCTCTGTTGATGGGTGCGTCCAGCATCATTCTGGCTTTGCCTTGCGCTTCGGTCGCTCAGGAGGCCGCTGTCCAGCGGCCTGCAGTGCAGGCCCAGCAGGTGGGTGGCGATATCGTTGTGACGGCCCAGCGTGACCGCTCGCTTTTGTCGAAGACCCCGTTGGCCATTTCGGCCGTGACGGGTGATGCCCTGCGCAATTCGGGTATCACGGGCCCCTCGGCATTGTCCGATGTGGTGCCCAACGTTTCGCTCGATCATACCAACGGCATTCAGGTGACCATTCGCGGCGTGACGTCGAACGACCAGACCGAAAAGGGCGATCCCTCGGCTGCGTTCATGGTCGATGGCGTTTACATCGCCCGCACGCAGGAAGCAGACGTCAGCTTTTATGACGTGGATCGCGTTGAAGTGCTGCGCGGCCCGCAGGGCACGCTCTATGGCCGGAACACCACCGCTGGTGTGGTCAACGTTCTGACCAACAAGCCCGAACTGAACCGCTTTAAAGCAACGGTTGACGGCTCATACGGCAATTACGATGCCGCTAGCCTACAGGCAGCGGTAAACCTGCCGGTCAGTTCGACCACGGCGGTGCGCATTGCCGGGATCTACGATCGCCACGACAATTATTACAAGCTGGCTCCCGGCGACACGACTCTGGTAAACAGCGCCCAGCGCGAGAACGTTGGCGCGCGCATCCAGGTGCTGTTCAAACCGACCTCGAACTTCAATCTGCTGTTGCGCGGTGCTTTTGCCAATATCAAGGGCACGCAGTCGGCCCTGAATCAGGGCGGTCTTGCACTGAGCAATTTCTACACCAACCTGCCCAGCGGCAACAGCCCCAACGAGGCGCTGCCGGTCTGGTCCAATCCGAACCCTGAAACCGCACTGGTCCGCGCCAACCGCCTGCCGACCAATCCGGGCATTGCGGGCCACGGCAACCGCTATGGCGAGAACAACACCTCACTGGCTTTGGAAGGCGAAGCCAATTGGGATCTGGGCGCGGTGACGTTGACTGACATCACCTCGTATCACCAGTTCTCGCGCAACGAGACCAATGTCCTTGATCTGGCGCCCGGTTTTGCCGTGCCCTACAGCAACAACAGCCGCTTCCATCAGTTCTCGCAGGAACTGCGTGTTTCGACCAACGGAACCGGGCCGTTCCACGTTCAGGCCGGTGCCTATTACTTCCGCGAGAAGCAGGACGTGAACGTAAGCCTGTTTGGCCTGCTGGGCCCGGCTGGTTCCAACGCCTACGTCTTTAGCTTCCCGCAATCGCCGGTGATCAACCGCACCTGGGGCCTGTTTACTCAGGGTACTTATAAGCCAATCCCGCAATTGCGTCTGACCGCCGGTGTGCGCTACACCAACGATTACAAGTATCGCTACGGCTATTCTGCGGTGCTGCCTGCCATCAATGCCCCGCTCAGCCAGAGCCTGGGCTATGTGAACGATGCGCAGATCAGCGCCGAGCGCGTGACGTGGCGCGCGGCCATCGATGGTGACATCCCCTCGGGCCTGCTGTTCGCCTCCGTGGCCTCGGGCTATAAAGCCGGCGGTTTTGGTGATGGCTGTTCGACCGGCGCCCCCGGTCAGTCCAACCTGACCAGCCGCGGTGAGAAATGCGTGTATGGGCAGGCCTTCCAGCCTGGTGCGATCCTGCCTCAGCTTCAGTCGATTTATTACCAGCCGGAAACATTGATCGCCTATGAAGCTGGCTACAAGGGCAAATTTGCCGGCGGTGCCGTAAGGCTTAATGTTGACGCGTTCTACTACGACTACAAGAATATGCAGCTGACTGGGCAGGTCATGCTCAACGGCGCTCCTTCGCAGGTTACCACCAACGCAGGTCGCTCGCATATCAAGGGTGTCGAGGTGGAAACCATCCTACAGCCTGATCGCCACAACCGTTTGAACATCGGTCTGGACATTCTGGATGCAAGCTATGTGCAATATTGCGCGCATACGCTCAATCCTGGTCAGCCGACGGCAAGCTGCGATGCCAATTGGGCAGGGCGCCGCCTTGATCGCTCGCCCGCAACCAGCCTGCGTGCGGCCTACACCTATTCGACCCCGATTGGTGCGAGCCGGGTGGAGGCAACTGTGGGTACCAGGCTGGTGTCTAAGTCTTATGTCACGGCTTATACGACCTATCCGGTCCAGTATGTGACGCCGTCGCACACGCAGACCTATGTGACGGTCACCTATCACTCGCCGGATGATCGCTGGTACCTGCAGGGCTATGGCAAGAACCTCGAAAACTTCATCGCGGTCAACGGGGTTGATACCAACGGCTTTGTGACCGCCATTAACGAACCGCGCACATATGGCGTGCGTGCGGGCTTCAAGTTCTGATAACGCGCTTCTGGGTTAAAGCCTTGAAGGTTGGACAGTGGCTCGTGGGATCGGTCTCACGGGCCGCTGCTCGTTTTACGGCTGTCAACTTAAGATCTCGACGACTCGTCAATCTTCTCATTTCGACGGTTTGGCGCCGGATGGCTTTAGGTGTTGCACCAAATCCGAGGGGGCGCCGCACAGCGCTGCGCCGCGGCAATGCCAGAGCACACTCATCAAGAAAACGAAGAAAATGCTTTTTTACAAGCTGCTTGCCGAGCCTGGCATCTGCTTGCCCCACGAGCTCATGCAGCGGTGCATGACCGATGCGGTGATATTCTACCCCCATTTATAGTCGATTGACAATGCGTATATCATCCATTGAAAATCAATTGATCTTACATGATGGTTATGGTATCTCGATTTTTGAGAAGTCGAGAAAACTTGGCTCCATAGAGGGGATGGAAACATGCAATTTTCCAGCAAGGGATTATGGGTGACAGCGGCCACAATGGCGGTGGCCGTTTCAATGCCGGCATGGGCGCAGGGGGGCGACGCTTCCTCGTCAACCGCCGCCAATCAGGGGCAGTCGGCCAAGGCGGATGAAGGACGCAGTTCCGCGCTCGGTGGCGACATCGTTGTGACGGCCCAGCGTCGTTCCGAAAACATCCAGAAGGTCGGCATTGCAATCAGCGCCTTTTCGGGGGCCCAGTTGCGCGCCTTGAACGTGGTGGACTCGCGCGACATCGCCGCGCTGACTCCGGGCGTCCATCTTGGCGGCGCCATCGCTGGGCAAAACAGCCAATACACGATCCGCGGGGTGACGCAGAACGACTTCAACGATGTGGTTGAAGCGCCCAACGCCGTTTACCTTGACGACGGCTATATCGCGATTGGGCAGGGGCAGACCTTTGCTCTGTTCGACATCGATCGCGTTGAAGTGCTCAAGGGGCCGCAGGGAACGCTGTTTGGGCGCAATGCGACGGGCGGGCTGGTCCATTATATCACAAAGAAGCCCAGCCTTTCCAAAACCACGGGCTTTATTGACCTGAATTACGGCCTTTATGACTCGCCGGGCACCCCAGGCGCATTTCATGGTGAAGCGGCGCTGAACTTGCCGATGGGGGACAAGGTGGCGACCCGTATTGCGGCCATGTGGAACAAGGCCGACCCTCTGCTTCGCAACCTCTATCCAGCCGGGGCGGTTGGTGGTTCGCCAGGGCCGGGGGCCGGGGCTAACACGGGTGATGATGACACGCTCGGCGGGCGCATAACCACGCTGTTCGAGCCCAGCAGTTCGGCCTCTATTACGCTGTCGCTCAATGCGGCACGCTCACAAGTGGCCACCGCCGCTTACCAACAAAAGCCGACGATCGCGCAATTCAACGCTGCGGGCGAGATGATCAACGTGTTGAATGCGGCGCCTACCGAAACGCGGGCTTCCATCGGGGCGAACGGGCAGGATTTTGGGTCCGACGTGGGCAATACCGGCCAGTTTGGCGCTCCTTTTGGTCGTCCTGTCCCCGGCGGTGATTTCTTTGGCTACAAGGATCCGGACGGTTCGGGATTCTACACATCGAACGATTTCGCCTTCAAGAGCTTGAACCGTTCACATACTTATGGCGCCAATCTCAGCGGTGAATTCAAACTCGGCTCCGGCATCAATCTCACTTCAGTGACGGATTATAAGAACTTCTACAAGCTGCTGTTTCTGGACGTCGATGCCGGGCCCGCCAATCAGGCTGCCAATTATCAGGGGGTCGATGCCTGGACCCTCAGCCAAGAGTTCAGGCTGGCAGGCAAGGCGCGTGTCTTCGATTGGACAGCTGGCCTCTATTACCTCCACATCAATACTCACTCGATCAACGGTTTGAAGTTTCCGACCGGCAGCGTTGTACCGGGTGCGCCGTTCGATCTGGGGGCGGATGCTCATCTGATCACCAATTCCTATTCCGCCTTCGGCCAGATTGACTGGCATCTTGCCGATCGTCTCAAGCTGACGACTGGCGGCCGGTTGATCCGCGAGGAAAAGGACTACCGCTATCTGCAAGGCATCTGGGCGACGCAGGACTCGCGCATGGCGCAGGTTGGCGCTCCTCTAGTGATTGGTCCGGTCGTCGGCGCTGCGGGGCCTGCGCCCTATGCCGCCACGGATGGCCGGACATTGTGGGCGGGCAAGGTGCAACTGGACTTTCAGGCGCAGGACAATCTGCTGCTTTATCTTGGCGTTAACCGGGGGGTTAAGGCAGGCAGCTTCAATGCCCAACTGCCCGGCGGGCGGGGCGTTCCCGTCAGCGCGATCCCCTATAAGCCGGAAGTTCTTCTGAGCTATGAGGGCGGCTTCAAATACAATACGCCTGATCGCAAGACCCGCCTCAATGCGTCAGCTTATTATTATGATTACAAGGACTATCAGGCGTTCCTGTTCACAGGTGTGTCGGGTGTGGTCGTCAATGCCAATGCCCGCACCTACGGGTTTGAGGCCAGCCTTTTCACCTCGCCCCTGGCCGGACTCGATCTTGGGCTTTCGGCGTCTTACTTTGACGCGCTGGTAAAGAATGTGCCGCTGCGGGTGAACGGACCGATCTCGCGTGATGTGCGCCCTGTCTATGCTCCGCCGTTTCAGGCCAGCGCGATTGCCCGATATGAATGGGCAGGCTGGGGCGGTAAGTTCTTTGTCGGTGCCGATGCGCAATACAGCTCCAGTTTCTATTACAATCTCAGGAACTTCGATGCCGACAAATTCGGTCGCTACATGATGCTCAACGCCGGCGTCGGCTGGAGCAACGATAATTGGACCTTTAGCATAAGGGCACGCAACCTGACCGATGTCCGCGCGGGCGTCCAAGGCTTTGACCTGGCATCCCTGTGTGGGTGCAACGAAGTATCTTACAAACCGCCACGCTTTTTCCAGATCGGCGCGCGTTACAATTTCTGATTATCATTGGGAGACAGACAGTGACTAACCCAATCCTGAACGCATTTCCAAAGCGCGACACGGACTATTCGATCTGGTCTTTGGCCTATTGCCAGGTCGACATCATGCAAGACTTCTTCGGCGGCTCCGGCCCTTACAGCAACAAGGGCGAAGTTCACGCCCCGATGATTTACACGTTGCTTGTTGGCGGAGAAGTGGGCGGTAAGCAGCATGTTGCGCTTGTCGATTGCGGCTTCCGAAATGACTACTGGCTCACCCGCTATGCGTTTTCCAGCTGGGAAAGCCCGACGGATGTGCTGGGGCGAGTGGGTTTCAAGCCTGAGGATGTTGACACCATCCTT
Organism: Novosphingobium humi; assembly: GCF_028607105.1. GTDB lineage: Bacteria > Pseudomonadota > Alphaproteobacteria > Sphingomonadales > Sphingomonadaceae > Novosphingobium > Novosphingobium humi. The sequence goes on along the minus strand of NZ_CP117418.1, from coordinate 727,577 downwards.
GTGACGCACATGCATTTCGACCACATGGGTAATTTTGAAGCCTTCCCGAACGCTAAGCTGTACATCCAGCTTGATGAATACACTGGCTGGTCCAATGCCGTCTGCGCAGCCCACCAGCACGAAACCGAGGAGGAGCGCGCCTGGATCTTCTCGTCCTTCGATCCCCAGGATTTGATCCGCGCCTCGCAAGGAGTCGCGGATGGACGGATCCAGTTCGTGCGCGGAGATGAAGAGATCCTGCCCGGCGTCATTGCCCGCCTAGCCAAGGACAGCCACACTTTTGGTTCGCAGTGGTTTGAGGTGCACACCCGCAACGGACCCTTCGCGATGGCGGGCGATGCCGTCTATTGGTATTCGAACATCGAGAGCATGTGGCCTCCGGGCTATCATCAAGGCAATGCCTTCAACCAGATCAAGGTCTATCGTGAAATCCGCGAGTTGTTAAAGCAGAAGACCGATCGCATGATCCCCGGACATGACCCTCAGGTCTGGTTGCGCCACAGTTCATGGACAGCGCCGAGCGGCAACCAGATTGCCGAGGTCAATCTGCGCGACAATGATCCAAGCCGCAAGCCCGACAACGCTGCGGGCAAAAAGATCTATATTTGATTTCTGCGGCCGGAGTGTGACCTCTCCCGCCTCGGCCGTCCCTACGCGCCTGTCTCTTGGCCGCATGGCGATCATGAGGCAGGCGTTTGCCTTTTTATGGCAAGGCCCACCGTACGATCAGGGCAGCTTGGTCGAGTTGTGCGACAGCGACGCGGAAGAGCGCGAGACTTCTTCATAAACTCCGGTCAGAAATGACAGAAACTGCGTCGCGCCGCCGAGCTTTTCGTTCAGGCTCTCGAGGCCTTTAATGCCTTCAATCAACAATTCCCGTCGGATGACAGAGAACTCGTCACAGGCCTTCTTGCCCTTTTCGCTGACCTCAAAGGCATGGACCTTGCTACCGTTTTCCTTGATCTTGGTGATCAGGTTATAGCTTTCCAGTTTGCGCAGACTGTATTGCACATTGGCCACATCGTCTCGGTTCAGCATCCGTGCGATTGTCACGCCGTTGCGTGGCCGGTCAAGCATCCCAATGACCTGAAGAATAAGATACTCCGAAATTTTCAGGTCGCCTTCAACGACGATGGCACTTGCTGCTTCAAGCCAACGTGAGAAGGCTTCGTGGCATCTAATAATAGACCACTCTAATTCTGTAACTTTGTACTCAAGTTCATTGGTTGCAAGGTGCCAATGTTTGTAATATTTTGAATCCATAGTGTATCTCTTTAACGGTATTGATGGGTGCTTAAGCTGTTGGGGGGGGTGTAATTCCAGACATTTACGTTGAATATACGAGGTGAGCGAGGCTCCCGTTGGTTTGCCTTGGCGTTGTATCAAGCGATACAGTTCCGGTTTTTCCGAGTCATTCTTGATTGATGTCGGGGATCATATCTCGGGTTAGCAGGGCTTGCATAGTAGCTTACTTGGAGCGGATCGCAACAACGGCTGGTCTTGATTACCATTCCCAGGCCGCAGGAGAATTACGCTGGATTCGCAGGAGGTGCCAACTTTTAAAAATGGGCCGCCGAATGGGCTAGATGCCGTAATGGGCCAGCGTCTCCAAGATAGCCAAGTGGGTGGCTGTCCCTCAGAATGATGGTGTTGAACGAGGTCCGAGAGATCGGCCTCAAGCATCATGAGAGGAACAGCCATGGAGCATTATGCCGGAATCGATGTCTCACTGAAAGAGAGCAGCGTGTGCATTGTGGACGCGAAGGGCAAGGTGGTGCGGGAGGTTAAGGTCGCCAGCGAGCCTGAATGCCTTGTCGGTTATTTCGACGAGTTGGATCTGTCGGTGGTTCGCGTTGGCCTTGAAGCAGGCCCGCTTTCCCAGTGGTTGCATGCTGCCCTTGCCGCATCAGGTCGGGAGGTCGTGCTGCTGGAAACCCGCCATGTGAAGGCGGCGCTTTCGGCGATGACGGTGAAGACTGATCGCAAGGATGCGCGGGGGATCGCGCAATTGCTTCGCATGGGTTGGTATCGGCCGGTTCATGCAAAATCGCCACCGGCCCAGGATGTCCGGGCACTTCTGGTCGGACGCAAGCTTTTGCAGGGCAAGCTCCTCGACGTGGAACTAAGCATCCGGGGTATCCTGCGCGGCTACGGATTGAAGGTTGGCGAGGTCAGCCGTGGGCGTTTCGAGGCGCGCATTCGTGAACTGATCGAAGGACACCCCGCATTGTCGGTTGTGATCGGTGGGATGCTAGCCGCGCGAACCGCTCTGTGGGACGAGTTCACGCGGCTCCACCGGGCGATGCTTAAAATCGCCCGCGCCGACCAAGTCTGCCAGAGATTGATGACGGCACCTGGCGTAGGGGCGCTGGTTGCGTTGACCTATCGATCGGCCGTGGATGATCCGGCCCGGTTTGGGAAATCGAGCACGGTGGGCGCCTACTTCGGACTCACACCGAAGAAATATCAATCCGGCGAAACGGATCGCGATGGTGGCGTCAGCAAGGTCGGCGACGCGATGGTGCGGACCGCCTTGTTCGAGGCGGCGCATATCATGTTGACGCGAGCGACACGCTTTTCCAGCCTCAAGCGCTGGGCACTGGATGTAGCGCAGCGCCGCGGCATGAAACGCGCGAAGGTGGCACTGGCACGCAAGCTGGGGGTGGTCCTGCATCGCTTGTGGATCGATGCGACGGACTTTCGCTGGGGCGCGAATGCTGTGGCGGTATGAGGAGAGTGATGTGATTGACGCGGTGAAGTGAGAGGACTGCGTCTGATGAGGTCCCGTCGCTGGGGCGCAGGCTTGGCAAGGTCGTGTGTAGTGCTGTGATCACCTCGGTGAAGCACGCTTCCTAGATTGACCTGTCAGCTTGAGGATCTGATGGCATGGTGTGGCAACCTCGGTGTTGACCACGGACAGAAGCATGATCCCGGCGACGAGATAATCATTCAGAGGGACTTGACGAATGCAGGCCCATTACAGAAGCATTACATTAAGATCTGCCTGCGGCAAGTCGCTGCGATCGAGTGCTCGCGGGGACCAGCGATTGACTATTAGCGGCAGAACTCGGGCGTCAGTGGTACGTTCTGTCATAAATGCTCCTTCATGGCTCGCGATGGGTGATGTTTTTCGGTTCAGTCTAAGGATGTCTGGCTCTGCCCGTCACTGACCAGCGCCATCTATGCGCGATAGAATCTTGTATATGGACATCATGATCATAATATGCAAGATTTTGAAAATCGCTCAATGAGGAGTTATCGTTGATCCACAGTTGGCCATGCGGTGAATTTATAACCTGGGCATCACCGCTGGCGGTAAGTTGGGGTATTCTTGCGGCTGTCTCTTCGCTTGTCGGCCTGAATAGCTCGGCGCCGGTGATCGCGGATTTTGGAGGTAGCGCGTCGAGCCTTTGTGCAGGACGAGATCATCATGTCGGACGCGCTTGTGCAGGCATCCGGGCTGTCATATTCAACCCCAAGACTCTCGTTATGATCAAGGGACTGCCGGGAGGAAGGTCACCTGGCATCTTCCTCGCACAATTTGCGGGCGATGCTGGGCCATTCATCCCTAGACATATCAATCCGGCGCAGAGCAAGCCTTCGTCGATTTTGCGGCCCCAAGGTTGGACAGGGAGTTGAACAAATTGATCATGGGAATCACATAATAGATTTAATGTTCTAATTTATCTTGGTGACGCTTCCTTAGCGTAGGATTGATCTTTGTCCGACACGCCAACAATCCATGACATTGCCAAATTCGCTGGCGTCTCTATGGCAACCGTTTCACGTGTGTTGCGCGAACCGGACAGGGTGACCCCAGCCAAACGTGCAAAAGTCGGCGAGGCCATCGCCCACTTCAACTATGTCCCCAACGCCGTGGCCCAGCAATTGCGACGGCCAAGGTCGCGCACGATTCTGGTTATCATCCCGGAAATCTCCAACCTGTTCTTTGCCGAGGCGCTCAAGAATATCGAGAATGTGGCCCATGATCTGGGCTATCGCGTTCTGATCGGCGAAACACAGCGGTGTCAGGAGCGGCTGGACCAATATATCGATCTGGTGACCTCGCGCACTGCCGACGGATTGATCCTATTCGGCTCGCTGATGCCCAGCGTGTTGCGCGCCAGCATGGACGCAGGCGCGCCTTTGCCTTTTCCGGTGGTGCTGGCCGAAGCGAGCGTTCGCTGGCCCAATTGCCCGCGGGTGAAAATCGACAATGTTCTCAGCGGCGAGATGGCTGTGCGCCATCTGGTGAAAACCGGGCGCAGGAGAATTGCGATGATTTCAGGCCCCCAGCGCTATACGGTCAGTCAGGACCGCTTGAAAGGCTATCGCATGGTTCTTGCCGAAGCGGCGATGGAGCAGCGGCAGGATTGGGTGGTGGAGGGCGATTTCTCTATGGCTTCGGGCTATGCGGCGATGGGGCGGTTGCTCGATCTGGCCGAATTACCGGACGCAGTGTTTTGCGCAGGCGATGAAATGGCGATTGGTGCACAAACTGCCATTCGAGAAAGAGGGTTACGCATGCCCGATGATATCGCCCTTATCGGCTTTGACGACATGCGGTTTGCCGCTTACGCTTCGCCTCCGCTAACCACGATCCGGCAACCGGCGGGGGAACTGGGCAAGGCCGCAGTGGGGTTGATAAAGGCGCTGTTCGATGGCGACTCCATTAGGGAAAGCACGATCATCTTGCCTCATGAACTGATTATCAGGCGGTCGACGTGAAAAAATGGCGCTCTATCTCCCGATCCGCGTGTTGATATCGGCATTTAGCGTGGTCGCGGTGTCAAGGATCTTGCGCTTGAGCCATGCCATGGCCTGAAGCCCATGATTGCGCTTGTGCCAGATCAGATGCAGTGCCGCTTCGTGCAAGGCCAAGGGCTGGAAGGTTGTCCAGTTCTGGCGAAAACTGAACCGAACCGCGTTTGCCGGATGCTCCAACTTCTTATCTGGCGAGTCGCGGAGGGTGGGATGCCCTCTGCGACTCGCCAGATAAGGTTTCGTTCTGAAATAACTAATGATTCACCATGTCATGCTTTCGCAATGTTCAAGGCAATGATAACATCGGTCATCAAAAGGGCTGGTCATGGAAACGATTGAACCCGAAAAAGCAGAAGCCCAGTTGCCTGAAATCAAGCGCTCTTACTCGCCACGAGTAGCAGACTGGTTCTGGCACCCATGGTATGCAAAACTTTATCTGGCGATGATGGCAGCCTACTGGATCGGGCTGGAGGTCATGATTACTATCCCATACGAGCGTTTGAACATCAAGCTTGCCAATACCATGCAGATGCTGGTCTTTGTGTTCAATCCGATCACTGTCGCCACGGTACTGGGATTTGGTTTCGTCAAAGCCAAGGTCACATGCGGGGAATGGGTGATAACGCAAGGACAGCCGTTTCAAAGACCGTTAGTCGATCCCTATACTGATCCATCCGATTGTCGATCTGGTGATAACCATCTTCGGCATATTGGGATGATTAATGACTAATATCATGGGTCGCGCCGTACCTTAAATTCAGGATCTCCGTCTGCCAGACCGTGATCTCGATCAAGCTGCAACCGTCCGGAATTAAGAACCGATGATTGCTCCATCGATATCACAGGACCTGTCACATCTAATGTACCGCGGCCGAAATCTGCTTGCTCGAGATACTGATTGCGTAGGCCATCTTTGCCAAGTACTCGCTGGTTCAATTCTTTCGCAAAGGCCTCTTCTGGGTGGGATGATCGCGTTGCAGCTCTTTCGGCGGATGCTATAGCCTCGCGGACGTCGTAATTCACAATGTCCAAGGATGATCGTGCCGAAACAGCCGCAATCCCCCGGTCAGAGATATCCGCCCCAAGTCTGCCAGACAGCGTTCCGGTAGAGTTCGCACCGGTTCCCTTTTGTCCGCCCTTCGCGCTTCCTGATCCGACCCCGCGAGTTATTGAAGCTGTCAGGTCCCCGGAGATTGTTTGGTTATCCGACGTCTGGTGCTCGGCCGATCGGGAAAGCGATCTTTGCCATCCGGTCTGCACCATGATCGCTGTTACGTCGCGTTCAAGTGTGTCCGCCACCTGCGGCTTTAGCCGCCAATTACCCCGGCGATCCATTTCGAACCCGCCCCTGAGCCAGTTCGCCATGGCTGCTTGCCCTTGCGCCCCGCTGCCCAGAAAATGTTCGATCGTGTCTGGCCCGGCCTGCTTGCCGGCCTCGAACCGGGTGCTGGTGTCATTACGTGCAGACTGACTGAAACCGGTGCTGCTTGAAACGAGAAGATCGTTATGGGTAAAGCTGAACCGCGCATGCCCGCCATTGGCGACCGCCCCAAGCTGGTTCTGATTGATAAGTCCGCCGCGCCACATGTCAGCGGCAAGTTGAGGTGTCAGATTGAGGCTGACATCGCCGTTCTGATCCATCGCGATCTGGCGTTTCGACATGGTGATGCCATGGTCTTGCAGCAGGGTCTGAATACGCGACAGCCGTTCCTTATCGACAATGCCCGTCAGCCGCTCATTGCGGGCGCGATCTGCAATACTTCCGGCGCCTCCCTCTGCCATGTCGAGCCTATTTCCGGCGGTGCCAGCCAGCGCGCGGATGAAGGAATCCAGCCGCGCGGCTTCGCGCACAGTCGCACCGTCTGCTCCAGCGCCTTGTGCAAAGCCTGCATTATCAGCCTGACGGCGCTGCTCGCCGATCCGCGCCGAGTTGCGTGTGCCATCCGGCCCGACCTCACGTTGGGCATCAAGTTTGCCCGATCTCTCAGCAAAATCATAACCGGCTGCTTCTCGGGTTCTACCATAGACGCTGCTGCCTTCACGTCGCGCCCCCGCCGTCACGCCATCAGCCGTGCCGACTTGGCTCGCGACATTGTAGGTCTCCAGCGCATGAAGGACCTGCGCTTCGCTGCGTCTCGTGGCATGTGCAAGCTGGCTGACAGCGCTCGAGCGCGCTTCGCCTGAAAGCGCATTGATAAGTCCTATGCGCCGACTGGTTTCCGTCACGGAAAGACCGAGCATTGAGGCGGCTTGCCTTTGCCCCCGATTGTGCCCCGTCCGATGCGCTTGCTCGGTGGCAACATTGCCGCGCTCGACACTGGCCACACTTTCGCCTGCATAATCACGTCTGCCTTCCATGGCACCGACCTGAACTTGCGCGCCCGTAAGATCGTTGCGCAGCATCTTTTCCTGATCGAAGGCATTGGCAGTGAGCTTGGCAAAGCTCGTATCGGCCGAGGCCTGCGCAATGACGGTCGAGGCCTTGAGGCTCGCATCCCTGGCCGAATATCCAGTTCGTTCAAAATGCCGCTGGGCGCCAGTGAGCATCATGTCATAGGCCCGATTGTCGCCAAACGCCTTCCACTGCACCATTTTCTGCGCAAAGGCAGCAAAAGCGCGTTCCCCTGTTTGCCCTTCGCCAAAGTAGCTAATCCCCAATTTGCGCAGCGCGTCACCTTGCGCGAAATTGTGGATGGCCGATGTCGCGGCATTGGCGCGAATGGCGCGGGCCGTTGCCGGATCGCTCAGGTCACGACCGGCAAGGGCTGGGGCAAGACCGCCCAATTCCCGCGCAGCATCGGCCTGCCCGAGGCCGGAGGCTGCTGTGCCGGACGCGCCGCCGCCATGCTCGCTCAGCACCGAGCCCGAGGAGGCAAACGCCCGGTCCAGCCCGAAACTGCTGCGCTCGCCAAAATCCCCGAAGCTGGAAGCCGCAGAGCGACGCGCCATGGTGCCTGTCGCCGAACCTTGCACCTCAAGAGCATTGGCATAGCCTTCGCTGGTTCCGACTGTCGCGGCCGCCGCGCTGCCCTGGCCTTGAACCCCGAGCGAACCTGAGGTGAAGGCGGTGAACACATTGCCGCTGAAGCGGAACACCGTGAACACAAAGGCCCCGGCAAGACCGGCCGCAGCAGTGCGGAACGAACCAAAGATCGCAAGTGCCTTCATCGCTGCCGAAGGCGCCAGAATCCAGGTGTCGGTCGCGACCTTGGTTGCCCGCAACTCAGCCAGCACCCCTATCGCCCGGCCAAGCGTTAGCTGATAGATCCCGGCATCGATCACGCCCCATAGCGCCACAAAGACGAATAGCCCGAAGGCGAAACTGGCAACCCGGAGGTTGATGGGTGTCAGAATGAACAGCAGCGCGATCGGCAACATCATCAGCATGATGGCAAAGACGGAAGCGCGAATGGTCGGCATCCATTCGTTTGCCGTCGAAAGCGTCGCCAGACCATTGGACTCGATGGCACGGTTGGCCATCACGCGCGCGGCAGCAGCTGGTGAATCCTCGAACAGAACGTCACCGACAGTCTGCCCAAGAAAGACATTGGTCAGGAATTTCTGACGGCTCATCGACTGACCGAGCATTATCCCGCCCAGCGCGTCTATCTGCTGGCGGCACCGATCGCGCTGCGTGGTCTGGGTCACATCGAAGCCGGTGCGCGCGCAGATCTGATCGCTATAGGTGTCGAACAGCGTAGGATCGGCAAGCTTGTCAGCAATATAGGTCCATGCCGCTTCGCAGGACATGGTGGTTCCCGCCTTGTCGCCGGCGCTATAGACGGTCGAAAAGGTTGCCGGACCCGCCATGGCTGAGAAAGATGCCGGCAGGTCGGTCGAGGTACGGAAGAGCTGATCGTCATCCACGCCGTAGGCAGGCGATACCCGGGCCACAGGATAACATTGCCGGACATAGTCTTTCACGCTCGCGTCGAGAAAGGAGTCGACGATAGGGCTGCGCGGCGAGACGGCGTTCAGGAACAGATCGAAACTGTGCCCACCAGCGCCGAACTCCAGCTTGGCATTGGGATCGCTGGTGTTGTCATCGATCGTCTCGGCAAGTGCAAGTTCCATCAGATTGGTGACGCCTGCTACCAGCACGATGAGATTGGGCACCCCGCCGACGGGTTGATAGGCGTTGCGGACCCGGTCATAGACATGGACCGTGCCGGAGGTGGCGATCATCCCTGCGAAGAGGCCGATGCCAACTAGCATCTGAAAACCGAAGGCGACAAGGCCCATGCCGGAGCCGCGAATTCCGGCGAGGACAGCTCCAAGTCCGATACCGGCGACAGCGATGATCACCACCAGCGTTTCGTAGCGCGGATCGCTGAAGATCAGCGCCACGATCCGGAAAGCATCGACCGTCTCGGAAAAGCCGTCCCACGTATGATAGCTGGCATCCACCGCCCATGCGGGTGTGGCGATGGCCATGCCGAGCAATGCAAGCAGGGTTCGGAGCAATTTGCGCATCGGACACCTCATTGGTTGTGGCTGGCGCCGGCGGCATTGCGGGCATCGTGATCGCGTTGCCGAACGACCCCGGCATAATTGGCCGACAGGTTCGCCTGACTCATGGCGGCCATGTAGGACTGGCGCATCTGCGCGCGCTGGCGCAGCACTTCCTCGCGCAGGTCGCGAAGCTGCTCGATCCCTTTTGAGAGGATCCGCGTCTGGCAGATATTGGCGCTTTCACCATCGGATGCGCCAGCTGCCGTCGTGCCGCGCTCGGCATTCTGGAGTGCAAAGTCGATCGAACGCGTGAGATCATTGAGCATCTGATAAGCGAGGGTAAGTGCCACCAGTTCATCGGTGTCGGCGATCACGCTGTCGATCACGCCTTGCCGCACGCCCCATTCGAGCAGGCGGTAGACCGGTAGCGTCCTGACATTGGCGACGAACTGCTTTTCTTCGGTGGAGAGCGCCGAGCGGGTGCGGATCTTGGTGGCGATTGTTTCCATTCTGTCGCGCGCCAGCACGAGCGCACCGCGCCCGGAACCATTCACGGAGCAGTCGGCAGCGGTCGCGGGAATATTGAGCGCCCGCGTGGGCACACGTCCTGTCAGGAAATCATCGGCGCTCTCGGTATCCTGATGCGGGCAGGAGGGGATCGCCGAGAACAGCGGCACTTTGTCATTGGTGTCCCAGCGCATATAGACATCGCCGATCCGGGCACGCATCACCCCGGCCCAGTCCGAGGCGCCGACCCGCGCGGCAGCGTGCTGAAGCAGTGAGCCTGTCCGGAAAATATCGGTCACCTCGGCCGGACAATTGGCGAGCGCATCCTTGAGATCCTCGGTCGGATTGCCCTTGTTGGACTGGATCTTCTCGCGGCTTTGCTGCCAGCTTTTGGCAAAGCCCTCGCGTACCGATTTGTAGCCCGTCATTTCCTCGACGATGCCCGACATATTGTCATCGCCCTTGGCGATCTGGACCATGCGGTTGGCCAGGCGGCAATCGTTTACCTGGATCGAGTTCAGGAAGTTGGTGGCCGCCTCCATCTTCGAGATGATATTGCCCATCTTCTCGTCGAGCGTTTCGAGGAGATACTGGAAGGCGACGGCCGGGGCGGCCTGAAGGATGGTCTCAAGCTTTTGCACCAGATAGTCCGGGTCGAGAAACGAAATGCCGCCAAGGAACATGTCGATTCCGCCGCAGCCCGCTTTCACTTTGGGTAGGCTCAAGGACATCAGATAATCGTCATGGACATCGACGCGGCCTGACATGCCTCCTGCGGTGACATAGCCGCGGGTCTGGTCGGCAAAGGTGCCGGGCGAGCTATAGGTGACATTGTCGAACCAGCTCTCGGCCCAGCTCTGGGCATGGGCCGGCACGGCAGCCCCACAGGCAGCAAGGATCAGGCAAAGCGCAAGGCTGATACGGCGGGCAATGGGGACCATGACGGGCTTCCTGTTGTGGGAAGGCAGAACAAGCGGCCCGTCGCGCGCTTGCCTTGCCGGGTTAAGAAGGGGCAGGGGGCATTGGCACTCCCTCTGCCAGGTGACCGGCTGCCATCCCCCGATGGCGCACCGGTCAAAGCAAGTTTGAAGAGCTTGAGATGCTCTTGTAATTTATGAAAATGGCTATCTAAATTACACATCCAAAAAGGAATTGTTGCGCATTTGACTGCGCGTTGACGATGCCTGACGCCGGTCATCGGGCAGGGCTCACGATTCCGGTAAATTTTGCCATCGCCCGGACGCCAACAGCAACGCGCACGCCGGTCAGCATTTTCGCAGCCAGATAGGTGTTGCGCGCAAGATTGACGCCATGGTCGGTGCCAATGGCGACCGGCACGATGCGATTGGGATCGGTGATTGGTCGCACCCAGGCAACAGGATTGCCAATCCAGGGAAGCCCAAGTCGCCCGGAGCGTAGCATGGCCTCCTGCACATCTATGGTTCGGACCTGCCAGCCATAGCGCGCTCGTAACGTAAGCAGCTTTCCCCAGAGATCGGCGCAGGCGATGCAGCCGGGCGCCGTGCTCATCTCGATCACGTAAAGCGATGCCTGCCCGCGCAGCACGGCTTCAAAGTCGGGTGGAAAGTTGCGTGTGACCGGCACGCGGGCGAGCCATGCTCGGGCTTCTGGCAGCGTACTGACGGGATGGACGGCTGCACGCAATGCGGCCTCACGGGACATCGGCGGCTGCGCCTTGGCCGATGACGTCAGCACGGTGCCGGTCAGTAGGAGGCCGGCCCATCCGAACGCCAGAATTTTCATGAGGCTCATGGCTTCCTGCCTCCCGCCGCGATGAGATCGCCTCCGACCACGCGCGGATCGCCCGGCGATACCGGTCCATTGGCGAGGGCATCGAAGAAGCCGTCTTCTTCACCCGCTCCGGTCAGCCATTGTTCGGGGCGTATATCGCCAGTGAGCAATTTGATGGCCTGATAAGCCATCTGGAGCAGGTTGGGATAAGTCTCGATCCCGGTCGCGATCACCATCCGCTGCTGGCTGCCGCGCCGGATCACCATCGTGGTTGGCGTGACTTCGACGCCGAAGCGCTGGCCAAGGCCGGGGCGCTGCTCGATATCCATTCGGCTGACCTGCCAGCCCATCTCCTCCTGAAAACGCTGGAGGATCGGCCATTGCACCCGGCAATAGCCGCAGGAGGCCCGGTCGAACATCACGAGAGCAAATTCATTCCCATGCGTGCGCAGATACTGGCGGCGGATATCGTCCTTATGCGCGCCCAGCGCATCGCGCGCCTCGCCGACCAGCGGGTTGGCAGCTCTGGCGTTGAGTTCGGGATGCGCCAGCAGCGCCAGTTGGGTGACGCCGGCAAAGGCGCGGGCCTTGCGCCTGGCAAAATCCTCCAGACGCCAGAAATCCGCGACCGCATCCACGGTCAGGACGGTTGCGGCATAATCGCGTTGCTGCTCGATCAGTCTGGCGATCCTCGGCGGCGACCATTTGACCAGTTCGGCCATGGGCGGAATGGCGGGTTTGGCAACTGCGTCCATCTCTGCCTTGTCGGGCGAGACCGGCTTTGGGGCTTCATACCACCAATAGCCACGCGCGACGCCCGGGCCATCTGCAACTGTTGCGGTCAGGCCCCATGCCGGCGCGGTTGAAAGCAGCATGCCGATGGCGACGATTGCGGCGCGCTTCACAGCAGTTTCTCCATGCGGGTCAGTTTGCTGATCTCGACCGGTCCATAATAGCGGCTGTCAAAACCATTGGGGGATGAGGAGCCGACGAAGATCGTGCCCGCCGGGATGATCTTTGTCGCGGGATGCCAATGGGTAAGGGGGCGGCCGTCCCGGGTCCGGGGCTTGCTGATACCAAGCAGACGGGCATTGCAGAAATACCAGCCGTCGTAGGTTTCGCCCATGGCTGACGGTTTCTCGACCATGGCGATCCGTTCTCCAGGCAGACAGAGCGCGTATTTGGTGACGCTCACTGGTTTGGGCCCGGCAATCGGATTGGACAGTATGAAGGAGACGAGGTCGCCGGTTCGGATCTGGTCGGGCGCTTTGTAGATCACAAAGGCATCGATGGAGGGCGTCGCCACCAATGCGAATTGCGGCATCGCCCACCAGACCAGCAGCCCGATCGGCAGCACGATCCCGTAAGCCTTGAAGAGCTGTATTGGCCGGGCAGGCTCGCCAAACCCGCTTGCACCCAGAGCAACCGCCGCGCGAAGTGGCAAGTCCTTGAGCTCCAAAGCGGCGCGCTTACTGGCGTGCCAGATGAGCGAGAGCATCGCGGACCTCCTCTTTACCGCCGAGACGGCCATATTCCTCGAGCAGTCCGGAAAGCGCCGCATCGCCGTAGATGATATGAGCGGCGCCCGGGCTGTTCTCGTCGCGCTCGCAATAGGGCTGGGTGGGATCGCCGGGGATCATCGCCAGCGCAGGGACTTTCGTCACGCCATGCTGGCGGAAAACGAGCGGATCGACGATGATCTGCACGTCGCGCATCGCGCAGGCGGGGCCTTCGCAGCCGGGATCGAGCCGCAACACTTGGGCCGACAATTTCGCCATCGGTTCCACTCTGGTCATGCCGCCGGGCATGCCGCGAAAGGCCATCACCCCGCCGACGCGGGAAAGGCTGGCAGCATAGGTGCGCAGCACTTCGACCGGCATAGCGGAAGACACGAAGAGTACAGCAACCCAGCTTTTTTTGAGGCTGGCGGGAGCGGCACCGGCCAATGCAATGGCGTCGGGTTGTTCGAGACCCAGCGCCTGCGCTATTCGCCGACTGGCCGTCTCTCGCTCGTCGGCCAGCGCTTGCCGGGCCGCCGCGATATCCATCTCGGCGCGTTTCACGAGGGCCGGATCGCCCTTTGAGCGCGACAGTCCTTCAAAAGCGCGCCGCTGCAATAGGGGATCCACTTCGGATCGTGCCGGTATCGCTGGGGCGGGGCCGGCGCTTTGCTTCGCCGCTCCAACCGCGCGCTTCAGCCGTTCCATGGCGGCATTCCCTTCGACTTCCACCTGCGAGCGCGCCGTGTGGTTGGGCGCGTGACTGTCGGCCCAGGCCGGTATTGACGCCAGTATCAAGCCGGCAAGGAGCCAGGTGTAGCTATTGGCTGATCGTTTGCTGATAGGCATCGATCTTGTCCTTCATGTCGATCTGGATTTGGGATTGGGCGCGCGCTTCAACCTCCGCGTAATATTCAGTGAGGTCCATTTTCGAGAAATCGAGCGCCTGAAACTCTTCCGGAGTGAGGCCGCGGCAATAGGGCTGTTTGGGCGTTCCCCAGCCAACGGCGTTGAACGATTGAAGCTGGGGTCGGCCCTGTTCCTGAATGATCCTGCCAAGCTTGGTGTTGAAGCAGCAATGGCCGACCGATTTTTGGAGACAGATGCCCAGGATCTTCGAACTGCAGTAGCTGCCGACTTCATGGCACATGCCCGAGCCCTTGAGCATGCCGACTTCCATGTCCTGGCTGTCGCAGCCCTGCAGCAGCACCTCGATCATGAAATTGATGGCAAGGCTGATGGCGATGGACGTGGGATCGAGGCCAATGATGATCGCATTGGCGCCTGCGCTGGCGGCCTGGCTGGCTGTCGCGCCCACCTGAAAGGCGGCATAGGCTGCCTTCATGCCGATAAACACGCCTTTGGCGATGGCGATCTTGGTCGAGATCGAAGAGATCGAGCCGCCCATGCCATCCTTGATGATCTTGCCGCGATCCTTGCAGCAGTTCTGGAAGGTGGTGAGCAGGCCCGCCGGACGGCAGCGCGCGGCGCGGCCCGCAAAGATCTCGATGGACCCGAGGCAGTGGCCATCGGCATCGACCGAGCCATCGGCTTCAACGCCGGGATCATCGACGACCGGGTCAGATTGGATGGGGTTGGCGCTGGTATCGATGCAGGCGTTGGGCGTGCAGGAAGCGGGGCCGCCTGCGGCGGGCGTGACGCAGGCATATTGCGATCCAAGCGGGCATTGCTGCGCGCCGTTTGGATCGGTAATGCAAGGCGTTTCTCCGATCGGGCACATCCAGCCACCGGTGGCCGTCAGCTTGCAGCCGGCGGTTTCCCCTTCGTCGGCAGCATCGCCATTGCCGTTGAGATCGGCGGCGCACATCTGCTGGGCGCTGGCAATGCCGGGCATTCCAGCCGCGCCGCTGCAAAGCAGGGCCACAAGGGCAAGGGAAAGCCGGTGACCCGTCATCGCACCGTTCCCGTGCAGATGAGGTCGGATCCGCCCAGGCGCATCGACTGCATCATCACTACGGCCTCAGGGAAATCGTCGATGCAGCCGCAGCCCTGGACCAGTTCCTCGCCATCGCCGACCGGACAGACATTGTTGTCCTGACACGCATGGTAGAGATAATCCCAGCCGACCGGGGAATTCTGCTTGCTGCCGGTTACGCCATCGAGCGCAGCGGCGGTGTTGACTTGCGCCTTTCTGGTCTTGCAGACAGGCTCGCAGGCATTGACCGTGCCACGCTCCGGCAGGGCAAAGTTGCGCGTGGTGAGCGAGTAGCTGCCGTCATTGCCGGCTATACGATCAGCCAGCAAAGTCTCGGTGGAATGATCGATGATATAGGCGCCGCGGCTGGTGTCCGGATCGGCCAGCCCCTTGTCGATCGTGCAGCTGTAGCGCCGGTCCTTTTCGAAGAAGTCGCGCGTCAGTCCGACTGAACAGGTGCTGGCCGTGACGACACGGGTCTGTGCTATCGGTTTAAGGCCAGTGCGGATGCCGTTCAAAACTGTGGTGACGCCATCGATGGTTTCGCCGCTCAGGCTGCACGCGGCATTGGCGGCATAGCCGGCGCAGCCATCGAACGGATTTTCCGAGACGCGGCAGCTTGTGTCGAGGGTAGCGTCGATCCGGGCGAAAACTTCGCCATTACCGCCCACCGCGACCCGCAGCTCGATATCGTGGTCGCCTTTGGTCAGCCATGGTTTGAGATCGAGATTGGCCCAGCCCGACCAGTTGGTCTTGCGATCGCAGCTGGTGGAGGGAACGGCGCTTCCGGTCCAATTGGCTGGATCGGCAAAGACAAACTGCCCATCGATCCACAGCTGCACCGCATCGTCGAAACGATATTGGGTGAGCCGCATATCACTGAGGCGCGCAGGATCAGCGATGCGTAGAGTCATGTGGTAACCGAACAGGCTGCAGCCGCCGCCATTCAGACTGTTGTCGGCTGGCGATCCCATCATGAAGCTGATCTGATCGCTATTGGTAGCCACCTCGCCATAGCCGCCCGCGATCCGGGAAATGATGTCGCGCTGATCGGGACTGGAGAGCGTGAGCTGGCGCTCGATTTTGCAGTTACGGGTCTCGATGACCCGCGAGGTTGCGGCGGGCGAGGCCGAGAGCATCTGAAAAATCGAACTCGACGCTGCCGCAGAGCTGGCGTCGCCGGCGATGGCGGTCGGGTTGGCACGGTAGGCGGTCTGCCCCAGGCTTGCGGAGGAAGCGCAGCTTGTGCTTTGCGCGCCGACATAGGAGATGACGGGCCCCTCAATCCTGGCCTGCGTGACGCCGTAGCGCGGATCGCTGGTGGTCAGCGCTGCCACCACGCCGCCGCCAAGATCCTTGAGGACCGTGGGGAGATTGGCCAGCGCCAGCCCGCTCCCGCAGCTGTTGTTGATGCAATAGCAGCCTGCCAGATCACTCATGGCAACGGCTTCCAGTTTCGGCGCCTGCGCGGCATCGACCGCCCACCTGTAGAAATGGCAATTGTTCCAGGTGCCCGCATCGCAGGAAATGACGCCATTGGCGCAGATCCCCGAAACCGGAACCGGCAGGGTGGCGCTGGCATCGAACGTGCCATCAAGATTGGTATCCCGGCTGATGCGAACCGCAGCGAGATCACCGCTTGCCGAAGGCTGGGCCAGCACCTCAAGCAAGGTCGAGGTCTTCTGGCAGGCGATATCGGGGGTAAATTGTCGGCTCGAATCCACCGTCGAAACGGGCTGGCCGCTCAGACCCGGCGTCAGGTAGTTGCGCAGCAGCGTATCGCTTTCGTCAGACTTGGCGCGCGAGAATTCGGCGGCGACGCGGGCGCGATCTTGCGCACTCTGCGCCGCGAGCGGCAGCGGCAGGGTGAGCGCTGCGATCAGCAGGAGAGCCCGGCTTCTCATGGCAGAATCTCCTGCGGAATTACCGAGCGCGAGCCGTCCGCCAGACGGAACAGCAGGATCCGATTGTCCGGCGAGTGCAGAACCGCGCGGAACACGGCCTGTCCTTCGAAAACGGTCAGCGTGGCCACGATCGGGCGCCGAGGGGAGAGGACCCCGGCGCTGATGTCTGCGGCCACGCCGACCGCCGGAGCGCTCCCATCGGGGGCAATGGGCGGCGCTCCTGCCGCAGGGAAATTGCCGGAGCCAACAGTCTGACGGGTAGGCCATCGGTAGACCGGCTGCATTCCCATGCGGTATGGGGGAGATGATCGGCTCATGGCACCGCGATCCCGGCGCAGCAGATCGTTTTTTCGAAAAGCATGAACTGGGCATTGTCCCTGCCCGGTGCGTGTTTGGCGCTGGTCCACAGGGAGCCTGGCCGCCCGACATTGACGCACTGGCCGCCCTTGACGGGTTCCATGAGCTGGAGCTTGTAGCGGCTCTTGGTCCAGATCGGCTGGGGGATGAAGGAGCAGCCGTCGGCGGAACTGATGGTGAGCGAGCCCAGACGCCCCATCATGAAGATGCCGCGTGCGGCAAGGCCGGCCCAGGCCTCGACGCTGTCGTCGAAATGGATGTCGCCGGCAATCGGATAGGTCGCGCCCCAGGACCCCATGCACCAGAACAGGGGATCGACGACCTTGCCTGCGGCCGCGGCCGCGCTGTCGCTCATGCAGGCAAGGCCCGCCGCAGGGTTGCCGAAAAGGATGGCTTCGGGCTGGATGATCGCGCTCAGCGTTGCCGATTGCCATGTCGCGAGCACCTCGGTGATCAGCGCGACATCGAAACCGTCATCCTGAAAACAGGGAAGGTCGGTGAACATGTCGAGCATCTTCCAGACCGGCGAGATGTAATAATGCATCTGGGCAAACATCTTGCGCGTGTTGGTGCCGTCGGCGATGGAGGACTGGCTGCCCTGCAGCCTGCCATGGGTGGAGAGGATATCGGCGCCGAGCGCCATCATGCAGCCCGGCTCTGTCACCACATCGACCATCCGGTTGGGCGACCAGAAGCTGACCTTGACGCCAAACCAGAACGTCACGCCCTTGCGGCAGGCGCACAAAGGTTTCGAGGCCGATTGCGCATCGAGCGCTTTGCCGAGCGGATCATGCGGGCCGATCTTCACCCCGCCGATGGTGATCGGGAAGATGCAGGACCAGCGCACTTTGGTGATCGGATTGAAGATCGTGCCTGCCTCGCATTTGGAGGCATGGGCGGGCGATGCCATGGCAAGCGTCAGGCAGGTGGCGGCAAGGGCGAGCGCTTTGGGCAGGAAAAGGCCTTTCATCGGGAGGCCCTCCGTGTGGCCTTTGCAGCGTCCACTTCGGTCAGCACCAGCTTCTGCCCGGATTGCGCGACGATTACCGGGGCAACGGTCAACCCAAGCCGGGTCTTGATGCGTTCCTCAAGCAGGAAGATCGGGCGTTTCAGCCGCTCGCCGGCCTTAATCGGATCGGTATTGCCTGGAGCTCCGGCCGCGATCAGGATGAAGTCGGTCGGGCCCGCATTGCGCATGGCCCAATCAAGCTGCGCCGGATGGACGATCACCAGTTGCTGCGGGAGAGTGACATAGGCGAGCGGGTTGAAAGTGGTGCCTTTGGCGTAGAGCAGTCGCCCATCAGGCAGATGAATGTCAGAATCGAGCGTGTAAAAGGGAACCACGCTGCGCTGACGGTCGATCCGCGCCTTTCCCAAAGACGCAGGTTTCATGGCCGACCAGCCCGACCGGGGGCCAAAAGCGGCTTTCATATCGGGGATATGGGCGCTTCGGCCTTCGATCTCGCTCAGCGCATCCGGCTCGGCGATGGGCCAGGTGCGTCCGATGGTGGATGTATCGGCGCGGACGGCCGTCGGCGCCATCAGGGCGGCGAGCAGCATCGCCAGCGCCGACACCTCGCGACGAACATCACGGGGCAAAGGTCTCTTAGCGCGCATGAGGACGCCTCCACCAGCGCTTGTCGCCTCCCGGTTTCTCACCGGCAATGGCGGCGACCAAAGCGGCAAGCGCAAGCAGACCGGTCACCGCGACCAGCATTCGGAACAGGCCGGGGACAGCGGGCAGATGCCAGGCCATCAGCGATTGCATCAGCAGCAAGCCCTGGCTGCCCACGATCAGCCGGATCGGTCTTGGCGCCGGCGTTGAAGAAAAGATGCCGTTCATGGCTTTCGACCCTCAGCAGGTCGCGCGGCGGGCCATGGCATGCGAAGATAGAAATTCAGGGCCATCTGGCTGAAGACCGGTGCCATATAGACCAGACCAACCCAGAGTGCGCAGGCGATAAAGAAGCCGCCAAACCAGATGGCCGGTAAGATCAACGGCGCGATGCCGCAGCAGGTCTGCACAATCGTGCCGACAAGCGGGATGTGTTCGGCGTCACGGAGCATCTTTGCGATGAGGCCATCGGCCACTTCGAGATCACGGTCCAACCGATCGTTCTCGTCTCGCAGGAACCCGACGAGCCGGACAAGATAGTCCTGCGTGCCTTCACCGGGGTGACGGCAGCATCTGCCGATGAGGGCAAGATCATCGATCAGCGCGGGCGTTACGGTTTTGGTGGTGCGGGTCATTGCGACCTCCACTGACGAAAGCGGGAAGCTGCGATGCCGCAGGCCGCCGAAACCCCGATCAGCAAGAGGCCGCTGGCAAAGCAGGCCGCCGCAACGATGGTCCCGGCGCGCAGAACCTCGAGCACGGGGCGGCCAAGCACCAGGCCTCCGGCGATGACAAAGGCCCCCATGATGGAAGTCTCGATGATCATCAGGCGCAGGCGCGATTGGAAGGCCTGGCTCTGCGCGCGCTCGGCTACCCGTTGCTCGATCATCGCCTCGATATGCGGGTTCTCACGCCAGTCGAGCTTCAACGGATCGGTATGGTCAACGTGACGGCGTGTCATGCGAACCTCCCACGGGATGAGATGGCCCAAACACGTCCTGCGGATCGACGCCTGCCAGTTCGCACACGGCTTCGAGCGGGCTGCGTCCGGCGCGGACCAAAGTCTCGAAGGCGGCGACCTCATTGGGGGCGGAGGTGTTGATCCAATAGCTGAAGGGGTCGACGACCAGCCGCGCGATGCCAAGTCCCAGCGGGCTGTCGATGAAGACCTCGGAATAATGAGGTTTGGCGTTGCGGACCGATTTCAGGAGATCGAGGACGAAGCCCGAATAGTCGAGGATCTTGTTGTCGACCGCCTTGTCATAGGTCGAGCCCTGCAGCAGGAATTTGGTCGCGGCATTTTCGAGGATCACCTGTCCGGTGCCGCCAAAGAGCGTCAGATCGTTCATGCTCTGCAGCACGATGCCGAAGCTGCCCTGATATTTGCGGGCGCGGCGATAACCTTGCCCGAAAGCCTCGGCGAGCCGTGAAAGATCCTGGCCGTCGCTGCGGGTCATGAACTGGGCGGCCTCGTCGCACAGCACGAAACGGGGCTTGTCACGGGCCGAAAGGTACAGCTCCTGAGTGACCGCGTTCACCACCACCATCACGATCACGTTGAAAAGATCGGGCAGGGCTTTGAGGCGCTCGAGTTCGAGCACGACGAACTCGTCGCGGGAAATGTCGAAGGTCGAAGGGCCGTTGAAGAAATGGCCATAGGCGCCATCCGACCCGAAATCGCGGAGATTGAAGGCCAGTTCGCGCGCCACCGGCACGAGGTGCTCAACGCGGTCGAGGTCGGAACTGGTGTTTTCAGGATAGCGCCCCAGCCATGCCCGCACCGCGTCGATCCCATCCTCGCCGCGCCCGCCATCGACGCTCCATTGTACGGCCGATTTGAGCAGGTTCCATTGCGAGGTGGTAACCGGCTTGCGGGTCGAGGCATTGGCCATTTCGGCAACAATGGCGACGGCCATGGCAATCGCGGACTGTTTGTCCTCGCCATCAAGCGCCAGTCCCATGTCGAAGGGGTTGAGGACCAGTCTTTCCTCGCCGATGTCGATATAGCGGCCCGAGCAAAGCGTGCAGAGCTTGCGGTAGGATCCGCCGATATCGATGATGCGGATGAGGGCGCCTTGGGCATAATATTGCTGGCACAGGTTGTTGAGCAGGAAGCTCTTGCCCGCGCCGGATTCGGCCGAGACGATGAAATTGTAATTGTTGATGCGCGGATCGAAGAGGTCGAGCGTGACGAGCTGGCCCTTGCGCCCGACATAGAGCAAGGCAGGGCGCCCGCCCCCGCGAAAATCGGTCTGGACCGGCGCCATCAGCGCGGCTGCTTTGACCGGCATGCGAAAATCGCGTTCCAGCAGCTTGAGCGTGCGTTTTTCCGGGTAAAGCCCGAAGGGCAGGCTGGCGGCGAGCAGGACGGGGAGGAGATAGCTCTCTTCCTGCACCATGAAGGGCAGGGGTTCTGATTCCCACAGGCGTTTGGCGCGGGCGGCCATCTCGCGAGCCTGCGCGCTGTCGCGACCGAACACCCACATGGTCGGGATCACCGAGGCGAAGCGGCTGTTTGAGGCCTCGTCGAGGATCCAGCCGATCTCTTCAATCTGCTTGCCGACTTCCACGGCAAAGCTGCCGGCGGCCTTTTGCGCGGAGAGAATTTGCGCGCGCTTGTGAATTTCAAACTGGGAATGATCGAACAGGACGCTCAGGCAATAGAGGAAGGGGCCGCCGATCTGATCGCTGTCCTCGGCGCTCCCGCGCATCCCGCCCATCAGCCGATTGGCGCGCTCGGCCGTGATCCGCCGTGCGGGCGCTTTGGGGGTGAGGCAGCGCGCGACCTGATTGCCGAGAAAGACTTCGGGTCCCTCGAAACAAAGATCGGGCCCAGCCTCAATGATCTGGCGCGCAATGGGCGGGGCAGGCATGCCGCCGATGCTGTCTCCCAGAAACACGCCCGGAGCGGGAGCAAAGACGCCGTTAAAGATGCGCCGATAGAAGCTCACCAGTTCTTCGGGTGCGAGACGCCGGATCCCCATTTTGGCGAGTTGCTCTTCAACCTGACGGCGCAGATCCGCGCCTAGCTTCACCCTCGTCTTGATCGCGAGGAACAGGCGAAAATCGCGGACAGGAATGCCATGGAGCGCATCAAGCCCGCTTGTCCCGGCGCGCAGATAATCGGCCATCCGCCGCGCGGAGGCCTGCACCAACGGATCGGGCCGGAATTTGAGGTCGAGATAGGCATCGAGCGCCGGGTCGATCAGCGGATCGGCGAAGGTGATGAGCTGGAGGACGGTGCCTTCCGGGAAATAGACATTGAGCAGACCCTGCAGCGCCTGACTGACATGGGCGAACATATAGGCGGAAGGAACCAGTTCCCATGCCTGCCCCCAGCCATCGTCGATGCAAAGGAAGGCTTCCTCTTCCTCGACCCAGGCGACCATCGGCAGGAAATCGGAATAAGCGTCGCGCTCGACGGCGGCGCGCAGGCGGCGGACGGTCAGGCCCGGACGGTTTACCGCGCTCACGGGCGGGGCTCCGCCAAAAGGGCAGGTGCCACCTTGTCATCCTGCCCCGCCTCTGCGGGCATGGCATCCTTGTCCCGCGTCGAGCGCAAGACGGGAGGTGTCGGCGCGTGTCCGGCAGGTTCGACCAGATAATCTCCAACCACCCAGGCGGGCCGGTCGATGATCGAATAGACATAGCGCGCCATATAGAGCCGGTCGGGCCGCTGCCGGTCGGCATAGGGCAGAATGAGCGTCCGCAAAGTGCGCGAGGGTTTCAGCATCGGGGTGGCATTTCCGGTTGCCGGCACGCCCATGTCACGGGCTGAGGGTTTTGCCGCAGGGTTTACTGCGATTTGCGCTGGGCCCCTGGCTTTGCCTGACGGCTTCAGCGCCTTGTCCGGGATCTGCCCTTTGGCCGGGGCGGCGACGGGCGCAGCAGTCTCCTCAGGTGCAAGGAGCTTGCGGTCATTGGTCACCGCCGGATCGGATTTGGACGGGCGACCGGCAACGGCATCGGCCCAGGCCTTCTCGGGGTGAATGCATTGGCCGTGGTCGCTGTTCTTGCAGGAGAACTTCTCGCTATAGGGCGACATCATCGAGCCTACTGCGGCGCAGCCCGAAAGCGCGAAGAGCGGCAGGCCCAGCAGGAACTGGCGGCAGGGCTGCATGAGGGGATGAGGCTGGATCATCATGCTGTCTCCGGTTGAGGCGCGCATCAGAACTTCACTCCCGCGCCGGGTTTGATTTCGAGGGTGACGCCTTCCTGGATCACGACGACAACGTCCTTGGCGGCCCCGACTTCGACGATGGGGCTGGCCTGGCGCGCGAGGTCGAGATAGAAATCGGTCAGTTTTTCCGAGGATTTAGAGAGGCCTCCGGCAATGCCGGTTTTCGCTGCGTCTGCGGCATCAAGCGTTCGCACGCTGCCGAGCGCCGAGGTCGAGGTGCTGCCAAAAGTGCCTTCGACCGATTGCGAGATGCCGCTGACCGTTCCGGCGATGAAGGCGCGCGCAAGCGTCGCGCCGGCCCGTGTCACCACCTTGCCCGACAGACCCTTCTTGCCATCGGCATCGACGAAGAAGCCTTTGACCGGTTGATCGACGACCGAATGTTCATCGAAATCGACGCAGGAAATCGAGACGAGCTGGATCTCGACCCGCTCCTTGGCCAGACTTCCGGTCGCGTTGCCGATGACAAAGCAGCCGGCAAGATTGGCCTTCACTTCATTGGGCAGCACGGCGGGCGCCTGAACCCGGGCGATGATCGGTTCGGGGTTGCTGGTCGCGTCCCGACTGGCGAGAGCGTCGATCCCCGTCAGCAGCCGCGCCTTCATGAAACCAGGCGGCAAA
This sequence comes from Novosphingobium humi, assembly GCF_028607105.1. Lineage (GTDB taxonomy): Bacteria > Pseudomonadota > Alphaproteobacteria > Sphingomonadales > Sphingomonadaceae > Novosphingobium > Novosphingobium humi. Next base: position 703,990 of record NZ_CP117418.1, on the reverse strand, counting down.
TAGATCGTCCGATTCTTTTTTTTGGCAAGGGACGCGGCATCACCGGCGGCTTGCGGGACAAGCTGGCTGGTTGCCGAACCGATCGCGCCCACGGTCTTTTCGACCGGCGGAGCGGGCGGGGCGGGCGGTGCCATCGCACCGGTGGGCGGCGTGGGCAGCTTTTCGGCAGCGCTGCCGATATCGCCTGTCAGCGGCGGCGAGGGCAGATGCGGCGCGCTGCCGGGCAGGGCAGGGGGCAGGTCGCCATCGCCGGCCGAGCTTGCTCCGCCTGCGGATCTGGCGCCCGGTGTCACTTTGCCCTCTTCGATCGCGCTGATGCGATCGCCGAGCAATTGCTGGCCATCGAGCACCTTCTTGAGGTCACCCCGCAGCTTTTCCTCAAGACTGTCGCCGCGCAGTCCCGCGCCCATGTTGAGCGAGGTGGATTTAGCGACCGGCTTGGCCTCTTCCTTGTGACCGGTCGCGGTATAGAGCCCGAGGCCCAGCACTCCGACGCCCACAGCAACGGCGAGTTGCCGGACGCGCAGCTTCTGGCGTGCGGAGAGGCTTTCCCAACGGGTCTTCCAGTCCCTCGGCGAACGGGGAGCGGCATCGCTCCCGGCCATGTCCTGCACTGCCTGCCTTGCGAGATGCGCCTGATAGGTCGAGCGCCGCTCGCTTTCCTGGCCCGTGTCAGGATCGACCTCGCCGCTCATTGCGCGGCTTCCCTGCGAATGACGATCAGTCGGGCGCTCTCACCTGGCCCAAGGCGGGGCCGATCAAAAGTGACCGCGAAAATGTGCTGACCCAAAGTTGGATCGATAAAGGCGCGTTCCTCCAGCGTGATGGGCGCGGAGGCGCGGACCCAATATTCCGAAGCGGAAAGGCCCGATCCTTCGATCGCAAGCCGACGGTGTTCCGCGATTGCGACCGCCGGAACCCCGGAGAGCCGGATTGCCGCATCGGAGGGCGCGACCTCGGAGAAGGATGCAGGAATGCGGTTGCCCAGGATCGCCATGGTGATCGACACCGCGCGATCCTCGTCGGCCAGCGGGGCGAGCAGATCGCTGTTGGCTTTGGCGCGCTGGCGCGCTCCCGCTGCCAGCACCACTGTCTGGGCCGGAATGTCGACGGGCTCGGCATAGAGCGGATAGGTCGCTCCGTTGCAGGTGATGAAAAATTCGGAAGGCTGCGTCACATAACTGCGCGTCACCTGTCCGGCATCGTCGATCTGCTTCACCAGAAACTTGATCCAGGCATCCGAGCCGCCCTTCTCGACCGCCAGCCCCTTTTCCTGCGAGAATTTGACGTCCTCGATATCGCCGCCCTCGCAGATGACATGGTTGATGTCGTGGTTCGAGAGGCGGATGCGGCTGGTCTGCTCGGGAAGCGCGCGGATGGTCTGGGCGCCCGCCGGCATGGCCATCAGCAAGGCTATCGCTGCCAGGAGCGCGCGCGGCGGCGTGCCGGGCTTAATGGGTTTCGGCATCGAACTGCTCCTCGGAAAGGCGCGTCAGCCAGAAGCGACCGTTCTCGATCGCGTAGCCAATGTGCAGATTGCCCCGGAATTTGCGGATCACGCCGCCGATCACGCGCACCTTCTCGACCGGCACGGTGATCATGCTGGAGGTCCAGATGACGGGCTGGTCGTTGCGGATATAGGTGGCGATCGAGAGCGTCGGATTGTCGGCCAGATCGTCGAGCACGCCGTTCAAACTGTCGCGCATCGCATTGTAAGCCGATGGGTGCGCGAGGCTGAGCAGCTCCTGAAACTGCCGGTCTGCCGAATAGGCCGAATAGGTGCCCGCAAGCCCGACGATGTTGCGCGTCATCGCGACCAGATAGGCCTGCGAAGGCTTGTTGCCCGAGACGTAGAGATCGCCGGTCGCGCCGAAGGGCACCACCACGGTCCGCGCATTCTGGTTGGTGGTGTAGATCACCATGCCGAGCACCGCGGTCACGCCGAACATCCCGGCGATGGCCGCTTTGAGCAGACGGTTCTCCTCAAACAGATTGGCGGAACCTTGCAGGTAGCGGTGGATCCCGAAGCTGGCCGGTTTGCCAAGCAGCGGGTCGGTGCCGGCCTCTTTGCGTTGGAACAGTCCCATGGCGCCTACTCGAAGAAGCGGGTCTGGGTCGGACCCGGATAGTGAGGGAAGGAGACAAGGCCCCAGCGCCACGCCAGATGAGCGAGAAACCCGCGCGGCTTGCTGCGCTTCCAGGGAATGAAAAGGAGAAGGGCCAGGATGAGCATCCATCCGAGCATTCCGCCCACGATCGCCGCCACGAACACGCTCGAGGTGGCCAGCATGAACTCGTCCGATCCGAACCACAGGATCTGAACCGGTCGATGGAGATATTGCGGAAGGCGCTCGTCCATGGCCCTTCTCCTCCTGCTTCATGACACCTGCGAAGGTGTCGGTTTCCAGGAACCGACCATCGGTCCCCAGCTCGTTGGCGGCAGCGCTGCGCTGATCGGGTCACCCCGAACGCAGGCGCGCCGCATGGGTCAGACGACCATCCCGAAGGTCTGGAGAATGCTGTCGGCCTTGATCAGGCAGACGGCGGCAACAATGGTCGGGATGCCGATCATGATGTTCGAGAACAGGCGGCTGACCCCGAACAGGAAGGCGGCGACGCCGCCCACAAAGCCAAGCGGACCCTTCACGCCCTTGTTCACGACGATGTCGTAAATGTCGTAGCCGAGATCGCCCTGAGCCGGTGCCTGGAAGGCATGGGCGGGGCCGGCGATCAGGGCCATCACGGCAAAAGGGAGGCCGAAATTGGCCAGTGCAAGCGCGCGCGAACCAAATTTGCGCATCATGGTACTACTCCTTGGAAATGGAGCCGCCCGCGATATGCCTGCCGGCATCGATGACAGATCGGTGTCGGCCGGGGCGTCGGTGGACGGCTCCGGGAGCCCGTCGCCGCCGGCATCCTGGTTCATCCGCCCGTGCCGCGCGGCACAGGGCAGGACGCCCGCCAGAAAGAGTTTGTGCGCCCGCCCGCAGCCCTGACGCTGCACGCGATCAGCGCGCCGCATCGGAAGCGGCCTTGAGCGCAGGTTTGGCATGCCGGTCGAGAAAGGTTTCGAGTTCGGCCTGCTGAAATCCCGAGATGAGCTTGCCATCAACGATCAGGGTCGGCGTGCCCGAGATGCCGACACGAGCGACCAGCTCGGCATCCTGCGCCACTCTGGCATGCCCGGCCTCGCATTGCCGCAGGATCAGCGGTGTCTGCCCCGAATAGGCAGCGCGGAAAGCGGCCTCCTTATCTGGCGAGCAAAGGATATGCTCGGCTTTGGCAGCCGCGGTGGGATGGATGCCGCTCACAAAGAAGACGAGGCGGCGCACCGGTTTGCCCTCGGCGGCTTTGGTGTTCCAGAAGCGCTCTAGCGCCTGACAATAGGGGCAGTCCGGATCGGTGAACTCGATCACCGTCGGCGTGCCTTCAGGACCGATCGCCAGAGCTTTGGCGGGGTCAATAGCTTTGAGGCGGCGGCTAGCGCCCTGTTCCTGCGCCAGCGCCGTCAGATTGACCCCGTTCTTGTCATAGACCGAGGCGAAGAGCAGATGCTCGCTTTGCGGCGCGTAATAGATGATCCTGCCACCGGCATTGGCCTGATAGATGGGGCCATTGACCGGCGATGGCCCGAAATCTTCAAACTTGAGGTTTGTGAAGGTCTGATGGAGCTGCTGCTGGGCAGCTTGCGCTGCCAAAGCCAGCGCCTTTTCGTTGTCGACCTTGCCGGCATGCGTGTCTTGCGCCCGGGCCTCAAACAAAGGCATAGTGCCGATTGCGAAAGCGACGAGCAGGCTCACGCGACGGACGCGCGTTTTTGACATGAGCGAAACCTCCATTGTGGTCCCTGAAGGGACTGCCGGGGTCGAAGCGGGTTGAGCTGGATCTGCCGATCGTTTGGGCTGACCGCTCAGGTGTGTCGTTTCGACATGGATCTGAGTGCCGACATCGGCCCCCGCCCCGCAAGAGAGGGGGCAATGGAGTTCCGGTTTGAGGAAATCCATTGCCGGTTATCGGCAATCCATTTCCGAAAACCGGAAATACACTTCCGGTTTCGTCCTTTGTTCTTTTGCAGGATTTTGCGTGGCGGCACAGAATCGCCCTGTGCCGACGAGCGCTGTCTTCGAAAGGCAGGGGCGCGTCGTCAGTTGGAGAGTGGAAATTGGCAAACCCGCGATCGCGAGCCTACAAGCTGCAATTGTCGCAAAGCGGCATTCACTTATTCCTGCGCTGCCATGGCCGACTATGCGGCACAGTCGGGGATTTCCTGCCTTATGGCAGCACGCTGTTTGTCGCCGCTTCCTTGCTGCGTCTGTGCCCGGAGCAGGATCTGCCCGGGGAATTGCTCGCCCCGGATATCGAGGCCTATGGGGGCCGCCTGGTGCGTTATGTCGGGACGTCGCCCACCCTGTCCGGCCTGGTCCAGGAGATTGCACGGCGCCTTGAGGAAAGCGGGCTTGTTCATCCCGCGCCCCAGACCTGGAAGATCTTCCTCGCCGCCCTCAACCATATGGAAACTGCTTCCGATCAGGAGCTTCTTCGCACCTTTTGCGCCGTAGCCGGTGAGATCGGTCGTCCTCCCGGACGCATGGGCAATCCATAGGTACGCGCGTACGACCATTTTGCTGGCGTGACGAAAAATGCTCCCGTTTACGGGAGCTTCTCCTCATTGACGGCCGGATTTTAATGCAACACTCTTCACCCATAGGGCAATGCGCTTGGGCCTTTGAGACGCTGCCAGGGGGACCTGCAGATGACGCTTCAAAGTCCGCAAGCGACTGATGTTGAAATATTCGCCTTGATCAAGGAGCTTTCCGGCAAGCTCATCGAACGCCGCCGCCGTCGCGAGCATGTCTCGCAGCAGTCTCTGGCAAAACGTGTCGGGCGCAGCGAAAGATGGCTGCGCGAAATCGAGGGCGGTGTCGCCACATCGAAGTTTGAAGACCATGTCCGCTGTGCTCACGCTCTGCGGATGACGACCCCGCATCTGTTCATTCCTCTCATGGCAATGGAGCACAAGATGGCCGTTCCGCGTGAACTCCTGATGCAGGACGATCTATGGGATCTCGAGCGCGAGATGCTCGAGGCGGTTGCTCGCCATCAGGCCTCAGCTCTGGTGCGGCTGTCGAGCCGCCCCGCGCAGCCCGGCAAGCGTGACCGCTAAGGACCGGGGCGGATTTGTGATGTCACCACGACCTGTAGCGGCGGAGCGAGCTTACGGCCTTTTGAAGGCTGATGTTCTGTCCGGCCGGTTTGCTCCCGGATCTGGCGTGATCGAACGCATGATGGCCGATGAGTACGGTGTATCGGTTTCGCCTTTCCGTGATGCGGCGCAGCGTCTGGTTGGCGAGGCCTTTCTCGAGATCGGCACCGGTGGTGGTTACCGGGTTCCCTCGATGACAATTGATATACTGCGCGACCTCTATCACTGGCACAGCCACCTCGTTCGCCTTGTGCTCAAGATGCAGAAGCCGCTTGCAGCAGGGGCCAATTCTGCAATCGAGATGGTCTCGGTCGATAATGACCATCTCCCCACCGTTGCAACGAATTGCTTTCGTTCGCTGGCGAACACTGCGCCGAATCGGGAATATGCCCGGGCATTAAGGCAGGCGACAGACAGGCTTCATATTGCCCGGCTCCATGAGGGCGCCGTGCTTACAAATCTGGAAGATGAGTTGCAGATGGTTGAGATCGCGACCGTCTCGGGTTCCGGTCTGGACCGCTATGAGGTCCTCTGGGCCTATCATCGACGCAGAATCCGGCGGGTCGCTCGGATTGCGCAGCTGATCAATTCAGCAAAAAACTGATGGAATTCAAAATGCCATCTTCTGATCTGCTGAATGCCGGACGGCCCGCAACTGCCCGATAGGCGCTTACGCGGGACCTAATAAACTCGTCGCCGCCAGGCCCTCCACCTTACCCTGATCCGGCTGCAATGGTGCAGCGTTGAATGAAGGAGATGGCAATGGAACGCGAACATCTGAGTGATGAACTCATCGTTCTCGGTGCAGTCACCGAGGAAACGAAGGGCATTTCCAATGTGCCCCAGCTCGACAACCAGGGCAATTTCGGCGGCGGGGGTCTCACCGACGACTGAGCCTTCCGGCGGCGCGTCATCTTCGGCGCGTCGCCACTTTTGATGGGCGGCAATTCCTTTGGCGTCTGATCGAAATCCTGGTGGGAGAGGATGGATGGGCTTGTCCCTTGGCGAGAAATGGTCGTTCTGCGTGCCCGAGGACCAGGTCATCCTCATGGATATCGCGAGCAACGCCTATGTGATGTTGCCGCCCTCGCTGGCCTCTTCCTTTGACCGGTTGCGCAAGCAGGAACCTCTCGATGGCCGCGATATGCCGGGAATGGCGAAGCTGCTCCAGGCGGGCATCATCGCCCAGCAGGAGCAGCAAGGCGCGATCCTCCCTTGCTCGCTTCCGGTCGAACCAACCTGCGGATTTGGCGAGCGGGATCTGCCCGGCTGGTCGGCCCGCGATCTGCTTCAGGCAATCCTTGCTCTGGGCAGGGCCCGTTATACGCTGCGCCAGCATGATCTTGCAGGAATATTGGCTCAAATCCGGGACCGGAAGCAGAGTTTCGGCGGCGCGGAGGTTGCAAGCGCATATCGCCGCGCGCGAGCCATTGCTGCGGCCTTTTACCGGCTCAATGCCCTGGTCACCCGCTACGACCAGTGCCTGCTGCGATCGCTGGCCATGACGCGCTGCCTGCTTGCCCATAGGGTGCCGGCCAATCTGATCTTTGGGGTAGCGACAAGGCCCTTTCGCGCCCATTGCTGGGTGCAGCATGGTGATCTTGTGCTCAATGACACACTTGAGGGGATTGGAAATTACACACCAATTCTGGTGGTCTGATGCGCGCCGACTATCTTGTCGCATGGAGCTTTGCTGCCGGCCGCAGCCATGATGACCTCAACCGGCTTGCTGAAGACCTCGGGCTGGTTCTTGTTCATCAGGGACGCCAATTATCCCTCTTCGCCAATCCCGGGCAATTGTTTCAGTGTGATCCCGACAGCGACCTTCTGGTCATCGGGCGATTGTTCAAGGGAACCAATCCCGTCCAAATCATCGATCGCTTCAGTGCCGGGGAGTGGCAACGCCTATCGTCCACTCGGGGCGAAGCCCTGATCGAGGATTTCTGGGGAGCCTATGTCGGGTTCGTTCCAGGCGGCGAGGGGGGCAGCCTGCAGGCGATCCGCGATCCCTCCGGGCAATGCCCGTGCTTCTATCGGCTTGAGCAGGATCGCATTCTCTTCAGTTCGCGCGCTGATATTCTTGAGGCCGCTTCGGGGCATAAGGCAGACATAGATTGGGAAGCCCTTGCCGCTCACATCGTCTGGCCGATGGTCCGCGCGCAGGAAACACCTGTTCGCCATATCCATGAAGTCCTGCCCGGGATGCGGGTCACTGCCCATCGCGGAAACGTATCGAGCAGCCTCGCCAGGTCGCCGTGGAAATTCACGCGTCAGGCACGCTCGCTGCCGGTGCGGGAAGAGGCGGTTGCCACGCTTCGCCGTCGCATCATTGCCTGCACCGATGCCTGGGCGTCGCAAGCCCGGCACACACTTCTCGCTGTTTCGGGTGGTCTCGACAGTTCGATCGTTGCGGCAGCGCTCGCGGCTTCAGGCAGGAGTTTCACCTGCCTCACGCTTTATACCGGGCAGGCGGCGGGCGATGAACGTCCCTATGCCCGGCAGTTGGCCCGGCACCTCGGCGTCGAATTAAAGGAGGAACCCGAACGCGTTGACTTCGTCGATCTTGCGCGCAGCGAAGCCAGACATCTGCCGCGTCCGATATCCCGCGCCTTTGCCCAATCGGGGGACCGCGCGCATCAGGAACTGGCGACAAGGCTCGGCGCCGACCAGTTCATGACGGGCGGGGGCGGTGATAATGTGTTCTGTTTCCTCCATTCGGTAGCCCCGCTCGCTGATCGCCTGATCGTGCCCGGCTCACGCCTTGGCAGTCCGCAAACCCTGATGGATGTCGCGCGATTGAATGAGGTCAGCGTCTTTTCCGCGCTATCGGGCGCGCGTTCCAAGATCCGGCAGGTTGGCCAACCGCACCGCTGGCCCATGCGCATAGGCTTCCTGTCCCGCGATCTCGTGCGGAGCCTCGCAGGGCCACCGTCCCACCCTTGGCTGTCGCCGCCGGGGGATGAAGTGCCCGGAAAGATCATGCATGCGGCCTGGCTGGCCGGGATCCAAAATCATCTCGAAGGGTTTGGCCGCGAGTGGCTGCATCCCTTGCGTGCGCCGCTGATGGCGCAGCCGGTGGTCGAACACTGCCTTACTATTCCATCCTGGATGTGGTGCAGCGGCGGTCAGGACCGGGTCCTTGCGCGGGAAGCCTTTGCGGACCTTCTGCCGCCCGCGATCGTGACGCGGCGATCCAAAGGCACCCCGACCGGCTTTGCGATGCAGCTTTTCGAGGTCAACCTGCCAGCGATCAGGGCATTGCTGCTCGAGGGCATGCTGGCAGGACAGGGCATTGTTGATCGCTACGCCCTCGAGGCCTTTCTTGCGCGGCCTGATCCGCGCGATGTCGTGGCTTACATGGAAATCATGGCGCTTGTGGACGTCGAGGCATGGCTCAGAGCTTGGGCCATGCCATCGCCGCATATAACGCGCCGCGATCATGTGCCGTGAGGCTTGGGTACGGGTAGTTCGCTCTTTAGCTCCCTCCAATGCGCGATATCGGCGGCGCTTACTGCATTGTCCGACGTGTGATCGAGCAGCCAGAAGTCGAACCAGTCGATCGAGCGGCGCATCCGCGACAATTGATGGGCCGGCTCGCGGGTTATCAGGTGGCCTTCGTTTGGGTAAATATACAGGTCCGTCGCGCCGCCCGCATGCTGGATCGCCGAGAACAGTTGCAGGGCCGAGAGATATTCGTTTTCCGGGGTCTGGATCAGGAGCGAGCCTTTGATCCTTTCGGCGTTGAGGGCCGGAGAGATCGCCTTCCACCTTCCATCCTTGTCATCGAGCGGGTGGGGCACGTTCAGAACGTCGAGCAGCCCGGTGTTCCAGCCGTGGCGGGCCGGATCGATGAACATCATCGTGGCAGGGTCGATGGTGATGCCGGTGCCGATCACGACTGTCTTGAACAGGTCGGTGTGGCTGAGCGCATAAGCGCCGACCATGCTGGTAAAGCTGTGTCCGGCGAGCCCGACGCGCGTGGGATCGATGAGCTTCTCAGCGGCAAGCTGGTCGATGATGGCCTTGTATCCGGCGATGGCGGCGAGATGCGGGGCAAGGGTCTGCAGCTTGCCGTCGGGCGTGGCGGTCATCCCGACGGAATTGTTGTGATTGACGCACAGAGCAGCCATCCCGCGCTGCGCCAGCATTTGCTCGGGAGCCAGCGAGGTAAATCCTCCGCGAAGCAGCCCTCGGCAACGATAGCTGGTGATGACCAGCGGCACCGGCCCATTTTGATGGCGCGGGGTCACAAGAAAACCGGTAAAATTGTCCCCGCCTGCGCTGCGCCAGGTGACAAAGCGTGCGGGATTGAACTGGCGCTGCCGCAGGGCAGGATTGGGATCGAACAGGGTGACGGTCTCGCCTGTCGTCGTATCGATACGGACAAGACGGGGCGGTGAGGTGGGGCCTGCATGGACGCAAAACAGATAGGCGCCTTGTGCCGAGCAAGGCCTGTTGCTGTAGGTCGATCCGCCATCGAGCGAGCCGTCGGCAGCGCGAATGACCCGCGTGGCCCCGCTCTCAGGCTTCCAGCCATACAGCGCCGTCCAGGTGGAGTAATCGGCCTCATGCGCGATGACGAGTTCGCGTTCAGTCGGGTTCCAGCTCACGCTGCGCAGGGCTGCCGCATGGGTGAAACAGAAAGTTTCGGCGCATGCGCGCTCGCTGCCGTCGGGCAATTGGGCAACGACCTGATAGGTCGGCTCCAGCAGGAATTTTCCGGGCGGAGCGGTCTGGACCAGACGGGCCGTCAGCTTACCCGAATCGATCGAGATTGTGCGGTCAGCATCGCCTTTGCCCGCCCCCGACAGGACAGGATTGGATTGCGTGCCGGTTGGAGCCGCCATCAATGACGCGGGCTTGAAAGTACCCCGCAACGGCACCAGTTTTTGCCGTAATTCCCCGGAAAAGGCCTCCCGCGCGCTATTGCCCTGGCCAACGTAGCGCATGGTCGACCACCGATGGCCGATGAGGAAATTGCCGGTGAGGCGGCTTCCTTCCAGCGATACGGACCGGTCAATGTGAAGGCCGTCCCGGTGTTCCTGTGCTGCGGCCTGATCGATAGATTGCCGTGATGCGCGCACGCCGATTTCGGCCTGACGCCTACCTGGCAAGATCCTGAATGACTCAATGTCGGCGCTGTCCGATAGTGCTACCTCGTCCCCTCCTTTGGGCGCGATCCGGTTGATCGTGATCCTATTGCCCCGCAGCGTCTGGACATAGAGGGAGTTGCCGTCTTCCGCCCATTGCGCCTGACCATCGAGGATCGTGTCAAACATCGGTTGCCGCAGGGGCAGGCTCGGACGTCCAAGCGGGACCGCTGCCATGTGGCTTCCACGCAGTTCGACCCAGAACCACTGGACGGTGACGCTGTTGCTTTTGAGGGACGGGGTAATCACCCGGAAGGCCGCCAATCGACCATCAGGCGAGATGGTCACGCTGTCGAGGGTGCGCGTTCCCACCAGATCCTGCAAGGTGACCGGCGCGGCAGTGGCCGCGTCACTTTTTCCGACTGCCGGCATGGAGCCCGTCGTCCACAAAAGGGCTATGGGCATAAAAGCGATTTTGTGCATTTTAAAAATCCAGATAGCGAGCATAGGCGGCTGCCGCCCAGCGGTACGGCAGCGCGACGGGTGGGGAGCTAAAGTCGCGGAAGGCGGTTACCAGTTCTTGCGAATGCCAAGGCTGATGAGCCTGCCAACCGGCGAGTAATTCGTCGTGTCATAAGGGGCGTCATAAGCCGCACGGGTACGGGTGATGTCCGGGCTGGCATTCGTGATGTTCTGGGCTGAAAGCGCGATTTCAACGTCATCGAGCGCGCCGCCTTCAAGACGCAGACGACCGCCCAAATCCAGCGTCGCCATTCCGCTGACCGGCGTTGCCGGTGTGTAGCGGGTGTCGCTGACCCCGCCGATGTAGTTCACGAAACCGGCGAGAGAGGCTCTGGGCGAGTCCCAGGCCATACCGACACGGCTGCGAAAATGGGGCGGGTTATAATAGGTTCCTGCCAGCGCGATTGTACCCGCGCCGGGAAGCAGTTTCTGCTCGCTGTCGAGATAGCTGGCGGTAGCCGACAATGTGATGCGATCGCCGTTGCCCATCGCATGCTGATATTCGGCAGAAAGGTCGATGCCGCGCAGCTTCTGCGTTGCAATGTTGAGATTGCGATCATCGACGATCGCCACCACATTCACAGGATTGAGGGCCGCGCCCGAGTAATTGTAAACGACCTTGTCGGCGAGTGCGTTGGTGACCGCCGATGCTGCGGGATTATAGGTCACAATGCTGGCATAGGCTGGATTGGAAAGCGACTGCTGCGGCAGTGAAATGGGCATGATGACCCGATTACGATACCTGATATCGAAATAGCCCAGCTCGATTTTGAGGCCGCGCACCCGCGCCGGATGGAAGGCGAGGCTGGTGGTCCAGGTGTCGGCGCGTTCGGGCGAAAGGTCGGGCCGCCCGCCGAGCAGAAAGATCGCGGTCGATCCGGTAGGATATCCGCTCCCGCCCAAGGTTCCGACGGCATAGACGCTGGCGCTTTGCGCGGTATATCGCTGATACAGAGTGGGAACCTTGAAGGATTGACCCCATGATCCGCGCAGGTCAAAATCCCCGCTGGGCGCGTAAGTGAAGCCAAATTTGGGCGTGACGACCTCATCCACACCGGGATAATTGTCATATCGGGCTGCTGCGCTCAGCGCGAGCGAGCGGATGAAGGGAATATTCTGCGAGGCTCCGATCAGCGGAATGTGCAATTCGGCAAAACCATAGCGCTCTGCCTGACTGGCTCTGAAATTGCTGGCGGCATACATACTGTCCTGACGGAACCGATCCCGGCGATACCCACCGCCCACCGCCAGTTTCGCCATGCCGCCGGGTATTTCGAGGAGCGGGCCGTCGGCCTTGAGTTCAACCGATACGGCGGTGTTGCAGGTGCAGGTCAGCTGCGTCGTCGAGGTGGTTCCGTTGCTCGTCAGTTGCTGAACCAGCCTGGCCCGGTCTTCTCCGTACATGCCTGAGAGAGAAACCAGCCAGCTGCCCGGGGCTGCCCATTGCAGCGATGGGGCTACAAAAAAGGACGATGAACGCACGCGCGAGTCATAAGCCGGGGCATTGGCTGCGGTGCTCAGCGAATAGCCTCGCTGATCGGTGCGCCAGTTATAGCCGCCATCCAAGCTGAATGTGAGGCTTTTTGCGATATCCTGATGCAGGTTGATGATCACGCTCTGGTGCTGGATGAAAGGGTAGAGAGTCAGGCCGGGATTAGTCACGGCGGCATAGGAGCGCTGCGAGGCGAGGATGGCGGTGTCTTTGCCATATTCATAAGCGACCACCGCGCCGCCATTGCGCCAGCTTTTTCCGGCAAGGATGTTATACTGCTGCTGCCGGTCACCACCTTCTGTCGCAAGGCCGAAGCGGGCGCTGGTTGAGAGGCCCTGATAGTCGCGCTTGAGGATGACGTTGGCCACGCCCGCCACCGCGTCGGAGCCGTAAAGCGCAGAGGCGCCATCGGTGACGATTTCGATCCTCTCGATGGCATCGATGGGGATCGCGGAAATATCGACGCTCTGGCGGTTGCCGCCATTGGCCACGCGATGCCCGTTGACGAGGGTCAGTGTGGCATCCTGCCCGAGGCCGCGCAGATTGATCGAAGTTCCCGAACCGAAATTCTCGCCATTGGCGACCGGAATGCCAATGCCGATGCCCGGGTTCTGGCCTCCGGTGAAATTCTGGGGTATCGATCGCACCACATCACCCAGATTGGCATAGCCCGATGTTGCGATCTGCTGGCTGGAGATGGTGATCAACGGCCCGGTGGCGGCTGTGCCGCGGATCTGGGATCCGGTGACGACAATGGCGGAACTGCCCGCATTCACTTCCTCGGATGTCGGGAGAAATCGCTCCCCGATGAGGATACTTCCACCGCGACTGGTGGCCGTCAGGCCGGAATTGCGCAGCAGGATGTCGACAGCTTCGCCTGGCGTATAGGTGCCATCGAGGGCAGGGGCGCGTTTGCCTTTGACTGATCGCCTCTCAAACATGATTTCCTGATGCGATGCGCGACCGATGGCCCTGAGCGCGGACCCAAGTTCCTGCTCGGGAAGATGGTATTCTTGTCTGTCGTCTGGCCCGGCCATCGTCGGCGAGAGCACCGCGATGGCTGAAAGGGCGATTGTGGAACTCAGGATGTACTTTCGAATATTGGCCATACTAACCCCCATGGCGCCGATTGCCTTGAAATTCGGCGTTCAGGGGGAGCGACAATCAGCGGGGCATGTTTATGAGGGGGGCTGACAAATATTTTGCCGGCCCGCCGGACACGAGCGGGCGAGGGACAAGCTATTGGGAGAGGCAACCAGCGTCAGTCCCAGAAGCCCTGCAAGATTTTGCGCAAGATGCTTCGTATCTGTCACCCGAAATGTACCTGAGACCCGGATTTCGTTCACATCGTCCGAGGCGGCAACAAGAGGCTGGCTGGCGTAGCGATTAGCATCAGCGATCAGATCACTGAGCCGGACATTCTCATAGTCGCGCAAGCCATCCGGCCATTGCGCATCGCCATTGTTCGCGTCCGAGGCCTGCGCCAATTGCAGCACGCCGCCTTCCTCAAGCGATATTTGCTGACCGGGCGTAAGACGAAGCGGAGGGCCGCCCGATTGCCCTCTGGCGTCAGCCATGGCGACATCGACAGCTCCGCGTAGGAGGTGCACCTTGATCCGGCGATCATCGGCCACGGTCACATCGAAAATGGTACCGCGCGCCGTCACGGTGCCGCCGCCTGCCGATACAACGAAGGGGCGGGCCTCGTGGGCCACTTCAAAACGGGCATGGCCGCGAACCAGGCGCAGATCGCGCTCAGTCTTGCTCAGGGATATCAGCAGCAGGCTTCCGGTATCGAGCGTGACGGTTGAGCCATCGGCAAGTTTGAAGAAGCGAATTTCGCCAATGGCGGTCGCGAGCTTTTGGGGCTGGGCGCCTGACGGAAGAGATACCGCAATCGGTGGCGGTGAAGCGAGGTTGCCGGCAGGAATGTCGCCGTACCAGTGAAAGGCCCCGATTGCGGTCAGCCCGACAAGAGCGGTGCCGACAAAAGCCAGGTACATTCTGCGCCGGTTTTCTCCTTGGGGCTTCGGCAGATCCGGCTTCTCGGTTTCACTGGTTTCATTCAGAAATTTGCCCAGGCTGAAAGTCTCGGCAATCCGGTTGTAAGCCATTCGCTGTACCGCGCCGCGCGCCAGCCAGGCTTCAAATTCCTGACGGCGGGTTTCGGCATCGGGGCCGCGCATGATGGTAAACCAGTCGGCCGCCTCATCGCGCAATTGCCCGTGAGAAGGCGGTGTTTGAGCTTCTTCCATCATTCCTGTTCCAGGGCAGCGTCAATATGCGCGAGCGCGCGTGCCACATGATATTGCACGGTCGGGATGGAAAGGCCCAGCCTTTCTCCGATTTCCCTGTAAGGCAGCTCTTCGACCCGGTGAAGGAGAAAGACTTCTCTGGTCTTGTCAGGAAGTTCGCTCAAGGCCCGCCGATAGATCCGCATCACGTCTGCCACCTCGAGACGGTCACCCTGGTCCGGTGGCATCGCGTGTTCATAACCGTCATCGAAGGACACGTGGAAGCGTCCAAGCCTGTTTTCCAGCCGCCGAGATCGATTGAAGAGCAAATTGCGGGCAATGCGCTGCAAATAGGCTGCCGGTCGCTGCGGAATATCTTTCGCCATGGCGCCGACCAGTCTGGCAAAGGCTTCCTGCACGAGATCGCTGGCGTCATCTCCGCTGCGCAGGCGCGAGCGAAAATAGCGCCGAAGTCTGGGTGCCTCCACAGCATAGATTTGACCAAGATCGGTGGTCTCTGCCTCCTGGCCATCACGGCGGACAGGTTCATTCACCTGCCGCGCCCGGTCGGGGCGCTCGGTATAAATAGCCATGAAACCACGGATCCTCACAGCACGGCAGAGAGTCCCCGGAAAGCAACCGGAGTTCATCTTGGGTGAGGTGGGCCGTGTCGTCGCCTGATCGGACGACCAGCGCCCGACGATAAGGTCGAGCTTCGATATACCTGACAGGACAATCCTGCGGGTGGCTGCCAGCGTTCCAGCCCGCGCGGGTCAATATGTGACCAATCGGGGACTCAATCAAGTCTTTGGTATTGAAGGGCGCTTAATACGTACAAGGTCACGCGCGCAAATTCCTGATGCTGTAATGCCAACTTTGAATTCTGCGGAAACTTGTGTTGCTGACGATGAGAAGTGGGGTGAAACGCCCAAACAAGGGCGGAACTCGATACGGCCTGGATGAAAGCGACTATTCCGCTTCCGCTTCGAGACCAGAAGGCAGGGTCAATTCGCCTGCGTAAAGTGGCGCTCACAGAAAACCTCATCCGCTGAACCGGGGAGGGCCTCGCCCGACTGGCGAGAAAGCAGACCTTATACAATTCCTCTATCCTGCGCGCCTTTTGCGCAAGGAGGGGCGCCGATGGGCTCCGGCAAGCCGATAATGCGGGGGACACTTTCTGGCTCCAAAATCGCGGGCCGATCAACACCTGATCAGAAGGACTGGAGAGGGGGGAGCGGTTGTGGGGGCGATAATTGGCTTCGCCCGGACCAGGAGATATCCATGAGCTTACCAGCTTCTATTCAGCCAAGGGTTGGCCCTTCGCTGATCACCCGCGTGACCCGGCTCTACAACGGCACTATCGCGGATTGTCTGCATGAACTTTTGCAGAATGCCAGGCGAGCCGGTGCCGGCGCGATTGGAATCGATGTCGAAGACATCGATGGCGTGCCCACGCTCTCGATATGCGACGATGGTTGCGGGATCGATGATCCCCGCAATCTGCTGACGCTGGGCCAGTCGGGCTGGGATCCGGCCATGGCTGTGCGCGAAGATCCCGCCGGTATGGGCGTGTTCAGTCTTGCCGGACGTAGGGTGACCGTTCGATCATGGTCGCGTTCGGCGCAGGCTGGTTGGCAGGTGACGATCCCGGACAATGGCTGGGAAGGGCAGATGCCGCTGGCCATCGAACCTGCCAATATAACAGGCGGTACGCAGATCTTTGTCGCATTACCTGCCCAATGGGCCGAGGGGATCGATGTCGCGGTGAAACAGGCTGCCCTTCATTTCCCGCTGCCGGTCCATTTTCGCGGCGAAGAAGTGAAGCGCGAGGACTTTCTGACCGAGGCCCTTCACGTGGAAACCCATCAAGGCGTTCGGATCGGCGTGTTTCACTCGAATGGCCGGCCACATTGGAATGTGCCTCGGATCAATTTTCATGGGGTTACCGTGCCATGCAGCCATGAGGGCGTCAGTGAGGTCGATGGCTTTTCCTTCTGGCACGCCAAAGTGGACATCATCGATGCGCCAGCCTTGCAACTGGTCCTGCCCGCCCGCAAGGAAATGGTCGAGAACGAAGCGCTCAATCAGCTTCGGACCGCGATGGAAGCGGCCATCTATCGCGCGATTGCAAGGCAGCCCGCGCATCGTCTGCCCTTTAGATCATGGCAGCGTGCGGCCGAGCTGGGGATAGACCTGCCTGAGGCAGCGGCGTGGCTTGATGGCTGGATGCCAAAGCTCGCGGACAGTACATCTACACCGGCGGGTCCCAAGGTCGCTTCCAAAGAGATGATGATCGTTTCTCACTCCCAAGCCGACCTTGAGCAGGCCGCAGCCCCGATCATCGGAAATGCCGGCTTGATGGGCAGGCAAACCGTGGACCCCGAACCGGCATTTGAAGGGTACAGCTGGTATGATCGGCTGCCACGCATCACCGCGATTGATTTCACCTTCGACCATGACGGCAAGTCCTGGATCTATGGCGACAGCTCTGCTGAATATCTGCCTCCGGATATGCCTGCCAGCCGGGTCGCCAACCTGATGCTCGACCTCTCGATTGCCGGCGATGGCGGCGACCATGCTGCCACATGTGTCAGGAGCTTTGATATTCCGATGCTGGTGGCAGGCAACGACACCAATTCGATCGATGAGGCAGCCATCCTCATCCGCGAAGGCGCTGATGTGAAGCCCGATGATCTGGTCCGGCTGATGGAAGCGAGCCTGTTTTGCGCCAGCGAGGATGCCGATAGCGATAGCTGGGAAACGCAGAGGGATCGCTTTTGTGCCGAAGCCCGAAATCTGGCCAATACGCTGTTGCTGGGCGAGGAAGAGGCGCTGATCGCCCAATTGCGCGAGGCAGTGTTCGGCCATGTCGTCTGGCTGATCCCGCATGGGCGCCAGATGCTGGTGACCGCTTCGACGGGGACGCTTGAGCTGACCCTCTCTCCGCAGGTCTGAGCCATTTCGCCAACCTTCCTCGATTCTATTAACCATGGAGGGCTTTATGCGCCTTGCCAAATATTGCGTCTGTTCGACGGCTCATCTGCCAGCCGCAGAGCGTCGGGCTTTTGATTGTCTTTTCGCGACCGCGCCTCGGCGAGCGGGGCGGCTGATTGTGGACCATGACGTCCTTTCCATCGAAGCGCATCAATATGGTTTTGCTAATCATCTGGGCTTTTTCGACGATTACCCTGATCGGCCCGATGACGTGTCGGCGACGTTCTGGGCCTTGCTGACCCTCGCCAGGAGCTGTGGAGCTGACTGGCTCTCGTTCGACCGCGATGAGCCGCCGATGGCAGACTTGCCGGTTGATCCTGAGGATGAGGAAGGCGAAGGCATGGCGCAGCCCAAGATCGTGCTGTGCGGGCAATGTCGTGGTGACAATCTGATCTGCGATGCTGCGGCGCGTTGGGATAAGGAGGCGCAGGGCTGGGTGGTCGAAGCGGTCTTTGGGGAGGCCTGGTGTGACACCTGTGGGGACACGCACTGGCTCGAAGTATCCGGCACAGGCCTTCCGGACGGGCAGGAGGCTAGCCATGCGTGAAACCAGCCTGTTCACCTGTTCGACTTTCCACCTGCCCATCGCGGAGCGTGAAGTCATCGAGCAAATGATCCGGGCTTCCTCCCGCAACGAAGAGGGACGCCTTGAGGTTCGCTACCCGGACCTTGTGATCGAGTCGCACCTCGATGGCTTTTTCGTGCATAGCAGCGTGGCCGGATGGGCGTCGGCCGAGCGACCGGAAGCGATTTCACCTGCATTCTGGGCCATTCTTGTCTTTGCCGCTGAAGCGGGGGCGTCATGGGTATCCTTCGATCGCGAGGTGCCTGCGAGCGAGGACTGGCCCAGCTTTCCGTAACCTATGCAATGCGGTCTCTATGCTTTGGGCTGCGAGGCCGTTCACGACAGTCCGCGTCTGCTGTCAGAACAGGGCTCCAATGGGCCAACAGCGCCTTGGTATACTTTGCTCGTATGTCGGAATTGGCGCGAAGAGCGGGCCGGGCATTGTGACAGACTGCGCTTTTCCCGGGCCAGGCAGCCTATCCACATATCGTTGAAGGCAGCGCGGATGGTTTATTCTGCTGCAGGTTTCGCCAGCTGCCGAGAAGGGCCAGTTCGGTCTCATCCTGCCGCTTAGGGTGCGTCTTAAACCATGGCAGTCGAGATCCGAGGCTTGCAAATCAACGATGCTGGAAATATCATGCTCGAGGCCTATCACTGGCACGCAGCCCGCCGCCGCGAAGTCGTTGACGACAGTGAATTCGCAGATTGATCCTTTCCGGGTTTTCCATTGGTCCCGGAGGTGTTTGGCGGGCAACACTTCCATAGGCCAGGAGAACGTCCGTGGATATATCGCCGATTGTTCCGACCAGCATTGCAGGCATCAAGCGACTCGCGAAAGTCTATGCCAAGCGGTTTGCCATTCCGCATTATCAAGCGCTTGATCGGGCGGCCCGGGACGCTGGTTTTTCGTCTTATGCCGTGGCTCTTTGTAACATCCTTCGGCCTGCCAACAATAATGAGGTGGAAGCCCCTAAAAAGCGTTCTTCCCGAAAAACGCTTCTCGTCCTGGCCCGCGAAGCGTTTGAGGTCGGCGACTATCCCACCGCCAACGCTCTGGCCCGCCGCGTTCAGAAGAACAATTCCCGGGAGCTTGCCGCGTATGCGATCATTGCCCGTACCGAAACGGACGATTTCGAACGTCGCTGGGTGCTTCTCAAAGGCGAACGTGCCGCGCAAAAATTGATAACTTCGGTTCCGATTTCTCAGCCCGGATTTATGGCTCCCGAGCATTTTAGCCATTTTGCGACGAACCGGACACTGCTCGCCCGTGATTATTGGCGGGCGGGTCCAAGGCAGAACAGGCATCTGGCGCTCGATATGTGCAAGGAGGTTTTGTGGCGCGACCTTGAAGATCCCAATGGCCTGCGTTTTGATTATTATGGGTGGTGTATGGAGCTTCAGGCGCATACGGCAGCGGCAGGTATGCTCGAACTGCGCGGTCCTCAAGACGTCCCATTGGACGAACTGCAGAAGATGATCTTTCTCATGCAAACCCGTGGAGATCATTCGACGGCGGGCCGCTTAACGGCACTGGCTGCTGAGGCATGATCGCCCTCGAAATGCAATCCTATAGGTCTTGGATCGGCTGACTTGAATCGAGCCGGGCTTTCACCACAACGGGATTGGTGGCCCTTCCTATCATTCGGCGCCAGATTGAAAGGGACGCAGGGGCATCTTGAATTGCGCCTTTGATAGGATTAAATCCCATTCAGCATCTCAAGGATGGTTCCATGCGCACGACTCAACAATTCAGCATCACATTGCCGATGGAAATGGCTGCGCAGGTCCGCGCCAAGGTCGCTGCGGGCGAGTATGCCAGTGAAAGCGAAGTGATCCGTGACGGCCTGCGGGCCCTGCAAGCCCGAGACAAAGCCCTTGAAACCTGGCTGCGCAACGAAATTGCGCCTGTCTATGATGCGCTTAAATCTGACCCTGCTCGTGTAAGATCGATCAGTGACGTGAAGGTCGCGCTGGCCGCCGAGCATCATAACGACCCCAAAACGCGCTGATCAATGTCGCACCGGGTTGTATTCGCGCCGGAGGCGGAAGCCCAACTGGTCGCCTTGTATCGCTATATTATGCAAGAGGCGTCAGGAGAAATCGCCGGGCGCTTTACGGATGCGATCATCGAGCACTGTGAAGGGCTTGCGGCTTTCCCGCATCGCGGGACGCCACGCGATGACATTCGGCCTGGCCTGCGCACCATCCCGTTTCGTCGCCGAGTGACCATCGCCTATGCGGTGGACCCCGAACAGGTGGCGATACTCGGTGTCTATTATGGTGGGCAGGACTTCGCTGCCGGTTGGGCTGACGATGAACAGCAGCACTGATCCCAATGTGGGGAGTCCTGCTGAAATAGCCGACTGTCGCGGGCCCAATAGAGAGTACCCATTGGCAACTTGATCGTTGAATGACCAAGGTGCGGCGCCAATGGCGCCGAACTTTTGGGCCCCGGGAGGACACCGTCCAGCACCGGTCGTCGTTCTTGTCTTTTCAAGACCTCCAAGCAAAACGGTGCCCGTCCCCCCAGGGGCAGGCGCCGCTGCGTATCCATCCATGCCGCGCGTCACGCTTCCTGTGCGGCAGGAACCTCGGTTTTCGCAGTCGATTTTTTCGCTTTGGCACGTTTGGCAGGGACAGGCACTGCCTCGAGCGTAACTGCCGGTTTCGGATTTGCCACCTTGCCCTTGACCGTTTTAGCGGCGGCGGCCTTCGTCTTGGTCGGCTTAACGGCTTTGCTTCCGGTGGCCTTACCTTCAGTCGATGAGGTAGCTTTTGCCTTTGCCGTGCCGCGCTTGCGTACGCTCGTGCCATCCGGGATCGGATCAGCAGCAGGCGCATCGAGAGTGTCTGCGGCGCTCGTTAGGACCTCGGGTTCACGCGCCATACGCCGCTTTCTGGTCGCCACCGGTTTTACCGGTTCGGCGGACACAGTCGCATCGGCGGGCGAAACGCCCTCTTCCTTGATCTTCTTGGAGGTACGCGGGGGTTTACCCTTTGTCTCGGCGGCAGGTTTCGCCTCGGTAGGCATCGGCGAGATCGTGGTCGAGGCAACAGGGGGCTTGCCCGTTCTGGCCTTTGACTTGCGGGCAACGCTCTTTGCCGTCACGTTCGAAGCGGCATCGTCTTCCGTCGCCGGAAGCGCCGCCTCTTGCGTCTCTGCAGGAGCGGCGACCGTTCCGTCGGTATCATCGAGGCGAGCAGCACTCTTGCGGCCAAGCCCGATCTTTTCGGCGATCTCGCGGCGCATCGCGGCAAAATTTGCTGCGACCATCGGGTAATCGGGCTTCAACCCATAGCGCACGCGATATTCATCGGGGGTCAGTCCGTTGGTCGCAAGATGCCGTTTCAATGTCTTGTATTTGCGCCCATCGATCAGACTGACAAGATAGTCGGGCTTGATCGAGGAACGCACCGGTACCGCCGGTTCGTAAGCAACGACTTCGGGCACAGGCTCGGCTGCGGGCGCTTCGTCCAGCCCGACAATAGCCAGATGCATGGACTTGAGGAAAGCAGGAACATCTTCGGCAGCAGGATTTACATTGGGATTCTGGAGCCAGGCGATGGTAATATCGCCCGCCAGTTCGATGAAGTTGGGCGCACCCTCAGAATTGTTCTCGGCCATGATCGTCCTCAAGCAGATGAGGGACGCGAGGGTTAGACATCCTGCAGTATCAGGTCAAATATTTGTCACACAAAACGCCGTCTAGACCCCTTGGGGATCTGGATGCGCGATATCAATCAAACATGGACCGACTTCTTTGCGTGTACAGGGCATTGGTCATTCCCATGCCAATGCGCAAAGGAGGATGTAAAGGTGGCGCAGCAATCGAGGACCGTCGGGGATGTATCGCCTCCGCCGCCCTTTTCCTGCTGGCCTTCCGCTGAGCGTCGGTTATGGCTCATGCAAGACCCGATCATACCACTGATGGACATTTCCGATGAAAACCAACCGTGCCCTTGAAGCCGCGCGAGCAAGGGAAGATCGGGAGAAATGCCGCGACTGGCTGATCCCGCATATGAGCGACGGCAAGCCCAAGCTGCACACCAAGGATGGCTATCGCGATCTGGCCCGTCAGGAGTTCAGCTTCTCGAGCGCAGCCTTCAACGATGCCTGGATCTGGGCGGTGGAGGACACAGGCCGTCAGGACTGGTACGAAAGCAGGGGGCGCAACGAAGAAGCCTGATCCGGTCGTCCTGCGCTAACCTAAGGCGCCATCATGCGGCGCGGTCTGCCCCCTGATCGACCACCTCCGTCTCAGAAACAGGTGTTTAGCGACCTGATTAGAATCGCCCATAGTGGCTCCTGGTTCAGAAAAGTTGGGGCTATTTTCTGCCTAGGTGTAGACCCACGAGCGCCTATGACGGTAGCAGCGCAAACCATGAGTATCATAGCAACCATCATGAATTCGTCGACTGGCTTGGCCATTCAGAAAATGAAGTTCGAGCGCATGCCCAAGCCCTGGGTGACGCTTCATCTCGAATCGGGTGAACAGGTTACCGCCGACCGTGTCCATGTCGGCAAACCAGCGCCGGGCAAGTTCATCACTCCGGTTGAAGTCTGGGTAACGCCAAAGGGATAATCACGAGCTGCCGTGCTTGGCGGGAACCATCGCCGCCCTTATAACGGGCATTCACTCCTCCAGATCCAACCATTGGAAGCCGCCGTTCGTTTATCTAGTCACGCGTAACTAGCCGTTTTGCGGATTTGGCCTGCCATTGGCTCCACGAGCGGGGAGCCCGTTACCTATTACTTGCTTCGTAGCGCAGTCGGCCTAATAGGCAGAGCGCTGTGATGTGCCAGCCCTGTTGCCGGCAGCGATGTCCTCATCAATCTCAAGGACAGCTTGAATGAGTGCGGGCAATGTCGTCCCTTGAAAATCGGACCACGCGAGGCTGACATTGGCTTCCTGCTGCTCAGTCGTAAGGGTTTCGGCGAGCTTGGCAGTCAGTACGCCTCCGATAGCGGCCGCCCGTGAGATCAGAATTGGCTCCGGCGGTGCTCGGCGATGATGTCCTGGAGACAGTCGACGCCATCGCTGGAGAGAGCAAGAACAGGCTCATCGCCCGTGCCGTAAACCCAGATCAGTCCGTCTTCGGTGTCCATCTGGTCGGTGAGGTCAAAGAGGAAGTCCTCATCTTCGCCCAGGTCCAGTGCGACCCTGGTGAGGGTCGTGACGGCATAGACCTTGTTTCTCTGCATCAGGCGGCCAATTCTGCAATTTGAGTCTGCTGGGCTGCTTTCCAGTTCCACGGAAGCAACTCGTGCAACTGGCCTTGGGGTATGTCAGCGATGCGGGCGAGAACGTCGGTAAACCAAGCCAGCGGATCTATGCCGTTAAGCCGGGCCGAGCCAAAGAAGCTGTACATCATCGCTGCCCGCTCACCGCCGCGATCGGAGCCGACGAACAGCCATGCTTTTCTGCCTCGAGCCACACCGCGCAGCTGCCGTTCGGCCGCATTGTTTGTGAGACAGATCCTGCCATCGCCAAGGAAGGCGGTGAAACCCTCCCAGTCGTTGAGCATGTATGCGATGGCCTTGGCAACAGCATCGTGACGCGAGAGCAAGCCAAGATGCCTGCGCATCCAGACTTCGAGATCGCGCACAAGCGGGGCAACGCTGTCCTGCCGAACCTGCAGGCGCTGGGCGGCGGATTGGCCATTGATGGTGTGCTCAATGGCAAAGATCCGGTCGATTTGCTCCAGCGCCTCCATGGCAAGAGGTGAGACGATAGGCGGCTTGCCCTTTTTGCGTTTGAGTTGGCGCGCGACATCGACCAGTTCGAAGAACTGGCGACGTGAATGGGCCCAACAATTGGCGCGGGTCATGGTGCTTTGCCGGAACATTTCATTGAAACCGGCAAAGCGATCAACCTGAAGGATGCCGCCATATCCGGCCAGATGACCACGGGGATGTTCTCCCTTGCGATTGCGGGAGTAATAGCAGACCACGCCGGGCGGCGAGAGCCCGCCAAAGGGGCTGTCGTCGCGCACGTAATCCCAGATTCTGGCGATATCGGTCTTGTATCTGGCCAGCAGCGGCAGAGTGGTGTCGTCGGCATGGAGCCTGTCACCGCCCAGAACATGGGCTTCAAGGAGAAGGAACAAGGGCCTTGTCACGACACTGATGGCACCGATCTGGTCCGCCAGTGTCGAGAGACTGATCGGAATGCCTTCGGCTTCAAGCCGGTCGCGCTGAGAATTGAGCGGTTGGTGGAGACCATATTTCTGGAAGGCGAGGTTGGCGAGAAAGTGCGGCCCGAACATGCCGCGCGGCGTCACATGGAATGGCGCCGGGGGCTGGCTGATTTTCTCGCAACGACGACAGGAGACCTTCTCGCGGATCGTGCGGATAACCTTGTGGCGCGCAGGCACCTTCTCAAGCGTTTCGGTGATGTCGGCGGGTAAGCGGCTGAGACTGCCCGAACCACAACAGGGACATTGTTCAGGTGCCGGGATCACGATGTCTTCACGCGGCAGATCGGCTGGAAAGTCCCGGCGCGTGGCGCGCTTGCGGGTGAATGGGGCAACGCTCGTGGTTCTGGCCGCAGCGATCTGGCCTTCCATCTCAGCCGCACTGGCATCGGCCTCTGCTTCCTCAAAGGCGATCTCGAACTGATCAAGCACCCGCCGACGTTCGGAACTCGCGCCATATTTATCGCGGCGCATCTTCTCGTTCATCAGCTCAAGATGTGCGTTACGAGCCTGCAGATCGGCATTGACGGCCCGAACTCTGGCCAGTTCCGCTTCCGTCTCGAGAGCATGAGCCTGCGCACAGGACAACTCGGCGCGCAGGCGTGACAGCTCCTGGGAAGGCTCAATTGCGGACATGCGCCCGCATAGCAGAAATTCGTCAAAACCCCAGCATTTTCGCCATTTTCAGCGCCATTTCACCTTTCAGGAAAGCGCCCGAATGGGGGCTGAGTGCATCAACCAACCTGTGCCGGGCGCCAGGTTTCCTGCGGCGCGCGCCAGTCGATCCCTTCGAGCAGACATGCCAGTGCCGAGGCCGGGATCGCCACGGTTCCTTCCTTTGTTGCCGGCCAGACGAACCGCCCCCGCTCCAGGCGGCGGATGTATAAGGACATGGCAATCCCGTCATGCCACAGGATCTTGCACAAAGATCCGCTTCGTCCCCGGAAGACAAACAGGTCGCCGGTATGCACGTCCTTCCTGAGTGCCTGTTGCACCTGCAATGCCAGTGAGCGCATGCCTCGCCGCATATCGGTATGTCCCAGCGCTAGCCAGATCCGCGCATTGCCTGAAACGGGGATCATCGCGACAGCGCCTGCAGGACAGCGGTTGCCAATGGCAATGGCGCATGTTCGCCGATTTCCACTTCCGCTCCGTTCAGGCACACCCTGATGGCGCAAGCCCGGCGGGCAACTTCAGGTGGATCGGGCTGCACGACGACTTGCGCAAAACCTTGCGTTCCACCGTCCGGCGTAAAGCCAAACTCCTTGCGCCACCGGTAAAGCTGGCTTGGATGCACATCGGCCGCCCGCGCAACATGGGCCAGAACCGCACCAGGGGCAAAAGCCCGCGCCAATAGCGCCAGCTTCTCTGCATCATCCCAAATCCGACGGCGCTCCGAGCCTGCAAAAACCGTTACTTGTCCCACCACTGATCCTTCGCACCAGTACTAACACCAGAGCTAGCACCGGGGCCTAAATCCACACCGGATGGGCATCCACAAGGCGGCCGCTATCGGAGGCGTACGGCAGTCATGAGGTCGCGGCTGAAGATAGTGGACCATTTGACACCCATTGGCTTCACCAGCCCGACGAACACATCCGGCCGGTTTTTCGCCCCCTCATATAGAGCCGCCCGATGGGCGGCATCACCCGGTCCCATTACCAACGAAAGCATCAGTCGTCCTGACCTTGCGGAATCCCGTTTCACTTCAAATAGTAACCCGCGCCCCGTGCGGCTCCAGTCCTTGGGATGGCTCTTGTGGGTCAACCTGCCTTCCCATCGTTCGGGGAGGAATCTGAGCATCGACGGCCCGTCTGTGTCGATAATAAGGCCGTCCGTTGAGCGCACTCGCTGGGCGATGAACTCTATGAGGTTTCCAGCCTGCGGGCGGCTCTCGAAGATGAAGTCGAGGGCTTCCTTATGTCGCTCATAGAGTTTGGCGGCCAAGCCGCGCAGATGCTCGTCGTCCACGATGTTCTTCCTCAACATATCAACATAATGCTCGATGATCAGGCGGGTCGCATCGCCAGCGGTGGGTTCGGCGGCAATTGCTTCCAAGGTCTGGGCAAGCGCAGAGTAGCTCAGCGGCCAATAGGCGTCGTCATCAGGCGGTCCACCGGCGGGGGTCAGGAACAGATAGAGCTTGCGGTAGTCGGGATATTCGGCGGCGATCCGCTCGCGGTAGCGCACGAGCTGCCCGTCGCCCACCTTAGCGTGAATCTTGTTCTCGATGACGACGATAAGCTTCAACTCCTCGATCTCGATCAGGAGGTCGATGGCGTAGCGCTCACGGTGGACGATGGCATTGTCGAGATCGCCGACGATGAGGTCCAAAGTGCTGATAGGTCGGGCCTCGGATGGGATCGTTTCAAGGGCGCGGCGCAAGATCCGTTCGAGTGGCCTAGCCCCAAGGCCATGTGGGCGATTGGGGGCGAGGAGATAGCCGAGGAAGTTCGAATGTTTGAGTTCGCCGTGCACCGCACCCAAGGCTTCAAACAGGTTGAAGCGACTCATGCGACCCTGGATTTCGTGGAAGTCTGGGTCGTCGAGCAGCGTACTCAATCGATCATCAATCACCCATCGCCTCGCAATTCTCTGTTTCCCGACGATAGAGGTGAACAATTGAGCCAGGGTCAAGCAGGAACATGGGCCAAGCGCTAACAAGGGCCGCCCTCATTTCAGATGTTGATGGGCCTGGGCGGCGGCATCGGACGCAGTCTTTCGTTCACCGTCGCCGCGAGGCTTTTGAGGGACGAGGGCTGGGACCTTCCCGCCGTTCCTGCGGCAATGTGCTGATGATGCCTTTCAGCGGAAGCAGACATGGAAAAAAGGCTGTATGCTTGAACTGGTAAGCTATGCTCGGAATTGCCTAGATTTCGGATCCCAGACGATCGGATTCTCGATCCTGAAGTCGGAGCGAATGACTGCCAAGCCGTCCGGAAAGACGGCGCCCGATTGACTACCGTCGTCAGCGCGTGTCACAAAGTCAACTTCTCTGTCGATCGGTTGGATTGCAAAATCAGCCGATGCGCTGTCGACCGACAGGAATCGACCAAGGACCGCACTGGCGATTGTCTCCTCGATTGCGAAAATCGGAAGGCGCTGCCCGAACAAGTAGCGCCGTCGCGCACGCTGGGAGATGGATGGGGGAAGCCGTGCAAATTCGTCGTCCCACCGCCATGCTGGCCAGCCTAGCGATGCAAGGCCGGTCAGCCATGAGCGTCCGCCCCACTCGATGCGAAGGAATGGAACGTCGTAGCGACCATCCGCCTCGCCTCCACGCAATTGCTCTCCGAGCTGTGCGCTGTGGGCAAGCGTGAAGGCGGTGGCATAGTTCTGGCGCTGAATCGTGCTCGACGGCTGTGATCTCGACCCACCGCCACCGACCGCAACTGGAACCGCTGTATGATGGATGAGCAGTTCGGCCTTGGTCGTCGAGGTCAGCCAGCCGCCGATGCAATAACCGTGCGACGCGTTTGCACCGCCGACCGTGAAGCCGAGATGCGGTTCGACCTGATCAGTATAGCCGGTGTCGACTGTGCCATCGAAGGCGGTCAGTCGCGCGCTTCGCGTTCCCTTTGACTCAACGAGCGCCACGCCCGTGCCCGGTCCGTCGAACACAAAATCGGGCGACTTTGCGACCGCCGTATTGCCGCCCCCGACATTCTCGAAATGATCGGACCATACATAACCCTCGTTAATCATCTGGAGATAAGCGAGGCCCGATGCGACCGTCCCAGCAAAATAGCTTTTGACGAAATCCTTGAAGTTCGCGGCGCCGCTCAGGATCGCGAAATCGCTGCTTACATCATCAACATATTGCTCGACCAGAGCCGCGATCATCAGCGATTCCGGTGTCACCAGCGCCGGATTGATCGCATGCAGATGCCCGCAGCGGGCCGCGGCGCCATAGAGATCGAGAGGCCCAAAATTGATTTTGCTAACGCCCGGCACTCGGCCGACGATCCCGCTGCCGCCAGTCGGATGGGCCGTGGCGCTGTGCAGCGAGAGGTCCTTAATCTTGCTCGTCCAAGTCATCGCAGTGATCCTCGGCTCAGAATGTTGGAGAGATCTGCATCTGCGGCAGCGGGCGCGGCGCTCCAACGGTGAAATCCGGGCCCAAGTCCTCCCAATCCTTGCCCCGCTCCTCCAGGCACTTGAGCAACGCCTTGGCAGCCTCCTGTCGATCAGTCGAACGGAACTGATAAGAAGGCGGGGACGGCTTGCCGGTCCGAGCCGTCCTATAGGCATTAGCATAGTCCGCGATTGGCGGCTTCGAGTCTGCGTTATCGGCAATCCGGATCGTGTAGCGTTGCAGCGCGGAGGCGAGGTTCCGCCAACGAATCCAGTAGTGATTGTCGAACGGAAATGCGGCGAAGGCCCCGCCCGCCTTAGTGCCCTTCTCAGAGATGCTGGTTAGGATCTTCTGCGGCATATTGAGGTTCATGCCGCCCTCATCACTTGCCAACGGTACGGGAACGATGCGATCGCGCTGCCCCGGCGCGCGGGCAAGCAGGAGGTCACGCCAATTCTGCATCGTGCCAATGATCCCGAACAGGAAGCTCGCGATCTCGGCTGCGGCGACCGGCTTCGCGATCGACTGATAGGTACGTTGCCAGCCGGCGTTGTTGCTCGTCGGTAACGCGATTTCGGGCGCTGGCCCGTCGTTGGGCCCGGGGTAGACTAGGTTGATCGCGAATGTCGGCCAGACCGGCAGCGGTGCGTCGAACAGATGGACGGGAAAGTTGGAGCTGATCCCGCCATCTGAGAACCAGCACACCCGAAAACCCGTGATGGTCCGTCCCGCCGCACGCCGGCCGCCGCTAGTGAGACTGTCAGTGCTGTCGAGGATGCTTCGCTCCGTCGGATTTTCCCCCTCATCACCCTTCGCCGCATCTGAGGTTTCGGTCGCTGGACTCGTATCCCAGTTCGCAGGTTCATGGAGCGGGACGGCGCTGATCAAGAGTGGAAAGCTTAGGCTCATCCGCATGCCGACAAGCACCGGCAGATCACCTCCGTCGACAAGCCGGTAGAACTGGCCGCCATCGCATGCGATCGGCTCGCCCGCCCGTTCGACCAGCCAAGCGACGATATCGGCTGGGAACAACTTGGCGAACTGATCGTGACGGAACCAGAAGCGCCCATTCTCGAATGGCAGGGTCCTAGGCTCGTGATGCGAGACCGAGGTGGTGATCATTTGGAGAGCAAGCGCCTTGGGCGTCTTGGGCTCATCCTCGTACCGCGGGGCGTTCCAGAGATCGCAGAAAGTAAGAGGCTCGGCTGACGGTTTGCCCGAAAGATCTTGCAAGACACTGTGCAGCCAGTCGGTAAGTGCCGGTTCACCTCTCCCGAACCAACGCTTTCGGTGCAACCCGCTGCAAAGGCCCAGCAGATTGCCCCGGACGACGTGGGCGACCCGGAGAAGCGCGGCAATTATGCCCCCGATATAGGCGCAGAGGATGGCAGGCAACGCCGCTGCCCAAAGGCCGTGCTTGCCATCGGCTAGGAAGGCGATCCCGAACAGTACCGCGAGAAGGAGGACCATCTCGATTGGCGCGATCGTGACAACTGCAACAATCAACGCAGCGCCCTTGCTTACCGTGCTCGCGTTGCCGGTTAAGCGAACTAGCAACCGATAGGCGCTGCCGGCTCCCCGGGCGGGCTGGAACAGCTTGTAGATGAAGCCTTCGCTGGCGAGCTGCTTGGCGACGACCTCGAGGCCCTCGAAACCGACCCTATCGGCGGGGCGCTGGAGCGCCTGCTTCGCCGCCTTGCAGCGATCACCATAGGCTGCCGCAGCGGACGCCGCCGCTGCAATTGCGCCCGCTGACGTGCCACCGATATTCTTGAAGCGATAGTCGCGTGCAAGCGCTAATACGGCATTGGGATAGACGATCCCACTCGTAATGCCGCCCTTCATCACCAGGTCGCAGTATTTCATGGCCGCCCCCTTAAATGCCTCCGGGACTTTTAACCGCAATTGCGCTACCGTTCGATATAAATCGAACATCTCGGTCTCTAATTAAACAGGGCTTCGACTCCGTTATAGAGCGGCGACTGAACCGCCCCGGCTGTCGCGAAGGCATTTTGAATTGAGTCATGTGGCCATGTCGAGGGTCTCTATGGCTGAATAGCATTTTGCCTCGGCCTCGGTGGGTGGAATGTAGCCGATGGGGGGCAATTTTCTCCGTTACAGCCACTGGAAACTGAAGACATTGAACGGCTGGATAGCGCCGAACCCAATTCAATTTCCAGAATTGTCGGTTTGATCGGTCTTGGCGAGCGTCCGCTCCACCCAGAGTCCGAACAGAAGCAAAGTTTGGATGACCCAAAGGCAGGTTGTCGAATTGATGCTCGCTACCGGCAGAATTCCATAGGCGAGATCATTTCGCAGATTATGACCGCGTGGATCGGCATAAAGGGTGTGCAAATGAAGCACCATGTCCGCGCCATAGGAACCAAGCGCTTCGGCCGTCTCCTCCTGGAAGAGCAATTCGCCTAGTGTACTGACCATTCGCGCTTTCTTCATCTGAGGATGGGGCTTCGTGGTAGGTCTACCAAGTTTGCTCATCATCAAACGAAACGCGGCTTCGACCTGCGGCACGAGGATGTGCAAGGCTTTCGAATGATCGTCCGAGAGCCAGGCTTTGACGCCCTTATCAAGCAGCAAGCCGTCTCCGAACAGCCCGGCACGGTTGGCAAATTGGACGATGTCATCACTGGTCAACACATGGTGTTGGCACGCCCGATCAACAGCCCAATGGACCCACGGCGCGTGAAGCCCGAGGTGGCGGTTAGCCTGCATCATCAAATGGCCAACCGGATCATCATCGAGCGACCCGACTTGCGCGACGATGCGCTCGCCTTGCAGCATAGTCTGCGGAATGTTTGTCGAGAGCGGAAAATTCTTCGCCGCCGTGGCCAGAACGGCCTCAATCTCCGCGCGCCGCAACATGAAATTCCCGGCGAGGCGGCTGAAAGTTTGCTCCTTTGTCCCTGCGACTATCTGACCCAGAAAAGCCTCGGCATCTTTCTTGGGGATCTCAATGCTGTGCTCATGGGCTGTCATCTGCTCTGTCGACGCAAGGTTGGCGGCTTCGACCAGGTGCAGAATCCTGTTTGCATCATCAATCATGCCAGCTTGGCGATATGCATCCATGCTTGTTTGGAGAACTAGTGAGGCCAGCATCGCATCGGCCATGCTCCCGAAATGCTCGAAGGTGCGGGCAACCGTTACATGGAGCGCCTTAACGCGCGTTTGCTCGCCCATTCGTTTGCAGTAGCTAATCAGCATATTCGCAGCACGTTCAGCGTCGTGCGGGTTGAAGGTATCGGACGCCGACGCATCGGAAGTGCGCGCCAGCACAGCTTCGAGGTCGCCAATGATCTGCAAATTTTCATCGGCGGTCAGGCCGGATTTGGATTGTGTCTGGAAATAATCAGGTGCCCGCCACCACGGTCCACCGGAGATAACCGCCGCCTTGTGAAGTGACAGCAGAATATGTCGCGTCGCATCCCGACGTTCGGCATCGGCAATCTGTATGGCAAGCATCAACGCACGCTCGGCTTTGGCGAAAGCGTCGTACACGTCGCGTCCGCTTTGCCCAGACATTTCCAGATAGGCATCAATGGCCTTTCGCCCCCAGGCGACGTCCCGATTTTTGTTAGCGAGAAGCTTACCCAAATCCCAAACGAGATCACTGTAACGCGCGACCAGCACGGCGGCGGTACAATTCATGGCGCGCGCCTTCCAATGGTCGAGAATTGCCGCGTCAGCTTCGGTCACGTCGGGAAAATAGACAATCGATCCATCGGCTCTGGTGCCGGAGCCAATCGGACCAAACCATGTTCCCCAAGGCTTTTCGTGATGGTCGTTGCCGACCAGGCTGAAAGCAAGATGCTCCGCCCACGCTCCCTTGTGTTCAGCCTCTGTAGGCGTTTCCAGTGCCTGTCGCGCAACCGTCAGGGCCGACCGCACGTCCATCGCGGTGTAGGCATCTCGCCGGCTCTCAAAATCGGCAATCACTGCGTCGATCGACGCAGGGACCACGAGGCCCGATGTCGCGAGTGACATTTCGGGTTCAACATTCATGCCGCCGATTATCCCATGCTCTCCGACAAAATGAATAGGATTATCTCGGGGGACGCTGCTCGCCTCATCCGCAGGCCGAAGCTTCTGGGGTAAGCTATAGGATTTCAACCTTTCCACGCGGCATATCAAGCAAGAAATCCAGACTTGTATCTCGTGGCGGCACGCCAGGGATTGCATGAATCAGGAGTTCAATGGGATTCCGGTGATCTGCGAAGATCAGGTGCTTGCCCTGCGCGAAGGCGTTGTCGAGCGTTGGCTGTTCGGTACGGAAGAAGAGAAATTGTCGCGCATAAATCTGGATGGCGTGATTCAGCTTTTCCGTTTCTGCCTGTGCAAGCACTAGGGTCACAAGCCTTGGCTCTGTCATGTATTGCATAGGTCGCGCGAACAGAACGGCGATGGCGGGCGTCAAAGGAACCAGCAGCTTGGGACCATGCCAATGCTGGACAGGGATAGGCATATTATTGTAAAAACCGTCGCCATAGATAAATTCCCTCTCGGGCGAATAGAGTACCATGGCCTTGCCTCGACCTGAGATTTCCTTGACGGCGTCGCGCTGCGCGTTGCGAATGTTCAAGCCGATAAGGCTATTTCGTTCGTGCTCAGGCAAAGGTCCGCGGAAATGCTCGGCCAATGAAACAGCCCGACTGCGGCATCGCGGACTGCGGACGGCGAGTGACACCAGACACTCAATCAGCGTGGCGAACTGTTGATCGCTGACTGGTTGACGCACAATACGCTCAGCGCGCGCGCGCTCAAATGGCGGGTCGCAACGTTCAAGCGTTTCCAGCCACGCAATCAGGCCGGGAAACGCAGAATCCGCCCTGTCGAATTCAGGCTCGAAGGACTGATCCCAAGGACTGTCAACGGTAGGATCGTCGCTCAACTTGATATGGTGGCCGTTGCCGATCACCCCGATATTCTTAGGCTTTAGCCGTCGGATTTCGCCGTTCGGCATCATCTGGCCGACGAAGCCTTCGTCGTCAGCCCAGAGCTTCGAAATGCATTCCGGCCACCAATGGTGGCGTTCCGATTTTAGCTTTGCCATTCTACCAAGTCTATCAGGTGTTCACAGGCATAACCAAGGGTGGGTTCGGGAATATTGCTAGACGACGCGATTATTGTAAGACCGTATGTCCGTCTACGCGCTGAGTAGCTCGCCCTACACTGCGCATCCGAGGGTTTCTCGGAAGGGCCGAGTCGATCCTCATCACAGGAGGACGAGCCGTGGGACATTCTACAGAGGTTTTCGTCGGAATCGATGTCGCAAAATCGCGGAATGCTGTGGCGGTCGCGGATGGAGAGCGTGGAGGGGAGGTCCGCTATTTGGGCGAGTTGCCCGCCACGCCCGAGGCGATGCGACGGATGGTGCAGCGTTTGGCAAGCCGACATCAGCAGATGCATTTTTGCTACGAGGCGGGCCCGACAGGCTATGGCTTGTACCGGCAGATTACATCCATGGGCTATCCATGCACTGTGATCGCCCCCTCACTCATTCCCAAACGTGCCGGGGACCGGGTTAAAACGAACCGGCGCGACGCGATTGAACTGGCAAAGTTATTGCGCGCCGGCGAGCTGACAGCGGTTTGGGTACCAGACGAAAGCCATGAAGCGGTACGCGATTTGATACGGGCTCGCACCGCCGGTGTCGAAATTTTGCGCGTGCATCGCCAACAGGTCAGCGCATTGCTGCTGAAGCATGGCTTGAGCTATCCTGGCAAAAAGACATGGGGGGCGAGGCATCTCAAATGGCTGCAAGAGCAACGGTTTGATCACCCAGCGCATCAGATTGCACTGCAGGAAATGGTTGATGCTGTGCGTGTGGCGAAAGAGCGCGTTGCCCGCCTTGAGAAGGCGATCGAAGAGTTCCTCCCTCAGTGGGAATTGGAGCCGGTCGTGCGCGCCCTGCAAGCATTGAGGGGCATTGATCTCATTGTAGCCGTCACTTTCGTGACAGAAATCGGCGACATGCGTCGCTTCGATAATCCTCGGCAACTTATGGCCTACATTGGGTTGGTGCCCAGCGAACGGTCCACGGGCGATACGGTAAGGCGGGGAGGCATCACCAAGGCTGGTAATACCCGAATGCGTCAGTTGCTGGTCGAGAGTGCCTGGAGTTACCGCTACGCGCCCAAAGTGGGGGCGAGAAAGCTCTATCTGTTGGAGAAAACGGTGCCTGCGGTGCGCGAAATCGCCTGGAAGGCCCAGAGCCGCCTGTCCGCTCGCTACCGCTCTCTCACCGCCAGAGGCAAGAAAAGTACTGTAGTATGTACCGCAGTTGCAAGGGAACTGGTCGGCTTCATGTGGGCAGCCGCCCGCCAGGTTCAGCCGACCTGAACTTTGCCAGAGACCCCGCGTACAGGCGGGGGTGGGATCATCGGCAGGGGAACATCCGACGGACGTTTTGTGGCCGGCTTTGCCGACGCCCGCAGTAAGAACGGATCAGCCCCGGACGGATACTCGGAACTGCGGTATCCAACCCGCGCATCAGAGCTTGATCACCGACGGTCTAACGGTCCCACCTCCACCTGTACGCGGCTACATTCAGCGGCCGCATTCCGCGGCGGAATGCTCGCGCCCATAGTGTTGACAACGGACATCAGAGCGTCCGGCGTCGGTCGTGTTGCCAGGTTGATGCGCCATCGCGATGAGCGCGCCTTACGCAGTGTCCATTCGCACTGCGTAAGGAGAGTGCGTTGGACAGGGTTGAGATCATCACCGGGGTGGAGCGCCGCCGCCGGTATTCCGATGAGGAGCGTGCGGCGGTTCTCGCGATGTGCGACGAGCCCAAGGCGACGATCGTGGGCGTGGCCAAGCAACTGGGCATGTCGCCGGGGTTGATCCATGGCTGGCGGCGGATGCGCCGAGAGGCGGAGAAGCTTTCCAGCGAACCGCTGCAATTCATCGCCTATGGCTCGGTGGCTGAACCGACAGGCCAAGCGCTTGCCCCCAAGCCGATGGCACCACAGCCTGCGCCGGTGCAGCACACCACCGCCGAAGAACTGACCCGCCCACATCCCGGCTCCCGACCCGGTGCGATTGACATCGATCTGCCCAGCGGCATCCGCCTGTCGGTGGACAGCTACGTCAACGAGAAGGCACTGGCGCGGGTGCTGCGCGCCTTGCGTGATGTGGCATGATCTCGCTGGCGCCGGGCACCAAGGTCTATCTGGCGAGCAAGCCGGTCAGCATGCGGCTCGGCTTTGATGGGCTTGCCGCGCTGGTGCGCCCCTTGTTCGCGGTCGAGCCCTACGGCGGTCATGTTTTCCTGTTTCGCAGCAAGAGCGGCAATTACCTGAAGGCGCTGCATTGGGATGGCAGCGGGCTTTGCCTGTTCGCCAAGCGTCTGGAACGCAGCCGTTTCGTGTGGCCACCCTTGATCGAGGGCGGTGTTGTGCTGACGCCAGCCCAGTTCGCCTTGCTGATCGAGGCGATGGATTGGCGGCGCACGGTGGCACCCGAACCGCCCCGCACACCAGCCCAACTTTGAGATTATAATTGGCGCAATTCCAGGCTTTTTGCTTGGGCCAAGGGGCGGATTCTGCTAGCGGGAAGCGTGTCTCCCGACGATTTCGAACTGCCTGCCGATCCTGCAGAGTTGCGCGCTTTTGCCGCCGCCCTGCTCGCGCGTGCGGCGGCTTCGGAGCAGGCGCTGGCCGCCGAGCGAACCGCCCATGACGAGACCCGCGAGAAGCTGGAGGTGGCGCAAAACTCGATTCTGCTGACCGCGCTGCAGATCGAGAAGTTCAAGGTTCAGTTGGCCCGTCTTCGGCGCATGAAGTTCGGCCAATCCTCCGAGCGCATGGCGCTTCAGGCCGATCAGCTTGAACTGACGCTGGAAGACCTTGAAGCCGAGCATGCCCATGCCGAGTGCGTGGTCGAAGGCCACGTGCCCGATGATGCGCCCACCAAGGCTACCCCACGCAAGCCGCGCCGTGCGCCATTGCCCGACCATCTTCCCCGCGACGAGGTGATGCACCCCGCGCCGGATGCCGACGGCTGCTCTGCCTGTGGCGGCACGATGGGCAAGCTGGGCGAGGACGTGACCGAGGTGCTGGAATATGTCCCCGGCCGCTTCTGCGTTACCCGCCATGTTCGGCCCAAGCTTTCCTGCGATCGCTGTGACGCCATCAGCCAGGCCCCGGCTCCGGGGCTTCCCGTGCCGCGTGGTCGCGCCGGTCCGGGCTTGCTCGCCCACGTCATCGTCTCGAAGTTTGCCGACCACCTGCCGCTTTATCGCCAATCGCAGATCTATGCCCGCGAAGGCGTGGAGATCAGCCGCTCAACCATGGCCGACTGGCTGGGGCAGGCAAGCTGGCTGCTGCAACCGCTGGTCGACAAGATCGCGGATCACGTCATGGCCAGCGTCAAACTTCATGCCGACGACACACCCGTTCCCGTGCTGGCGCCGGGGACCGGGAAGACCGCCACCGGCAGGCTGTGGGTCTATCTGCGCGACAACCGACGATGGGACATATCGGACAGGCCGGCAGCACTGTTTCGCTATAGCCCTGATCGCAAGGGCGAGCGGCCACGCGAGCACCTCAAGACATTCGCGGGTTACCTGCAGGCCGATGCCTATGCCGGTTTCGAACGGCTCTATGCGCCAGACCGCGAGCAGGGCCGCATCACGCCCGTCGCCTGCTGGGCGCATGCCCGTCGTAAGCTGCATGACGTTTTCAAGGCAGATGAGCATTCAGTGGCCAGCCAAGGGCTGGACATGATCCGCGATCTTTACGCCATCGAGCGCCAGATTACCGATGTGCCGGCGGAACAACGGCATCAAGCCCGCGCGGTTTCCAAAGCCAAGGCGCTGGATTTCTTCGCATGGGCCGATGACGTGCTGTCCAGGGCCTCGGCCCGCTCACCTCTGGCCGAGGCGCTGCGCTATGCCGTGAAGCTCAAGCCCCAATTGCTCGCCTACACTGATGACGGCAGGCTGGAGATCGACAATAATCCGGCGGAGAATGCCCTGAGAGGGATATGCCTGGGCCGCAAAAATTGGCTTTTTGCCGGTGCCGACTGCGGCGGTGAGCGTGCGGCTGCCATGTATTCCCTGCTGGAAACAGCCAAGCTCAATGGCGTCAATCCGCAGGAGTGGCTGGCCAACGTGCTCGACCGCGTCGGCAAGGGACATCCCATCAACCGGATCGACGAACTGCTGCCGTGGAATTGGGCTTAGCCCTTCTACTGCTTGCCCCGACAGATCGCTGTTGAGTTTCTGGTGCCAGTAACCGATGATTCCGCTCGTGGCGATTTGATGGGGGAATGCCAGTGGGCCTTGAAGCTGTTTGGAAGATTCGGGAGGAAGAAACTTATCCAGCTCTGTTTGGTCCCGTAAGCCGAGGTATCTTCCCCCTTACTCAAGATCTGTTCACGAACCAATTTAACCAGACTGATATTGACCCAAGATGGCTGTTTTACGGCGTTTTCGAGTTTGCTCCTACGACCGAGCGCCCGTCATGGCTCTATGTGACATCGGGCTACTCCAATCCGTGGGATCAAGATCCTGCTGAATATGATCCAGCAGGAGAGTCTGGTGCCGGAGTAGAATTCACATTCTCCGTGTCGGAACAGGGTGATTGGGCGATCCAAACCTTGCAGCGAATGCTCGCATTTGACCTTCTTCTTGGCGCAGGTCGCTTTCCAGGGGGTGATCGGATGTCTCTGCACGATCGCATTCCACTGCGTGCCCCAATCAACGGCCAGCCAAATTGTCAGGTGCGAAATCTCATGCTTGTCGAACGGGAGGATGGACCGCAGGAGTTCACCCTTCCGTCAGGGGAAGTCATTCTCGTCGGCTTCACTGGGATAACCGATGCCGAGCTGACATTCGCAAAGGAGCACGGTTCGCCGGCCCTGATCGAGAAATTACGGACTGCCAGCTACCATCCAGTCACAGATCCAAACCGCAATTCGTTGGTTCTTTAGCCTTCAGTCGGGCCTTTCCGAGCCCAACGCCGGACGCTCTGATGTCCGTTGTCAACACTATGGGCGCGAGCATTCCGCCGCGGAATGCGGCCGCTGAATGTAGCCGCGTACAGGTGGAGGTGGGACCGTTAGACCGTCGGTGATCAAGCTCTGATGCGCGGGTTGGATACCGCAGTTCCGAGTATCCGTCCGGGGCTGATCCGTTCTTACTGCGGGCGTCGGCAAAGCCGGCCACAAAACGTCCGTCGGATGTTCCCCTGCCGATGATCCCACCCCCGCCTGTACGCGGGGTCTCTGGCAAAGTTCAGGTCGGCTGAACCTGGCGGGCGGCTGCCCACATGAAGCCGACCAGTTCCCTTGCAACTGCGGTACATACTACAGTACTTTTCTTGCCTCTGGCGGTGAGAGAGCGGTAGCGAGCGGACAGGCGGCTCTGGGCCTTCCAGGCGATTTCGCGCACCGCAGGCACCGTTTTCTCCAACAGATAGAGCTTTCTCGCCCCCACTTTGGGCGCGTAGCGGTAACTCCAGGCACTCTCGACCAGCAACTGACGCATTCGGGTATTACCAGCCTTGGTGATGCCTCCCCGCCTTACCGTATCGCCCGTGGACCGTTCGCTGGGCACCAACCCAATGTAGGCCATAAGTTGCCGAGGATTATCGAAGCGACGCATGTCGCCGATTTCTGTCACGAAAGTGACGGCTACAATGAGATCAATGCCCCTCAATGCTTGCAGGGCGCGCACGACCGGCTCCAATTCCCACTGAGGGAGGAACTCTTCGATCGCCTTCTCAAGGCGGGCAACGCGCTCTTTCGCCACACGCACAGCATCAACCATTTCCTGCAGTGCAATCTGATGCGCTGGGTGATCAAACCGTTGCTCTTGCAGCCATTTGAGATGCCTCGCCCCCCATGTCTTTTTGCCAGGATAGCTCAAGCCATGCTTCAGCAGCAATGCGCTGACCTGTTGGCGATGCACGCGCAAAATTTCGACACCGGCGGTGCGAGCCCGTATCAAATCGCGTACCGCTTCATGGCTTTCGTCTGGTACCCAAACCGCTGTCAGCTCGCCGGCGCGCAATAACTTTGCCAGTTCAATCGCGTCGCGCCGGTTCGTTTTAACCCGGTCCCCGGCACGTTTGGGAATGAGTGAGGGGGCGATCACAGTGCATGGATAGCCCATGGATGTAATCTGCCGGTACAAGCCATAGCCTGTCGGGCCCGCCTCGTAGCAAAAATGCATCTGCTGATGTCGGCTTGCCAAACGCTGCACCATCCGTCGCATCGCCTCGGGCGTGGCGGGCAACTCGCCCAAATAGCGGACCTCCCCTCCACGCTCTCCATCCGCGACCGCCACAGCATTCCGCGATTTTGCGACATCGATTCCGACGAAAACCTCTGTAGAATGTCCCACGGCTCGTCCTCCTGTGATGAGGATCGACTCGGCCCTTCCGAGAAACCCTCGGATGCGCAGTGTAGGGCGAGCTACTCAGCGCGTAGACGGACATACGGTCTTACCGATTATTCGTCCCCCCTGCCGCACAGCCAGCTGCGTAAACTCGAAAATGTTCTTGATATGGTCCTGCACATCGATCAGTATAAGGCTATGCGTTTTAACAATCTTGGCCGTTATAAAACCGGCGGCACATCCAGCCGGATGCAGCTTTCCGTTCCTGCCCCGAAGACTCCTTCGGGACGGGTTTATCGGTATTCGCCTAACGAGAAGGCTCCGCCGCGACACTTCATTCTCGGGGATGTTGTCGCCGACATCCCGCTAACGACCGAGCTGCGTCACCGCATGAAGCTGGAGCCGCGTTCGAACCAGACGGTTTGTCCCTACAGCGGTGTCATCGACGATGATTCAACATTTCTGCATCCTGACGATCTCGATGCTGCCATCGAGACGGTCAAGCAAGCAGCGCTCGTCGACGTCCATCGCGAACTTGACCGAATGCTTGGCGGATTGGCCAAATCATTCGCCGGAAATTCCTTCGTAAAGATGGAGGTGAAATCCTCCGTTGGACCGCCGCCGAAGCCCCATTTTCGTCGATCTGATCTTATGCGTGAACTGATTTGCGATCATTGCGGTCGTGATTACGGCGTTTACGCTATCGGGCTTTTCTGCCCTGATTGCGGGGCACCGAACCTCCGGCTCCATTTCTTGCGTGAGACGCAACTGGTCATTGACCAGATCGAGATTGCCGAGCAACTGGATGCCGAGCAGGAAGAGTTGGCTTACCGGCTTCTCGGCAACGCCCACGAAGATGTCCTCACGGCTTTCGAGGCCACGCTCAAGGCTGTCTATTTGTACGGGATCGACCAGCTTGGCAAAGACAGGCCTAGGGTCGGAAATGATTTTCAGAATGTCGACAAGGCCACCAAGAGATTTGCCGAAATTGTGGTCGAACCCTTCGCCACGCTGACGCCGGCCGCAATGGATGTCCTGAAAATCAACATCCAGAAGCGCCATGTCATCGGGCACAATCTGGGCGTCATCGACGACAAATTTGTGCCCTTTGATCCCGACGCGAAGGTCGGTGAAACCGTTGCGATTATCGGCGATGATATTCGCCAGTTTGCCGCGGTCGGTCAGCAGGTCATTGATGCGCTGGATGCCTGGCTATGCGGAACCATGTCGCCCATGGTTGGAAATGACGCGGCACTGGCCATCAAGCCATTGCCTGCACGTCCAGATGACCCAGACAATCTTTCTGCGCTCTCCCTCGACCTTTCTCTCTTGGCACGAAAAATGGCACTTTGGATTGCACAAACATCCCCTAATGGCCTTTCGGAATTTGTCGATTGCGAAGAACTGGTGCAGCACTTTTGCGATACAAAGCTCGAGGAGTTAGTCGAAGCCGTGGCCGAGTTGAAGCAAGACGGGTTTGTTGAAACTTACGAGACCATGGGAAGGGACATCCCATATTGTCGCCCCACGGCTGATCTATTTCTGATCTTCGATGCCAAAGCCATCGGCGCGAACTCCTCTGCGGACATCGCGCACCTAATACCAATTATTCTCGACGGGCCTGATGCCGTCGATGTGGCTACATTGTTCGCAAAATGCGAGTGGGAAAAGCGCCGGTTCAATCCAGCCCTTTCAGCTATTATCGCTCATATTCCGGAAGGCCGTGTAATCGGTGCAGCTGATGGCGAATTCGCTGCCCATTATTTCCAAATCCTGCCCGAAGATCGGGTCTCTCTCAAGAGATACTGGCAGCGTATAGCCTAATTTAAGCTGAAAACACCTTGAATGGTCGTCGAGGTAACATGCGCGCATCGTTCATTTTGACCAGCCTATAGTTAGAAATGGCATGCCATAGCCTGGAACCGCTTGTACTAGCGAGGCGATAAGTGATCGAATAAATGCCTGCTTACCTCTCTTTGCTTGGAATTCTGGACAATCTTCTGTGTCACTCAACACGTGCTTGCAAGCGCTGATTCGGAATGCGGTGCATGAACGGCAGCTTGGGTCAATTTACCGCTCAGAGGAGACAAACCGGTCTGTCCCTCCTCAACGTCATTCCCAAGGATTGAGCAGCGCCACGCCTGTACGTTCAAAATCCGCGACATTGCGCGTCACGACGGTAAGCCCATGCTCCAGCGCCGTTGCGGCGATCCAGGCATCGCGCTCACTGGCAGGATCTGGCACATGCAGCGCCGCGCAACGCCGGGCAACATCCGCGCCGGGTTCGAGCACCCTGTCGGCAAACCCCGGCAGAACTGTGGTTTCGAGCCAGCGCCGCAGTGCCTGACCCTGTGCGGCATCCTGTCTCTCCTTCAGCCGAACGCCCAGTTCCAGTTCAAAAACCGTGAATACGGAAAGGAAGGTCTGTGCCGGTGAGGTCGCCCGAAGCCATCGGACCACATTCTCGTCTGCCTTGCCCGAATGCAGTTTTCGGCTTTCAGAAATCACATTGGTGTCGAGCAGGAACATCAGTCGAATTCAGCCGGTCTAAAGCCCGGCATGGCTTTGGGAAATGCCATCGGGAAGTCGAGATCCTCGGCCGGCATCAGCATATCGGCAAGCGACCGGCCCTGACCGGCAAGACGCTCATATTCCTCGATGCTGAGCACGACGAGCGCAGGCTTACTACGCTCGGTCACAAAGACTGGGCCTTGTTTTGCCGCACGCTTGGCGCGCGCGGGATCACGATTGAAATCGCGGGAAGAAAGAAAGGACACGGTCACGGCACAGCCTCACTTGTCGTTACAATGCGACATAGCGGAAAAATGGCATGCTGTCATCTGATCTCTTCGCAGCCCGATGGTCGCCCGGCTGTGGACTGGCGTCGAGAGTAACCCCAAAAAATGGCCGAAGATTGCGAATTTTATGCGCCGATCAGCTTCCAAATCTCATGCTGATCCGCAGGCTGACCGAATTGTCCGCCCTTGCTGCCCATCGACCTGCAGCAACGACGGTATGGCATTGCCGGAAACAAATACACAGCCAACGGCCTCCATCCAGAGGCGCAGGTCGTCTGGCAATTTCAAACTTCAGCTGCCTGTCTGAGCTTTGCGATATGAGCGATGCAGATCTCCTGAACTTTCTGCCCCAGCACTTGAATCCGCTCCCGGAGCCAGTTCAATTCCTCCGGAGAAATATCGAAATGCTTTGAATGCTGGGCCTTCCTGTATGCGTCCTTCAGCTTTTGATACATCGCCCGCTGCGCATGTGTACCGCGAGGCCAAGCGTCGAACAGGCTCCGTTCCAGCCCTTCGGCAATGCCCCGCAAGAACACGATATTGGGATTACGAGGGGCATAAAATGTCAGCGTCAGCAGCATACATTTATACAGGTTTTCGGTTGCCTGATGGAGAAGGAAGGCAGCGTTACCGAAATAGCCTTTGTTCTGATAAAATTCAGCGCCTTCGTACCACCGCATAGCCCCGGTAAACTTGTCTTCAAAATAGTCCTTGGCGGCGAGGTAGGCCTGCTCAGGTGTTTTGGGCTTGGGTTCCGCAAGCAAGCGATCATCGGACTGGTAGAGGATTACCCCGTCCTTTGCGATCTCCATGAACAGAAGTCGGCCATGGGATAGGCCATCATTCACCTGCTGGAGCGAATGGACAATGAAATTGATCGGCGTGCGAATGACCTTTTCGACATGATAGGCGTCAAACAGCCGTTGCTCGGTTTCCTCCCAATATTCCGCGCGATCCGTTAGTTCCTTCTGATTAACGATCACCAGAATGTCATAGTCGGAGGTATATTGGTTTGCGTCGAAGGGCGCATCGACCCAATCGCCCCGGGCATAGGAGCCGAACAGGATGACCTTCAGGATCCGGGCTGATTTGCGGCGCCCGATCGCTTCCTGCGTTGCTTCGCGAAAGCCCTGAAACAGGATCTCTACCACGCGGTCGAGTTCGCGCTGTTTGACGGCCGGAAGATGATTGAGGTCACTGCGCATCTATTCGTTCTCAATTCCTGCATTTCGGGCGATTGCGCCGCTCACCGCACCACCTCGATAGAAACCCCGATGTCGAGATCTCCCCAGAGCCGATCTGCCGTGACGGCAACGGCCTGACGTGATCGCGCCAGAGCGAGGCAGGAGCGCTCCCCCAGACCCAGTCCTACACCGCGGACCAGCGGATGGATCTCCCCGCCAATATCGGCCTGATCGCGGTCCACCGCGATGACGTCGATATCGAGCTCTGCCAACATCGCTTTGGCTTCGGCTGCTTCGACGCCGCGATCCGTCAGCTTGGCCAGCACTTCATGGTAATTCACAGCCGATACCAAGGCGCGGGT